>NZ_JBQHDG010000074.1:0-504 GCF_052068095.1 Phytohabitans sp. LJ34 | reverse complement strand
GCGGCGGCGAGCTTCTTGCGGTGGAGGATGTTGACGGCCGCCGAGGCGCCCATGACCGCGAGCTCCGCGTTGGGCCAGGCGAAGACGGCGGTCGCGCCGAGGGAGCGGGAGTTCATCGCGATGTACGCGCCGCCGTAGGCCTTGCGCGTCACCAGCGTCACCCGGGGCACCACCGCCTCGGCGAACGCGTGCAGCAGTTTCGCGCCGCGCCGTACGACGCCGTCCCACTCCTGGCCGAGGCCGGGCAGGTAGCCGGGGACGTCTACGAGGACGATCAGCGGCACGCCCAGCGCGTCGCACATCCGCACGAAGCGGGCCGCCTTCTCGGCGCTGGCCGAGTCGAGGCAGCCGCCCAGGCGTAGCGGGTTGTTGGCGATCACGCCGACCGTGCGGCCGGCGAAGCGGCCCAGTGTGGTGACGATGTTGGGCGCCCAGCGCGCGTGCAGCTCCACGGACTCGCCGTCGAGCAGGGCCTTGATGACCGGCTTCACGTCGTACGCCCGG
>NZ_JBQHDG010000073.1:0-535 GCF_052068095.1 Phytohabitans sp. LJ34 | reverse complement strand
CGGACCGAGTCGAAGGCGGGGATCTGGTTGGCGCGCTGCATCATCGGGATGCGGTGTGAGGCGTCGCCGGCCCAGGAGGCGCATTGGAAGGTGCCCCGGTTGGGCAGGCCTGGTACCCGGATTTCGATGACGTCTGGCTGGGCGCCGCCGCCGTTGTCCTCGGTGGCGACGAAGAACGCCGGGGCCGGTGCGGGGTCGGGGGCGGCTTGCGTGCTGTTGAGTTGGCGGCAGCCGGTGTGGAAGTGGCCGCGGACCAGGTTTTGTGCGTTGAGGATCGACATGTCGACGTAGTAGCCGCCTTGGCCGGCGGGTAGGAACCGGTCGCGGATCAGGTTGCGGGTGCTGACCCGGATCGTGAACGGCTGGTTCACCCCGACGCTGCGCGGGGCGCTGGTGATCAGCAGGGTGGGGTTTTGGTCGGCGTTGGCGACCTCGCCCATCTGCGTGTCGACGCAGCGGTTGCCGTTCTGGAAGCCGTCGTGCAGCTGGAGGTCGTTGCCCTCGGAGCACTCGTCCGGACCGAAGTCCAGCGGCG
>NZ_JBQHDG010000072.1:0-542 GCF_052068095.1 Phytohabitans sp. LJ34 | reverse complement strand
CAGGCGATGACGAGCAGGTCGGCCTTGGCCAGCACCTCGTCGAGCGATACGAAGCGCTCGTCCTTGATGTGCGGATCGGTGCACAACGTCTCGCGCGCCTTCAACGACAAGATCTTGCGCAGCTTGTAGGCGAGGGACTCACGCGGATCGTCGCTGCCACCCTTGAACGCCATCCCCAAAATGCCCACCGTCATCGACGACAGGTCGTAACTGTCCTCCAACCGCGACACCAGATACAACGGCAAACCCTCGTTGATCAGCATCGCCGAGTGACCCAACACGAAGTTGTTCCGGTTGAACGCCGCCAACTGCATCGTGTCCTTGAACAAACACGGACCCGCCGCGAACCCCGGCATCGGCAGATCCGCCGCCCGCGGGTAATCAAACGTGATCGCATGCCGGATCCGCGCGTAGTCGAGCCCGAAATCGTTGGCCATCATCCAAAACTGGTTGGCCGTCGCGAACTTGATATACCGCCACGTGTTCGTGAACAGCTTCGCCAGCTCCGCCTCTTCGGGCTCCAGCGGCACGATCTGGTCGGT
>NZ_JBQHDG010000071.1:0-631 GCF_052068095.1 Phytohabitans sp. LJ34 | reverse complement strand
GTGTCCTGGGCCGGGGTGGTGCTGTGGCTGTTGGTGTTACCGGTCAGGTGATGGTGATGTCGCTGCACCACATGTAGGCCTGATCCAGGTGCGAGGCCTGCCAGATCACAAAGAGGATGTGGTTTCCGGTGCGTCCTGCGGGGATCGTGACGTTGAACGAGATGTTCTGCGCCGGCGCGTAGCGTCCGGTCGTCGTGATCAAGTCGAGGTTGCCCCAGCCGAGGCTCTGGGTGGCCGGGTTGAACCCCTGCTTGGTGACGTAGACCCGGAAGTAGTCGGCGCCGTGGCTGGCCTGGTCGTACAGCTGGGCCGTGAAGCTGCGCCCGACGGTGGTCCTCTTCCACGCTCCGGGCTGGTTCAGGGTGTTGTTGCGGGCGAGGCCGTTGCTGCACAGCTGCCCGTCCGGGGTACGGGCCTGGAACTGGCCGCCGAGGCCGTCCCGCAGCGCGCTCATCCAGTTCCACATGGTGTCGGGGTTGGCCTGGAAGGCCGCCCAGCACATGGGGTCCTGCTGCTGCATGGCCGGGTTCATGTGCTGGCTGCCCCAGGTCTTCCAGCACTGGTAGGCGCGCGTCATCGGGTTGATGATCGTGCCGTGCGCCTGGGCCGCACCGGTCCACGGCAGCATGCC
>NZ_JBQHDG010000070.1:0-726 GCF_052068095.1 Phytohabitans sp. LJ34 | reverse complement strand
GGCGAGGCGGAAGGTGGACCAGCCGTGGCCGATTTGGGCGGGTGTGGCGAAGGTGCCGTCGCCGTCGCCGGTCCAGCGGATGAGGGTGTTGTCGGCCTTTTTGATGCCGATGATGTCGGCGTTGTAGTCGCCGGTGACGTCGAGGATGGCGAATTCGCGGATGGCGTCCCAGTTGCCGCCTACGGTGGCGGCGCTGGCGAAGCCGCCGCTGCCGTTGCCTTTCCAGAACAGTAGGGTGCCGTCTGGTTTGGTGCCCCAGATGTCGGCGTCGCCGTCGCCGTCCGCGTCGGCGGCGGCGAACCGGTCGATCTGGGTCCAGCCGGTCCCGATCCGGCGTGGTTCGGTGAAGCCGCCGCGGCCGGTGCCGGTGTAGAGGTTGAGGTAGTCGCCGACCTTGGCGAGGATGTCGGCCTTGTCGTCGCCGTTGACGTCGGCGACGGAGAACCACTGGACGGCCTTCCAGCCTTGCCCGATCTGGGTGCGGGCGCTGAAGGTGCCGTCGCCGTCGTTGTGCCAGTACCACAGCACGCCGTCGGTGGCGGTGGCGAACAGGTCGGCCCAACCGTCCCCATTGGAGTCACCGACCGCGATCCGGTTGTAGTTGTCGATCCAACCCGCACCGATCCGCACCGCCGTACCGACCGTGCCGCCCGAGCGACCCGGATACGACCACAGCACGTTGCCGGAGTCGACCGCCAACAGATCCTCGTACCGATCCCCGTTCAC
>NZ_JBQHDG010000069.1:0-754 GCF_052068095.1 Phytohabitans sp. LJ34 | reverse complement strand
CCCGAGCGACCCGGATACGACCACAGCACGTTGCCGGAGTCGACCGCCAACAGATCCTCGTACCGATCCCCGTTCACACTCTCCGCCGCGAGGTTCGGGGTGGTGATGTTCGGCGGCGAGACGTAACCAGAGATGAGCACGTCGCGCTCGCCCGCGCGCTGGGTCACCGGGTTGATGCGGCGCTTGACCACCGCGTCGTCCTGGTTACCCTCGACGGTGGTGATGGTGCCGTCCGAGTGTACGTTGTGGACGATCCCGACGTGGCCGCCCGTGCCCGAGCCCGGTGCGCCCCACACGACCACATCGCCCGGTGCCGGGCTGCCGGTGCCGCCGGAGGGGCGAGCCTTCCAGAGACCCTGCTGCTGGCCCCACGTGCCGACCGCCGTGGCGACGTCGGTCGTGAAAACGGGGGACACGCCAGCGGTGCGCCACACCCATTCGGCGAACATCGCGCACCACGCGGTCGTAATGCACGGACCGTACTTCTGGCAGCGGCCGTTGGCCTCGGAGTTGCCGATCTCAGCCTCGGCGACGGCGACGATCCCGGCACGCGTGGCCGCATGCGCCGCACGTCCGAGGGTAACCTCCTGGAGCGCGAACGTGGCCAGCATGGCCAGCGCTCCGACGACCGCGGTGACAAACCTTCTTCTCATGGTTGCTCCAGGGGTTTAGTAGCGGGCGAGGCGGAAGGTGGACCAGCCGTGGCCGATTTGGGCGGGTGTGGCGAAGGTGCCGTCGCCGTCGCCGGTCCAGC
>NZ_JBQHDG010000068.1:0-757 GCF_052068095.1 Phytohabitans sp. LJ34 | reverse complement strand
GCTGGACCGGCGACGGCGACGGCACCTTCGCCACACCCGCCCAAATCGGCCACGGCTGGTCCACCTTCCGCCTCGCCAACTACTGACCGCTGGGAGCAACCATGAGAAGAACCTTCCTTGCCCGGCTCGCCGTCGCGGCACTTGTCGGTGGCCTGCTTTCCACGGCGGCGATCGGCAGCGCGTCGGCGATGGCGCCGGACGCGTACATCAGCGCCTACGCCCCGTCCGCCCAGACCGTCCAGCAGCAGTATGGCGTGCCGGCATCCGTCGCGCTCGGCCAGTCGATCCTCGAGTCGGCGTGGGGCGAGAGCCGCCTCACCCGCGAACGGCGGAACTTCTTCGGCTTCAAGTGCGTGTCGCCGAGCGATCCCGGGCCAATCGCGACGAGCTGCCACAACTACCCGACCCAGGAGTGCGACTCGTCCGGCTGCTACACCGTCAACCAGTACTTCCGGGGGTACGCCAGCAGCACGGACTCCTTCCGCGACTACGGGCGGCTGCTGCGCACACCGCGGTACGCGGCCGCGTTCGACCACGTCGACGACCCGGACCAGTTCATCCGGGAGGTGCACCGGGCCGGCTACGCCACCGACCCGGAGTACGCCAACAAGGTCATCAGCCTGATGCGGACGTACAACCTCTACCGGTTCAACAGCGCCCGCAACCTGGCTGCGGAGAGTGTGAACGGGGATCGGTACGAGGATCTGTTGGCGGTCGACTCCGGCAACGTGCTGTGGTCGTATCCGGGTCGCTCGGG
>NZ_JBQHDG010000067.1:0-802 GCF_052068095.1 Phytohabitans sp. LJ34 | reverse complement strand
TCGCGGCCGTTCGGGCCGGTGACACCGCCGCCTACGAGCTGGTCTACCGCCGGCACGTGGACGCCGCCCGGCGGATGACGCGCACGCTCGTACGCGACCCGGCGGACGTCGAGGACCTCGTCGCCGAGGCGTTCGCGAAGCTGCTGGCCACGCTGGAGGAGGGCGGCGGGCCGGAGTCCGCGTTCCGGCCGTATCTGCTCACCACCATTCGCCGGCTCTTCTACGACCGCACCCGCAAGGCCCGCCGCGAGTCGGTGACCGACGACCCCGAGGCCCACGACCCCGGCGTGCCCTTCGTGGACACGGCGGTCCAGGGGATGGAGTACGGCTTCGTCGCGCGCGCCTTCGCCCGCCTGCCCGAGCACTGGCAGGCGGTGCTGTGGCACACCGAGGTCGAGGGCGAGAACCCGGCCGACGTGGCGCCGATGATGGGGCTGACGCCCAACGGCGTGGCCGCGATGGCGTACCGGGCCCGCGAGCGGCTGCGCCAGAACTACCTACAGGAGCACATCGCCGCGGACCCGGCCGACGAGTGCCGGTGGTCGATCGAGCGGCTCGGTGCCCATGTCCGGGGTGGACTGTCCCGCCGGGACGGTCGCCGGGTCGAGCAGCACTTGGACGAGTGCCGGCGGTGCCATCTGCTGTTCGTCGAGCTCGGTGAGGTCAACGCGGGTATGCGCGAGATCCTGGCGGGCGCGCTGCTGGGCGGCTCCGCGGGCGCGTACCTGAGCGGCGCCGGCGCCGGCTCCGCGGGCTCGGCGGGTTCCGCGCTCGTGCGGCGGCTGCTGCGGCGCCGCTCGGT
>NZ_JBQHDG010000066.1:0-883 GCF_052068095.1 Phytohabitans sp. LJ34 | reverse complement strand
TGGGTGAAGGTGGTTTCCTTGGTGATGATGCGGGGTTCGACGGCTTCGCCGGCGTTGACCTTCTTGACCAGTTCCATCAGCTGTGGGCCGAGCAGGGGAGAGCATTCGACGATGAAGTTGATTTTGCCGTCGGCGAGTGCTTGCATGCCGTCGCGGACGGCGTCGACGGTGATGATTTTGATGTCGGTGCCGGGTTTCTTGCCGGCGCCTTCGATGGCTTCGATCGCGCCCAGGCCCATGTCGTCGTTGTGGGCGTAGAGCACGTCGATGTCGGGGTTGGCCTTGAGGAAGGCTTCCATGACTTCTTTGCCCTTGGCGCGGGTGAAGTCGCCGGTTTGTGAGGCGATGATTTTGAACTTGGGTTCGGCGGCGATGACGTCGCCGAAGCCCTTCTTGCGGTCGTTGGCCGGGGCGGAGCCGGTGGTGCCTTGCAGTTCGACGATGTTGACCGGGTCGGTGCTGCTGGCGTACTCCTTGACCAGCCAGTCGCCGGCCTTCTTGCCTTCCTCGACGAAGTCCGAGCCGAGGAAGGATTTGTAGAGGCTGGTGTCCGGGGAGTCGACGGCCCGGTCGGTGAGGATGACCGGGATGTCGGCGTCCTTGGCTTCCTTGAGCACGGTGTCCCAGCCGGACTCGACCACCGGGGAGAAGGCGATGATGTCGACCTTCTGCTGGATGAACGAGCGGATCGCCTTGATCTGGTTTTCCTGCTTTTGCTGGGCGTCGGAGAACTTCAGCTCGATCCCGGCTTCCTTGGCCGAGTCCTGGATCGACTTGGTGTTCGCGGTACGCCAGCCGCTTTCGGCACCGACCTGGGAAAACCCGAGAACGATCTTCCCATCGTCCGAGCCGCTGCCAGAACCGGCACCGTCATCGCCGCCAC
>NZ_JBQHDG010000065.1:0-920 GCF_052068095.1 Phytohabitans sp. LJ34 | reverse complement strand
CACGTTCACCAACCCGATCAAGATGCGTGGTCCGGATCCGTGGATGCAGTATTACAACGGTTATTACTATTTGGCGACGACGACGTGGAACAACACGATTACGATGCGTCGTTCGCGGACGTTGGCGGGGTTGTCGTCGGCTTCGGATACGTTGTTGTTCACGTTGACTCGGCCGAATGGTGCGGGGACGATGTGGGCGCCGGAGTTTCATTTGTTGAACGGGCCGAATGGGCAGCGGTGGTATTTCTATTACACGGCGGGGCGTGAGCCGTTCGATCTGGGTTCGCAGCGGATTCATGTGTTGGAGAGTGCGGGGTTGGATCCGATGGGTCCGTACACGTTCAAGGCGGACATGTTGGATCCGGTGTCGGACAACACGTGGGAGCTGGATCCGGGGATTCTTCAGTTGAACGGGAACTTGTATTTGTTGGGGACGTTCTACAACGGGTCGCAGCCGTTGTTCATCCGGCCGTTGTCGAATCCGTGGACGGCGAGTGGGACGCGGCGGATTTTGGTGACGCCTAGCTTGTCGTGGGAGACGGTGGGTGGTGCGGTGGCCGAGGGTGGTGAGGTGTTGCAGCGTAACGGGCGGACGTTCATCGTGTACTCGGCGTCGCATTGTTCGACGCCGGATTACAAGTTGGGGATGATCGAGTATGTCGGTGGGGATCCGTTGAACGCGTCGTCGTGGCGGAAGTTCCCGAGTCCGGTGTTCCAGCGGGCGGGTAACGTGTACGGGCCGGGGCACAACGGGTTCTTCAAGTCGCCGGATGGTACGGAGGACTGGATCGTGTATCACGCGAACAGTTCGGCGAGTCAGGGGTGTGACATCAACCGGACCACGCGGGCGCAGAAGTTCACCTGGAACGCGGACGGCACGCCCAACTTCGGCACCCCGGTCAACAGCGGCGTGGCCATCC
>NZ_JBQHDG010000064.1:0-1003 GCF_052068095.1 Phytohabitans sp. LJ34 | reverse complement strand
TGGTTACCGGCTCGGCCGGCTTCATCGGTGGCTACGTGGTGGAGGAGCTGTTGGGCCGTGGCCACGAGGTGGTCGGGCTGGACAACTTTTCGAAGTACGGTCCGGTGACGCACAGCTATGACGACAACCCGCGTTACCACTTCGTCGAGGGTGACGCGACGGACACCGAGCTGGTGACGAAGCTGGCCGCGGATTGTGACCATTTCATCGCGGGTGCGGCGATGATCGGTGGGATCTCGTATTTCCACGCCTACGCCTACGACCTGCTCGCGACGAATGAGCGGATCATGGCGGCGTCGTGTGACGCGGCGATCGCGGCGCATCGGGATGGCCGGTTGCGGAAGGTCACCTACATGTCGTCGTCGATGGTGTTCGAGTCGACCGAGCACTGGCCCTCCAAGGAGGGTGACGAGCGGCGGGTGCCGCCGCCGCTGTCCTCGTACGGTTTCCAGAAGTTGGCGGTGGAGTATTACGCGCGGGCGGCGTGGGAGCAGTACAAGCTGCCGTACACGATCGTGCGTCCGTTCAACTGCGTCGGTGTCGGCGAGGGTCGGGCGTTGGGTGAGGCTGAGGTGCTGTCCGGGAATGTGAAGCTGGCCATGTCGCATGTGGTGCCGGATCTGGTGCAGAAGATCGTGAAGGGTCAGGACCCGTTGCACATTCTGGGTGAGGGTAACCAGGTGCGGCATTACACCTACGGTGGTGACCTGGCCGCCGGGATCGTGACCGCGATGGAGCATCCGGCCGCGGTCAACGAAGACTTCAACCTGTCCACCGCGGAGTCGACCACGGTGCTGGAGTTGGCCGAGCTGATCTGGCGGAAGATCAAGGGCCCGGACGTGCCGTTCCGGTACGTGTCGGACGACCCGTTCGAGTACGACGTGCAAAAGCGGGTCCCGGACGTGACCAAGGCGCGTGAGGTCCTCGGCTTCGAAGCGACCACCAGCCTGGACACGATGCTCGACGAGGTCGTCCCATGGGTGACCCAGGCCGTACACGACGG
>NZ_JBQHDG010000063.1:0-1020 GCF_052068095.1 Phytohabitans sp. LJ34 | reverse complement strand
GGGTGAGGACCTCCTCGGTAGGTGTGGAGCTACCACAACAGCCGCACCATCCGAGGGAGGTCCTCGTGCCCCACCGTAACGCCCCGTTGACCGAGCTGGGCCGGCTGCGTCTGGCCCGCTGCATCGTGGACGAGAAATGGTCGCTGCGGCGAGCCGCGGAACGGTTCCAGGTCAGCCCAACGACTGCGAAACGGTGGGCCGACCGATACCGGGCCCACGGGCCGGCCGGGATGGCCGACCGGTCCAGCCGCCCGCACCACAGCCCCCGCCGCACGCCGGCGCCGGTCGAGCGCAAGGTACTGCACCTGCGGGCCAACAAGCGGTGGGGACCAGCCCGGATCGCCGGCCGGCTCGGCCTGCCCACCTCGACCTGCCACGCCATCCTGACCCGCGCCGGTGTGCCACGACTGGCCCACCTAGACCGGGCCACCGGCCAACCAGTCCGCCGCTACGAACACCCCCACCCCGGCGACCTGATCCACGTCGACGTCAAGAAGCTCGGCAACATCCCCGACGGCGGCGGCTGGCGCGCCCACGGCCGGCACATCGGCAACCGACACAAGCAACAACACCCCAGCCAACACGGCCGCAAGGGCGGCAAACCGATCATCGGCTACAGCTACCTACACACCGCCATCGACGACCACAGCAGGCTGGCCTACACCGAAATCCTGCCCAACGAAACCAAACACACCGCCGTCGCCTTCTGGCAACGCGCCCACGCCTTCTTCACCACCCACGCCATCACCATCACCCGGGTCATCACCGACAACGGCGCCTGCTACCGCTCCAAACTATGGCGCCACACCCTCACCTCGATGGGCATCCAACCCAAACGCACCCGCCCATACCGGCCGCAAACCAACGGCAAAGTCGAACGCTTCCACCGCACCCTGGTCGACGAATGGGCCTACGCCAAGCCCTACCCCACCGAAACCGCCCGCCGCGCCGCCTTGCCCCACTGGCTCCACATGTACAACCATCACCGACACCACACCGCCATCGGCGGCCCACCCGCCA
>NZ_JBQHDG010000062.1:0-1035 GCF_052068095.1 Phytohabitans sp. LJ34 | reverse complement strand
CCCGACCACCTCGTGGCCACGGCCCAACAGCTCCTCCACCACGTAGCCACCGATGAAGCCGGCCGAGCCGGTAACCAGGACCTTAGCCACTAGCGCTGTTCTCCTTTTCCAGGGTTGGGTCGGCCGGCGTGGTCTCCGCCGTGCCGCGGCGTGCCGCGATCTGCTCGGCCGACAGCCTGCGGCCGTACGCGAAGAAGTACCACTTGAGGTACGAGGGCATGAACCGCCCGAGGTCGAAACGGGACTCGCCGAGCTGACGGTCGAGCCAGATCGTGGGGATCTCGGCCACGGGCAGCCGCAGCCTGTTGGCCTTGGCGGTCAGCTCCAGCCCGATCTCGAAACCGGTGCGCGACTCGATCCCCACCTGGCGCACGAACTCGGTGTCGTACGCCTTGAAGCTGTTGGTCGCGTCGCGCGTGCCCACCCGGGCGAACCAGTGCAGCGTGCGACCCGCCCAGCGGGACATCATCCGCTTGAACCGGGGGCCGCCCACCTGCTGCCCACCGGGCATGTACCGCGACGCGGCCGCCACGACCACACCCCGGTCGACGAGCCGGGCGAGGTCGTCGATCTGCCGCGGGTCGTCGGAGCCGTCGGCCATCGTGACCACCGCGACGGGCGCGGTCGCCGAGTCGATGCCGAAGCGGATCGCGTTGGCCGGGCCCCGCCCGTACGTGTTGAGCACGGTGCGGACGCGCGGGTCGGTGCGGGCGACCTCCTGCGCGTACGGCACCGTGGTGTCTTCCGGCATGTCGTGCACGACGAGCACCTCGGCCGGCAGCAGCACCTCACGGAGGATCCGGTCGAGGCACCGGACGATCGACTCCCCCTCGTTGTAGACGGGGATCACCACCGACACGCGGGGCGTGATCGTCATATCTTCACGCCTTGGCCGGTGAGCCCCCACATGTCCACCACCGGCGTCGCCGTCTCGAGGGCCGTGTACTCCTGGTGTGGGCAGGCGATGACGAGCAGGTCGGCCTTGGCCAGCACCTCGTCGAGCGATACGAAGCGCTCGTCCTTGATGTGCGGATC
>NZ_JBQHDG010000061.1:0-1048 GCF_052068095.1 Phytohabitans sp. LJ34 | reverse complement strand
GGTGACCTTGCCGGGTCGGGCCGGGCTGTGAACGCGTACGACGTGATGCCGTACGAGTTGGCCAAGGTGATCGGGGCCGCGCTGCCCTTCGTCGAGATGGCCCTCGGTGTGCTGCTGCTGGTGGGTTTGGCCACCCGGCTGGCCGCCGGTGTTTCGGCGGGGCTGTTGGTGGTCTTCGTCGCGGGTATCGCTCAGGCGTGGGCGCGTGGCCTCCAGATCGACTGTGGCTGTTTTGGCAGTGGTGGTCAGCTTGGCGCCGGTCAGAGCCCCACCTATGGTCCGGAGATCCTGCGTGATCTGGGGTTCCTGGCGCTCGCCGGGTTCCTGTTGGTCTGGCCCCTCACCCGTTTGTCCATCGATAGCTGGCTGGAGAAGAAATGAGTACCAGGGTCGGGCAGAAGCAGGCCTCGCGTATGGTGCGTGATCAGATCGCCCGGGAAAAGCGGCGTTCGCGCACGCTGTGGACGTCGGTCGCCGCGGTGGCCGTGCTGGTCATCGCGGGGCTGATCGGTTGGGGTGTGGTGGCGAGCCAGGATTCCGGCAGCTACGTCGCGCCGGCCGGTGCGGTGGAAAACGGCACCGGCATCAAGGTCGGCTCCGGACCGGTGCGGATCGACATCTACGAAGACTTCATCTGCCCGGCGTGTGGGCAGTTCGAGAAGCAGACCGGCGCCACCCTGGACCAGCTTGTTTCCGAGGGCAAGGTCTCGGTGGTGTACCACCCGTTGGCGTTCCTGGATCGGGCGTCCTCGACGCAGTATTCCACGCGGGCGTCGGCGGCTTCCGGGGCGGCGGCGCAGGGCGGTAAGTTCCGGGAGTACGTCAAGGCGCTTTTCGCGCAGCAGCCGGCCGAGGGCAGTGCCGGTCTCAGTGACGACCAGCTGATCCAGATCGGCCGGTCGGTGGGCCTCGGAGACGCCTTCGCCCAGGCGGTACGGGACGGGAAGTACAAGCCGTGGACGGCACACGTGACCGACGAGGCCAGCGGGGACGGCGTCACCGGCACGCCCACCGTGCGGGTGGGCGGCAAGGACGTCCAGCCCACCAC
>NZ_JBQHDG010000060.1:0-1052 GCF_052068095.1 Phytohabitans sp. LJ34 | reverse complement strand
CCCGACCACCTCGTGGCCACGGCCCAACAGCTCCTCCACCACGTAGCCACCGATGAAGCCGGCCGAGCCGGTAACCAAAACCTTCGACACGAGAAACTGCTCCTAGCTGAGTGACGCGGGGACTGACGGTGCGGAAACGGCCTCGGGCTCGGGCTCGGCCGGGCGGCGCTTGGCGATCTGCTCGACGGTGAGCCGCCGGCCGTACGCGAACCTGTACCACCGCAGGTACGACGGCAGAAACCGCCCGAGGTCGAAGTGGGACTCGCCGAGCTGACGGTCGAGCCAGATGGTCGGGATCTCCGCGACCGGAAGGCGCAGCCGCCCGGCCTTGGCGGTCAGCTCCAGCCCGATCTCGAAACCGGTGCGCGACTCGATCCCCACCTGGCGCACGAACTCGGTGTCGTACGCCTTGAAGCTGTTGGTCGCGTCGCGCGTGCCCACCCGGGTAAACGCGTACAGCGTGCGGCCGGCCCAGCGGGACATCATCCGCTTGAGCCGCGGCCCGCCCACCTGCTGCCCACCGGGCATGTACCGCGACGCGGCGGCCACCACGACCCCGCGCTCTACGAGCCGGGCCAGGTCGTCGATCTGGCGCGGGTCGTCGCAGCCGTCGGCCATCGTCACCACCGTCACCGGGGCGCGGGCCGCGTCGATGCCGAAGCGGATCGCGTTGGCCGGGCCCCGACCGTACGTGTTGAGCACCGGCCGCACCTGCGGATGCGACTCGGCGATCTGCTTCGCGTACGGGACCGTGGTGTCTTCCGGCATGTCGTGCACGAGCAGGATCTCGCTGGGCAGCATGACTTCGCGCAGGATGCGATCCATGCACCGGATGATCGCTTCGCCCTCGTTGTAGACCGGGATGACGACGGAGATCCGGGGCGTGATCGTCATACCTTCACGCCTTGGCCGGTCAGCCCCCACATGTCGATGACCGGGGTCTGGGTGTCCAGGGCGGTGTACTCCTGGTGTGGACAGGCGATGACGAGCAGGTCGGCCTTGGCCAGCACCTCGTCGAGCGATACGAAGCGCTCGTCCTTGATGTGCGGATC
>NZ_JBQHDG010000059.1:0-1324 GCF_052068095.1 Phytohabitans sp. LJ34 | reverse complement strand
CCACGACGGACAGAGATGATGTTTGTGAGCACCTCCCGTCGGGGGTCTGACCCTACGACGGACTGACTTCGGGTCTTGGAAGACGATTTGTCGGCCTCCGTCGGGAGGTGCTCGTGCACTCACCGGCGCGGGTTTGTGACCTAATAGGAGCCTGGCTAGAGGCCCCGACTCTGTCTTGTCCGCGTTGCCCGGCTGGTGCGTGTCGCCCTGCCCACCATCACGAGCGCGAGGACGACGATGCCCTCTATTACACCCGACCCTGCCGTCATCGAGGTTGTTGGTGGGGTCGACACCCACCTTGATACGCACACCGCGGCGGTGATCGACCCGCTCGGGCGGGTGCTGGGCACCGAGCAGTTCCCGGCCACCGTGGCCGGCTACGCCGCCCTGCTGGCCTGGATGCGCGGCCACGGCCACCTGGGCCGGGTCGGGGTCGAGGGGACCGGCGCATACGGGGCGGGCCTGGCCCGCCGGCTGCGTGGTGAGGGTGTCGAGGTGATCGAGGTCGACCGCCCGAACCGCAAGATGCGCCGCTTGCAGGGCAAGTCCGACCCGATCGATGCCATCGCGGCGGCCAAGACCGCCCTGGCCGGCGACCGCACCGGCACCCCAAAGCAACACGACGGCCGCGTCGAAGCCCTACGCAACCTACGGGTGGCCCGGCGCAGCGCGGTCGAGCAACGCGCCGACACCCAACGCCAGATCAAGACCCTGATCGTCACCGCCCCCGACGAACTACGCGGCCGGCTGCGCGGCCTGCCCGTCAAACAGTTGATCGCCACCTGCGCCAACCTGCGAGGCGACCGGGCCAACGCCGCCACCCCAGCCACCGCCGTCAAGCTCGCCCTCCGGTCGCTGGCCCGCCGCCACCAACAACTGTCCGCCGAGATCACCAACCTGGACGAACTGCTCGAACCGCTGGTGACCGCCATCAACCCCGACCTGCTCACCGTCCACGGCGTCGGCCCCGACGTCGCCGGTCAACTCCTGGTCACCGCCGGCGAAAACCACGACCGGATCACCTCCGAAACCGCGTTCGCCATGCTCTGCGGCGTCGCCCCACTACCCGCCTCGTCCGGCAAAACCACCCGCCACCGCCTCAACCGCGGCGGCGACCGACAGGCCAACGCCGCCCTCTACCGCGTCGTACTCACCCGGCTGCGCTGGGACCCCAACACCCGCGCCTACATGCAGCGACGCACCAAAGACGGCCTATCCAAGAAAGAGATCATCCGCTGCCTCAAGCGGTACATCGCCCGCGAGCTCTACCAAATCATCACAACAAACGACCCTGACCCCGCCGCTTGACAACCATAGGAGCATC
>NZ_JBQHDG010000058.1:0-1325 GCF_052068095.1 Phytohabitans sp. LJ34 | reverse complement strand
TGAACCGCCCCGGATCTTGTAGAGGCTTCCCGGATTGGGAAGGATCGACAGGTGGCGAGATCGGTTGTGTACCCGCTGGAGTTGCGTGAGCGGGCGGTGCGGATGGTCGCGGAGGTGCGGCCGAACTACGACTCGGAGTGGGCCGCGATCGGTGCGGTTGCGCAGCGGCTCGGGATCGGTACTGCGGAGACGTTGCGTAAGTGGGTGCGTCAGGCTGAGGTGGATGCCGGGCAGCGGCCGGGTACCACGTCGGATGAGTCGGCGGAGCTGAAGCGGTTGCGGCGGGAGAACGCTGAGCTGCGGCGGGCGAACGAGATCTTGAAGGC
Source organism: Phytohabitans sp. LJ34 (assembly GCF_052068095.1). NCBI lineage: Bacteria > Bacillati > Actinomycetota > Actinomycetes > Micromonosporales > Micromonosporaceae > Phytohabitans > Phytohabitans sp. LJ34. The sequence continues at coordinate 999 of NZ_JBQHDG010000058.1, read as the reverse complement.
CGCGTCGGCTTTCTTCGCGGCCGAGCTGGACCGGCCTACGACACGCTCGTGAGGTTCATTGACGAGCACCGTGACCGGTTCGGTGGGGTCGAGCCGATCTGCCGCGTGCTGCGTGCGCACGGGGTCAGCATCGCACCGAGCGGCTACTGGGCGGCCAAGGCCCGGCCGCCCTCGAGGAGGCAGCAGCGCGACGAGGAACTGTTGGTGCTGATCCATGACATCTACGCGGCGAACTACGGCGTGTACGGAGCCCGCAAGATCTGGCACCAGCTGCGCTGGCAGGGCCACCGGGTAGCCCGGTGCACGGTGGAGCGGCTGATGCGCCGCGCCGGCCTGGCCGGCGCGGCGCGGGGTAAGAAGATCCGCACCACAGTGCCGGATCCGCGGCACCAGCGCGCCGGCGACAGACTCAACCGGGACTTCACCGCGCCGCGACCAAACCAGGCCTGGGTAGCCGACTTCACGCACGTCGCCTCCTGGGCGGGGGTGGTATACGTAGCGTTCGTCGTCGACGTCTACTCCCGCGCCATCGTGGGCTGGTCCGCCGCAACCAACAAGCGCACCCCGTTGGTGCTGGCCGCCTTGGACATGGCCCTATGGCGACGAGATCGTCACCACCGGCCGATCGGACCGGGCCTGATCCATCACAGCGACGCCGGCAGTCAGTACACGTCGTTCCGGTTCACCACCCACCTGATCGAGGCCGGGATCGACGCCTCGGTCGGCAGCGTCGGTGACGCCCTGGACAACGCGCTCATGGAGTCCACCATCGGCCTGTACAAGACCGAACTGATCAAGCCCCGCGGGCCGTGGCGCGGCCTAGCCGACGTCGAACTGGCCACCGCCGAATGGGTGGACTGGTACAACACCACACGGCTGCACTCCGCCATCGACCATGTGCCGCCAGACGAACACGAATCGACCTACTACGCTCAACACCAGCCTCGCGCGGTGGCTGGAGTCAACCACTGAAGTCTCCACAGAACCCGGGGCGGTTCA
>NZ_JBQHDG010000057.1:0-1397 GCF_052068095.1 Phytohabitans sp. LJ34 | reverse complement strand
GCGGACCTGTCGTTGGCCGGTTTCGGTCGCAAGGAGATCCAGCTCGCGGAGCACGAGATGCCCGGGCTGATGGCCTTGCGGCGGGAGTACGCCGACGCCCAGCCCCTCGCGGGCGCCCGCGTCACAGGTTCGCTGCACATGACCATCCAGACCGCCGTGCTGATCGAGACACTCACCGCGCTGGGTGCGGAGGTCCGCTGGGCCTCGTGCAACATCTTCTCCACCCAGGACCACGCCGCCGCCGCGATCGTTGTCGGACCCAACGGCACGCCCGAGGCACCGTCCGGCGTCCCGGTGTACGCGTGGAAGGGCGAGACCCTCGCCGAGTACTGGTGGTGCACCGAGCAGGTGCTGGTGTGGCCGGACGGCCAGGGTCCCAACATGATCCTGGACGACGGTGGTGACGCCACGCTGCTGGTGCACAAGGGCGCGGAGTTCGAGAAGGCCGGCGCGGTGCCGGCGCCGGAGACCGCGGACAACGAGGAGTACGCCGTGATCCTCGGCGTGCTTCAGCGCTCGCTCGCCGAGGACAACCGCCGCTGGACCCGCGTCGCCGCCGGCATCAAGGGCGTGACCGAGGAGACCACCACCGGCGTGCACCGGCTGTACGAGATGCAGGCCGCGGGCAGCCTGCTCTTCCCGGCGATCAACGTGAACGACTCGGTGACCAAGAGCAAGTTCGACAACAAGTACGGCTGCCGCCACTCGCTCATCGACGGCATCAACCGCGCCACCGACGTGCTGATCGGCGGCAAGGTCGCGGTCGTGTGCGGGTACGGCGACGTGGGCAAGGGCTGCGCCGAGTCGCTGCGCGGCCAGGGTGCCCGCGTGATCGTGACCGAGGTCGACCCGATCTGCGCGCTCCAGGCCGCGATGGACGGCTACCAGGTCGCCACGCTGGAAGACGTCGTGGAAACCGCGGACATCTTCATCACCGCGACCGGCTGCTTCGACGTCATCACCCACGAGCACATGGCCCGCATGAAGCACCAGGCGATCGTGGGCAACATCGGCCACTTCGACAACGAGATCGACATGGCCGGTCTCGGCAAGCGCGACGACGTGGAGCGGATCAACGTCAAGCCGCAGGTCGACGAGTGGCGCTTCGCCGACGGCCACTCGGTCATCATCCTGTCGGAGGGCCGGCTGCTCAACCTGGGCAACGCGACGGGCCACCCGTCCTTCGTGATGTCCAACTCGTTCTCCAACCAGACGATCGCCCAGATCGAGCTGTTCACGAAGACCGAGGAATACCCGGTCGGCGTGTACACGCTGCCCAAGGCCCTGGACGAGAAGGTCGCCCGCCTGCACCTGGACGCGCTGGGTGCCCGGCTGACCGAGCTCTCCAAGGAGCAGGCCTCGTACCTGGGCGTGCCGATCGAGGGCCCCTACAAGCC
>NZ_JBQHDG010000056.1:0-5312 GCF_052068095.1 Phytohabitans sp. LJ34 | reverse complement strand
TGCCAGCCGGCGCCCTTGAGCTGCTTGAGCAGCAGGCCCGCCTCGGTGTAGTAGCCACCGAAGAACAGCGCCGTGGCGCCGGAGTTACGGATCTTGGTGACCACCGCGGAGAAGTTGGTCTGCTTGACCTGGACCTTGTCCTCGCCGACCGGCGTGCCGATGACCTTCTTGACCTCGTCGGCCAGACCCGCGCCGTACGCCGACTGGTCGTCGACGACGTAGACCTTCTCGGCCTTCAGCACGTTCTTGATGTACCGGCCCGCGGCCGGACCCTGCGACTCGTCGTTACCGACGCCGCGGTGGAACACGCTCCAACCCTTGGTGCTCAGGCTCGGGCGGGTCGCCGACGGGGTGATCGTCGGCAGGTTGCCCGACTGGAAGATCGGGTCGGCGACCTCGGACTCACCGGAGAACGCCGGGCCGATGATCGCGATGACCTTCTGGTCGCCGACCGCCTGGGTCGCCAGGGCCGGGGCCTTGGCCGGGTCACCCTGCGAGTCGTACTCGACGATCTCGGCGGTGCAGTCGGCGTTTTCCTTGTTGTATTGATCGATCGCCAGCTTGGTGCCGTTACGCATGTGGATACCCAAGCCGGCCGCGTCACCGGTGAGCGCGCCGAAGAAGCCGATCTTCATGCCACACGCGGCGTTGCTACCGCTACCGCCGTCTCCGCCGTCGTCGTCTCCGGCCTGACACGCGGCGCCACCGAATACGAGCGCGGCGATGGCGATGCCACCGAACGCCCGCGCGAGCTTCTGCCTCAAGGCTCGAACCCTCCTCCATCAAATGGCCCGAACCACCCGCTGCCGATTGGCTCTTGCGGGACAGACGAGCCCGACCGCTATCTCGGTCTGCGCCGGGACGTTATCCCACCAGGCGGGCAACCCGTAAGGGCTTGGCCGCGCAGTTGACGAAACCGTTACGTAGCGTGCTCAGTCTGACGGTAACGCTGTCATAAAGCTCTACTGTTTGGGCTGGTCAGAGCCCTCAGTCGGGGTCTCGGTCAAGATCCGCTCAGCCACCTCACGCATGGTCATACGGTGGTCCATGGCGGTGCGCTGGATCCACTTGAACGCCTGCGGCTCGGTCATGCCATAAGTGGTCATCAACGTCCCCTTGGCCCGCTCGACGGCCTTGCGCGTCTCCAGCCGGTCGTTGAGCCCGGCCACCTCGGACTCGAGGGCGGCGATCTCCTGGTAGCGGGAGAGGGCGATCTCGATCGCCGGCACCAGGTCGCTCTTTTGGAACGGCTTGACGAGGTAGGCCATCGCGCCGGCCGCGCGGGCCCGCTCCACCAGGTCACGCTGGCTGAACGCGGTGAGGATGACGACCGGCGCCACCCGCTCGCCCGCGATCCGCTCGGCGGCGGCCAGCCCGTCCATGATCGGCATCTTGATGTCGAGGATGACGAGGTCGGGCTTGAGGTCGAGGGCGAGCCGCACGGCCGTCTCACCGTCACCGGCCTCGCCGACCACGTCGTAGCCCTCTTCGACCAGCATCTCGGCCAGGTCCAGGCGGATGAGCGCCTCGTCCTCGGCGATCAGCACCCGCCTGCGCTCGGCACCCGCCTGCGTGTCGGCCACGAACCCCTACCCCTCACTTGCTCCCGACACTCCGACCGGTCGGGTGCCGTCGCCCTCAGCGTAGTGGGTAGTCTGGTCGCGGTCAGTTCCCGACCCGACCGACGTCCCCGTATCCCAACCGGCAGAGGAACGGAGCTCAAACCTCCGACAGTGTGGGTTCGAATCCCACCGGGGGCACACCTGCCAGGCATGTTTCGCCTGATCAGCCCGTTGGTCGCCGATCTCGCCTCGAAATGAGGACTCCCCGGTGACCAACCCCCCTCCACCGGCGCCCGGTCAGCCGGAGCCGCCCCGCCCGCCCTATCAGCCCTATCCGCCGCAGGCCGGCCCGTGGCCGCCGCCGGCCGGCATGGGGCCACCACCACTGGCGCCGCCGCCACCGAAGAGCAGGCGCGGCCTGGTCATCGGCCTGGTGGCCGGCGCGGTCGTCGCGGTCCTGCTGTGCGCGGGCTGTGTGACGGCCGCCGTCGTGTACTACGTGAACGACGGCGCGATCGACTCCGGCACGAACGGCGACCGTGCCGCGCCGCCCGCCGGCTCCGGCGGCGCGTGTGGCGCCACGAGCCGGGCGGCCGAGCCGGCGGACAAGGCGGTCGGCATGCCGGACTTCGCGGGCGCCCCGCGCTCCGGCACCGCCACCATGCGGATCACCACCAACCTCGGCCCGATCACCATCACGATGGACCGCGCGGCCACCCCGTGCACCGTGGCGAGCTTCGCCCACCTGGCCGCCAAGCACTACTTCGACGGCAGCCCGTGCCACCGGCTGGTCACCGAGGGGCTCTCCATCCTCCAGTGCGGCGACCCGACCGGCACCGGCACCGGCCAGCCGGACTACGCGTTCGCCGACGAAAACCTGGCCGGCGCCCGCTACACCCGCGGCGTCGTCGCGATGGCGAACGCCGGCGCCGGCACGAACGGCAGCCAGTTCTTCATCGTGTTCAAGGACGGCGAGCTCGATCCGGCGTACACCCCGTTCGGCACCGTGACGGCCGGCCTGGAGGTCGTCGGCCAGGTCGCCGCCGGAGGCCACGACAACTCCCTCGCGGGCGGCGGCGGAAAGCCGAAGGTGGCCATCACCATCCAGGGCCTGACCGTCGACGCCTGACCCGTCGCCTTCTCCGCCATCCTCACGCGCCGCCGATCGACGGCTGAGGCCTCGAGGTCGTGCGCAACGAGATCGACCCGGCGAAGATCACCGACCGGATCGCGCGCCTACCGACCGACCTGCTCCGCCACAAGATGCTCATGACCCTGCACCCGGTGCCGGACGGGGTCATCGTCGAAACGATCGTCCTACCGCTGGTCCGCGGAGACCTCCCGTGACGGGGTCGACCGCGCGGTGAGCCCGGCGCGCTCGAAATGCCAGAAGAGCATGGCGCCCATGCCGTCGCTGGCGGCACGGGTGGCCTCGGGCAGCAGCGCCTGTAGCGACCACGGCCAGAGGTCCCACGGCCCCAGGTCCGCCGCCTTCTCCTCCGCGGGCTCCGGTGCATCCTCTGTGGACTGCGGCGCGCCGCCGCCGGGTGGAGGCTCCTCAGTGGACTCGGGCGCGCCGCCGCCGAGCCGGGGCTCCTCGCACCGGACGGGCCGCAGCCCCACCGGCAGCGCGGCGCGCAGGTAGTCGCCGACGAGGTGCCGCGCGGCCGGCATCCGGCCCGGCGCCCCGTCCGGCAAGCGCACGCACGGGATCGAGCCGAGGGCCACCATGTCCGGGTGGATGTCGCAGAGCACGAGGTGGCCGCCCGGCCGCAGCACCCGCGCGAACTCCGCGAACACCGGCCCCAGCGCGCGCACGTGGGTCAGCGCCAGCGCGCAGGTCACCACGTCGACCGAGCGGTCGGCCACCGGCAGCCGGTGCAGGTCTCCGAGGAGGAACCTCGCCGACGGCACCCGCTCGCGGGCCCGGGCCAGCATGTCCGGTGAGCCGTCGACGCCGGTGACCCGGTGGCCGCGCTCGGCGAGCAGCGCGGAGTAGCGCCCGGTGCCGCAGGCGGCGTCGAGCGCGTCGCCAGCGGGCAGGCCGTCGAGGATGTCGACCACGATCGCGTCCCACTCGAACGCGCCGTTGGGCTCCGCGTCGTAGGAACGCGACCAGATCCGGTAACCCTCCACAGTGTCCACCGACGCGACCTCGACACCGGGACCGGCCAGCGTGCCGTCGTCGAGCAGGCGGCGTACCTCCGCGAGGCGGGCCTCGACGAACGCGCGGTCGTGCTCACCGGTGAACGCCCGCAGCAGCGCGATGCCCTCGATGCCGAGCAGGTAGGCCAGCGGGTGCTCGTACGTCACGGCCCGACGCTAGCGAGGCGCACTCGGCGGAGCCACCGGTTTATCCGAGCCCGAACCGCTCGGCGAAGGACGTCATCTGGGCGTACCGCTCCACGGCATCCTCCCCCGTGGCGCCGACGACGACACGGGTCACGCCCTCGGCCGCGAGCGCCTCGACCCGCTCCGGCGACACGTCGATGGACGCCCAGCGGGTGACCTCAAGCGCGGCCGGGTCGCGGCCGGCCGCCACGGCGCTCGCGCGGGCGAGCTCCAGATGGGCGCGCCGCTCCTCCGGAGGGAGCATGCCGCCCGCGAACCAGCCGTCGCCCCGCCGCCCGGCCCGGCGCGCGGCGGGACGGCTCGACCCTCCGATGTGGATCGGCAGGTGCGTGCCGCCGTGCGGCTTGGGATAGCAGGTCAGGTCGTCGAAGTCGAAGAACTCCCCGTGGAAGCTCACCCCCTCCTCGCCCCCACCCCACAGCAGGCGCAGCACGTCGATCGCCTCGTCGGCGCGGCGCCCCCGGCTGGCGAAGTCGACGCCGGTCGCGTGCGCCTCGCCGGGCAACGTGCCGAGCCCGACGGTGAGCAGCCGCATGCGCCCGCGCGACAGCACGTCGATGGTCGCCAGCCGCTTCGCGAGGACGACAGGGTGGTGGTACGGCAGCAGCAACACGCCGGTGCCGAGCAGGATCCGCGAGGTCGCCGCCGCCACGAAGGCCAGCGTGTCGAGCGGGTCCGGGATGGCGAGCGCCGGCGGGATCGGCGTCTGACCGATCGTGGCGCCGGGGTAGAGCACGATGTGCTCGGGCAGGTAGATCGCCTCGAAGCCGCACTCCTCCGCGTCCCGCGCGTACCGGACGAGGATCTCCGGGTCGACCCCGTGGTAGTGCGGGCTGTAGCTGATCGCGAACCTCAACGCGCCGCGCCCAGCTGCTCGCAGAGCTGGCGGCGCACCGTTTCGAGCCGCTCGATGTACGCCTCCACCTCGGCGAGCTTGCGCCGCAGCACGCTCACCGAGTCGGGGCAGACGTCGCCGCTGGGGTTGCCCGCCCGCAGGCACGCCACGAACGGCCGGATCTCGTCGAGTACGAAGCCGGCGGCCAGCAGCGCGCGTATCTCCCGCACCACGCGCAGCTCCGCCTCGTCGTAGTCCCGGTAGCCGTTGGCCGCGCGCCGCGGCCGCACCAACCCGTGCGCCTCGTAGTAGCGCAGCGCCCGCGTCGTGGTGCCCGCCTGCCCCGCCAGCTCCCCGATTCGCATGATCACAACGCTAAACCTTGCCCCCGACGTCAACGCAAGCCTCGCGCCTGGCCGTCACCGGTCACCCCCGGGTCGTACCGATCACGCTGATCGCGCGGGTGACGCTTTCAAGTAGATTTGCCCACGTCCGCGTCAGCGGCGGACCGTATGCTCCCGCGGGCACCGCTCCCGGCCGGCGGCTCGCAGCGCTCGCCGAAA
>NZ_JBQHDG010000055.1:0-5388 GCF_052068095.1 Phytohabitans sp. LJ34 | reverse complement strand
TCGCGGTGTGTGTTTGTTCTTTGAGAACTCAACAGGGTGTTTGTATAAGCCAGTGCCAAGTTTGGTTTATTTTTCCCCGTCGGCATCTTTTGGGATGTTGGTGGAGATTCCTTTGGCAACTTTGTTGCCGGGACATTTCTTCAGGTTTTTGTTGGAGAGTTTGATCCTGGCTCAGGACGAACGCTGGCGGCGTGCTTAACACATGCAAGTCGAGCGGAAAGGCCCTTCGGGGTACTCGAGCGGCGAACGGGTGAGTAACACGTGAGTAACCTGCCCTTGGCTTTGGGATAACCCTCGGAAACGGGGGCTAATACCGGATATTCACTGTGGGTCGCATGGCCTGTGGTGGAAAGTTTTTCGGCTAGGGATGGGCTCGCGGCCTATCAGCTTGTTGGTGGGGTGATGGCCTACCAAGGCGACGACGGGTAGCCGGCCTGAGAGGGCGACCGGCCACACTGGGACTGAGACACGGCCCAGACTCCTACGGGAGGCAGCAGTGGGGAATATTGCACAATGGGCGGAAGCCTGATGCAGCGACGCCGCGTGAGGGATGACGGCCTTCGGGTTGTAAACCTCTTTCAGCAGGGACGAAGCGTGAGTGACGGTACCTGCAGAAGAAGCGCCGGCCAACTACGTGCCAGCAGCCGCGGTAAGACGTAGGGCGCGAGCGTTGTCCGGATTTATTGGGCGTAAAGAGCTCGTAGGCGGCTTGTCGCGTCGACTGTGAAATCCCGTGGCTCAACTGCGGGTCTGCAGTCGATACGGGCAGGCTAGAGTTCGGTAGGGGAGACTGGAATTCCTGGTGTAGCGGTGAAATGCGCAGATATCAGGAGGAACACCGGTGGCGAAGGCGGGTCTCTGGGCCGATACTGACGCTGAGGAGCGAAAGCGTGGGGAGCGAACAGGATTAGATACCCTGGTAGTCCACGCTGTAAACGTTGGGCGCTAGGTGTGGGGGGCCTCTCCGGTTCTCTGTGCCGCAGCTAACGCATTAAGCGCCCCGCCTGGGGAGTACGGCCGCAAGGCTAAAACTCAAAGGAATTGACGGGGGCCCGCACAAGCGGCGGAGCATGCGGATTAATTCGATGCAACGCGAAGAACCTTACCTGGGTTTGACATCACCGCAAAACCATCAGAGATGGTGGGTCCTTCGGGGGCGGTGACAGGTGGTGCATGGCTGTCGTCAGCTCGTGTCGTGAGATGTTGGGTTAAGTCCCGCAACGAGCGCAACCCTCGTTCGATGTTGCCAGCGGGTTATGCCGGGGACTCATCGAAGACTGCCGGGGTCAACTCGGAGGAAGGTGGGGATGACGTCAAGTCATCATGCCCCTTATGTCCAGGGCTTCACGCATGCTACAATGGCCGGTACAAAGGGCTGCGATACCGTGAGGTGGAGCGAATCCCAAAAAGCCGGTCTCAGTTCGGATCGGGGTCTGCAACTCGACCCCGTGAAGTCGGAGTCGCTAGTAATCGCAGATCAGCAACGCTGCGGTGAATACGTTCCCGGGCCTTGTACACACCGCCCGTCACGTCACGAAAGTCGGCAACACCCGAAGCCGGTGGCCCAACCCTTGTGGAGGGAGCCGTCGAAGGTGGGGCTGGCGATTGGGACGAAGTCGTAACAAGGTAGCCGTACCGGAAGGTGCGGCTGGATCACCTCCTTTCTAAGGAGCACCATTCCGCTGTAATGGCGGCATGGGGCCCGCATCACCCAATCGTGTGGTGGTGGGGTGCTCATTGGCGGAGACACTGGCGAACATTTTCTCTGGCAACGGCCAGCCTTTCCTAGTACTGCTGTCTTTGGGTGGCGTGGAACGGATGTTGGGTTGGTGCGGCTGGATGGAGATGGTGTAGACACCCTGTTGAGTCCTGAGAGAACAAACCACGCACCCCCTGAGGGGGTGGCCCCCGTTGGAGGGGGGTGGTTTGAGTCTCCGGGCAAAGTGAGCATGCCAGGCATGGCCTGCCCTGATATACCGGCTGTGGATGAAGAGTCTGTGGTGCTGGTGTTGGGGTGTGGGGTTGTGGGTTGGTTGTTTGTTGAGATTTGCATAGTGGACGCGAGCATCTTTGTGGTCAAGTTGTCAAGGGCGAACGGTGGATGCCTTGGCACCAGGAGCCGATGAAGGACGTGGGAGGCCGCGATAGGCCTGGGGGAGCTGTCAACCGAGCTGTGATCCCAGGGTGTCCGAATGGGGTAACCCGGCACCAGTTGTGTGGTGTCACCTGCATCTGAATGCATAGGGTGTAGGAGGGAACGCGGGGAAGTGAAACATCTCAGTACCCGCAGGAAGAGAAAACAATTGTGATTCCGTGAGTAGTGGCGAGCGAAAGCGGATGTAGGCTAAACCGGTTGCGTGTGATACCTGTCAGGGGTTGCGTGGTCGGGGTTGTGGGAGCCCATTGGACGTGCTGACACGCGTTCGAGGAGTTACAAAGCTTGTTGTTAGTTGAATGGTCTGGAAAGGCCGACCGTAGACGGTGATAGTCCGGTAGGCGAAAGCAGCGAGCCTTCTTTGGGTTTTCCCGAGTAGCGGCGCACTCGTGGAATGTGCCGTGAATCTGCCAGGACCACCTGGTAAGCCTGAATACTCCCTGGTGACCGATAGCGGACGAGTACCGTGAGGGAATGGTGAAAAGTACCCCGGGAGGGGAGTGAAATAGTACCTGAAACCGTTCGCCTACAATCCGTCGGAGCTGAGAGCCTTTGTGTTCGAGGTGACGGCGTGCCTTTTGAAGAATGAGCCTGCGAGTTAGTGGCATGTGGCGAGGTTAACCCGTGTGGGGTAGCCGTAGCGAAAGCGAGTCTGAAGAGGGCGTTGAGTCGCGTGTTCTAGACCCGAAGCGGAGTGATCTAGCCATGGGCAGGCTGAAGCGCGGGTAAGACCGTGTGGAGGGCCGAACCCACCAACGTTGAAAAGTTGGGGGATGACCTGTGGTTAGGGGTGAAAGGCCAATCAAACTCCGTGATAGCTGGTTCTCCCCGAAATGCATTTAGGTGCAGCGTTGCGTGTTTCTTGCCGGAGGTAGAGCACTGGATGGTCTAGGGGCCCTACAAGGTTACCGAAATCAGCTAAACTCCGAATGCCGGTAAGTGAGAGCGTGGCAGTGAGACTGCGGGGGATAAGCTTCGTAGTCGAGAGGGAAACAGCCCAGATCACCAGCTAAGGCCCCTAAGCGTGTGCTAAGTGGAAAAGGATGTGGGGTCGCTTAGACAACCAGGAGGTTGGCTTAGAAGCAGCCACCCTTTAAAGAGTGCGTAATAGCTCACTGGTCAAGTGGTTCCGCGCCGACAATGTAGCGGGGCTCAAGTACACCGCCGAAGCTGTGGCATTCACATATGTACCTGGCTGCGATTTTCGGATTGTGGTCTAGGTGTGTGGATGGGTAGGGGAGCGTCGTGCCACGAGTGAAGCAGCAGGGTGACCTAGTTGTGGACGTGGTACGAGTGAGAATGCAGGCATGAGTAGCGAAAGAAGGGTGAGAAACCCTTCCGCCGGATGACCAAGGGTTCCAGGGCCAGGTTATTCCGCCCTGGGTGAGTCGGGGCCTAAGGCGAGGCCGAGAGGCGTAGTCGATGGATAACGGGTTGATATTCCCGTACCCGCGAAGGAACGCCCATGACGAACCTTCCTGTGCTAACCGCCCGAGCCGGCTGCGACCTTCGGGTCAAGGTTGGTGAGCGTGGGAACCTGGGTGGTAGTAGTCAAGCGATGGGGTGACGCAGGAAGGTAGCTGAGCCCGGCCGGTGGTTGTGCCGGGGTAAGCGTGTAGGCCGGTGTGTAGGCAAATCCGCACACCATTAAGGCTGAGGCGTGATGCCGAGCCGATTCAGGTGAAGTCAGTGATCCTATGCTGCCGAGAAAAGCCTCTAGCGAGTTCCGAGCGGCCCGTACCCTAAACCGACACAGGTGGTCAGGTAGAGAATACCGAGGCGATCGGGTGAACTGTGGTTAAGGAACTCGGCAAATTGCCCCCGTAACTTAGGGAGAAGGGGGGCCGGACGCGTGAAGCCACTTGCTGGTGGAGCGTGGTATGGCCGCAGAGAGCAGGGGGAAGCGACTGTTTACTAAAAACACAGGTCCATGCGAAGTCGTAAGACGCTGTATATGGACTGACGCCTGCCCGGTGCTGGAACGTTAAGGGGACCGGTTAGTCTTTCGGGGCGAAGCTGAGAACTTAAGCGCCAGTAAACGGCGGTGGTAACTATAACCATCCTAAGGTAGCGAAATTCCTTGTCGGGTAAGTTCCGACCTGCACGAATGGCGTAACGACTTCCCCACTGTCTCAACCACAGGCCCGGCGAAATTGCATTACGAGTAAAGATGCTCGTTACGCGCGGCAGGACGGAAAGACCCCGGGACCTTTACTATAGCTTGACATTGGTATTCGGACTTGATTGTGTAGGATAGGTGGGAGCCTGTGAAGCTGGCACGCCAGTGTTGGTGGAGGCAATCTTGAAATACCACTCTGTTGGGTTTGGGTATCTAACTTTGGGCCCTGATCGGGTTCAGGGACAGTGTCTGGTGGGTAGTTTAACTGGGGCGGTTGCCTCCTAAAGGGTAACGGAGGCGCCCAAAGGTTCCCTCAGCCTGGTTGGCAATCAGGTGTTGAGTGTAAGTGCACAAGGGAGCTTGACTGTGAGACTGACGGGTCGAGCAGGGACGAAAGTCGGGACTAGTGATCCGGCACTTGCGTGTGGAAGCGGTGTCGCTCAACGGATAAAAGGTACCCCGGGGATAACAGGCTGATCTTCCCCAAGAGTCCATATCGACGGGATGGTTTGGCACCTCGATGTCGGCTCGTCGCATCCTGGGGCTGTAGCAGGTCCCAAGGGTTGGGCTGTTCGCCCATTAAAGCGGTACGCGAGCTGGGTTTAGAACGTCGTGAGACAGTTCGGTCCCTATCCGCCGTGCGCGTAGGATACTTGAGAAGGGCTGTCCCTAGTACGAGAGGACCGGGACGGACGAACCTCTGGTGTGCCAGTTGTCCCGCCAGGGGCACGGCTGGTTGGCTACGTTCGGAAGGGATAACCGCTGAAAGCATCTAAGCGGGAAGCCTGCTTCAAGATGAGGTATCCCACCCAGTGATGGGTTAAGGCCCCCAATAGACGATTGGGTTGATAGGCCAGAGCTGTAAGCCTGGTAACAGGTTGAGGTGACTGGTACTAATAGGCCGAGGACTTGACCTACAAAGCTGCTACGCGTCCACTATGCGAATCTGAACCAACAACCAACATGTGTTGGATTTGTTAGGTTTATAGTGTTACGGCGGTCATGGCGGAGGGGAAACGCCCGGACACATTCCGAACCCGGAAGCTAAGCCTTCCAGCGCCGATGGTACTGCACCCGGGAGGGTGTGGGAGAGTAGGACACCGCCGGACTTCTT
>NZ_JBQHDG010000054.1:0-5748 GCF_052068095.1 Phytohabitans sp. LJ34 | reverse complement strand
TGGTGATCTGCCAGGGAATCGAACCCTGGACACCGTGATTAAAAGTCACGTGCTCTACCGACTGAGCTAGCAAATCACATTTTGGCTGGGATAGCAGGATTCGAACCTGCGAATGACGGAGTCAAAGTCCGTTGCCTTACCGCTTGGCGATATCCCAATATGGGGTGAGCGACGAGACTCGAACTCGCGACACCCAGAGCCACAATCTGGTGCTCTACCAACTGAACTACGCCCACCATATGGTGTACCTTAAGGGATTCGAACCCCTGACCCACGGCTTAGAAGGCCGTTGCTCTATCCAGCTGAGCTAAAGATACACATTGAAAACAAAATTTATTTTAATTAGTTTTAAATGTTTTGTCAAGCACTTTTTTGCTTAACTTTTGAAACATTTTGTGGAGCGGGTACCGGGAATCGAACCCGGGTATCCAGCTTGGAAGGCTGGTGTTCTACCATTGAACTACACCCGCATATGGAGCGGAAGACGGGACTCGAACCCGCAACTTTCACCTTGGCAAGGTGACACTCTACCATTGAGTCACTCCCGCATTGAATGCTTGTTTAAATTTAATGGTGCAGATGAAGGGAGTCGAACCCCCACGCCGTAGGCGCTAGATCCTAAGTCTAGTGCGTCTGCCAATTCCGCCACATCTGCAAATTAAATTTGGTGATCTGCCAGGGAATCGAACCCTGGACACCGTGATTAAAAGTCACGTGCTCTACCGACTGAGCTAGCAAATCATAAGACCTGGCGACCACCTACTCTCCCACACAGTCTCCCGTGCAGTACCATCGGCTTCTAAAGGCTTAACCGTCGTGTTCGGAATGGGAACGGGTGTTACCCTAAAGAACATCATCACCAGATGTTTGAAAAAACTTTGTTCTTTCAAAATTGCACATATTTAATTTACTATATTTGGTCAAGCCCTCGATCTATTAGTATCGGTCAGCTGAACATGTTACCATGCTTACACCCCCGACCTATCAACCTTGTGTTCTTCAAGGGATCTTACTAGCTTACGCTATGGGAAATCTCATCTTGAGGTTGGCTTCACGCTTAGATGCTTTCAGCGTTTATCCATTCCCGACTTAGCTACCCAGCTGTGCTCCTGGCGGAACAACTGGTACACCAGAGGTCAGTCCATCCCGGTCCTCTCGTACTAAGGACAGCTCCTCTCAAATTTCCTACGCCCGCGACGGATAGGGACCGAACTGTCTCACGACGTTCTGAACCCAGCTCGCGTGCCGCTTTAATGGGCGAACAGCCCAACCCTTGGGACCTACTTCAGCCCCAGGATGCGACGAGCCGACATCGAGGTGCCAAACCTCCCCGTCGATGTGGACTCTTGGGGGAGATCAGCCTGTTATCCCCGAGGTAGCTTTTATCCGTTGAGCGATGGCCCTCCCACGAGGTACCACCGGATCACTAAGCCCGACTTTCGTCCCTGCTCCACTTGTGGGTGTCGCAGTCAGGCTCCCTTCTGCCTTTGCACTCTTCGAACGATTTCCGACCGTTCTGAGGGAACCTTTGGGCGCCTCCGTTACTTTTTAGGAGGCGACCGCCCCAGTCAAACTGCCCACCTAACAATGTCCTGTGACCAGATTCATGGCCGCCAGTTAGAATTTCAGTACTGTCAGGGTGGTATCCCAAGGTTGACTCCACCAAGGCTGACGCCCTGGTTTCCTAGTCTCCCACCTATCCTGTACAGACAATACCAAAACTCAATGCTAAGCTACAGTAAAGCTCTACGGGGTCTTTCCGTCCAATCGCGGGTAGCGAGCATCTTCACTCGCACTACAACTTCGCCGGATTTACAGTTGAGACAGTGCCCAAGTCATTACGCCATTCGTGCGGGTCAGAACTTACCTGACAAGGAATTTCGCTACCTTAGGACCGTTATAGTTACGGCCGCCGTTTACTGGGGCTTAAGTTCACACCTTCGCTTGCGCTAAGTGTTCCCCTTAACCTTCCAGCACCGGGCAGGCGTCAGCCCCTATACATCAGCTTACGCTTTAGCAGAGACCTGTGTTTTTGCTAAACAGTTGCTTGGGCCTATTCTCTGCGGCCTACTCTCGTAGGCACCCCTTCTCGCGAACTTACGGGGTCAATTTGCCGAGTTCCTTAACTGTAATTCTTCCGCCGGCCTTAGGATTCTCTCCTCACCTACCTGTGTCGGTTTGCGGTACGGGCACTACTTCTCTCTCTAGACGCTTTTCTTGGCAGCGTGGAATCATGTACTTCGGTTCCGTAGAACCTTCCCCATCACGCCTCAGCATTATGAGAGCGGATTTGCCTACTCTCACTGCCTAAACGCTTAGACTAGCATCCAATAGCTAGCACACACTATCCTCCTGCGTCACGCCATCGATAATAACGATGGTAGTGGTACTGGAATATCAACCAGTTGTCCATCACCTACGCCTTTCGGCCTCGGCTTAGGTCCCGACTAACCCTCAGCGGACGAACCTTCCTGAGGAAACCTTAGGTTTTCGGCCTGTGGGATTCTCACCCACATCTCGCTACTGATGCCAACATTCTCACTCGTAACCAGTCCACCGCTCCTTACGGTACGACTTCAGCCCGGTTACGACGCTCTCCTACCGCTTGAACTAAGTTCAAGCCCGTAGCTTCGGTGGTAAGTTTAGCCCCGTTACATTTTCGGCGCAAGATCTCTCGACTAGTGAGCTATTACGCACTCTTTTAATGAATGGCTGCTTCTAAGCCAACATCCTAGTTGTCTTAGAAATCTCACATCCTTTCCCACTTAACTTACACTTTGGGACCTTAGCTGACGATCTGGGCTGTTTCCCTTTTGACCACGGATCTTATCATTCGTAGTCTGACTGCCGAGCTCAAAGTATGTGGCATTCGGAGTTTGATAAGGTTCGGTAAGCGCTATGCCCCCTAGCCCATTCAGTGCTCTACCTCCACTACTCATACTCGACGCTAGCCCTAAAGCTATTTCGGAGAGAACCAGCTATCTCCGGGTTCGATTGGAATTTCTCCGCTATCCACAGCTCATCCCATGCTTTTTCAACAGCAACGTGGTTCGGTCCTCCACGAGGTTTTACCCTCGCTTCAACCTGGCCATGGATAGGTCACCCGGTTTCGGGTCTACGGCATGCAACTAGTCGCCCTATTCAGACTCGGTTTCCCTTCGGCTCCGTACCTTAAGTACTTAACCTTGCTACATACCGTAACTCGTTGGCTCGTTCTACAAAAAGCACCTCATCACCCTCATAAGGGGCTCTGAGCGGTTGTAGGCACACGGTTTCAGGTTCTATTTCACTCCCCTCCCGGGGTTCTTTTCACCTTTCCCTCACGGTACTGCTTCACTATCGGTCATCAGGTAGTATTTAGCCTTGGGAGGTGGTCCTCCCTGCTTCCCACAAGGTTTCACGTGTCTCGTGGTACTCTGGATCATAACTCGTGGTCTTCTCGTTTCACTTACAGGACTATTACCTTCTACGGTGGAACTTTCCAGTTCTCTTCAGTTACAATAGCCTCCACTTTGATGCTATGTCCACAACCCCGGAAACAAGTTTCCGGTTTGGGCTCTTTCCCTTTCGCTCGCCGCTACTAAGAAAATCGATTTTTCTTTCTCTTCCTCCAGGTACTTAGATGTTTCAGTTCCCTGGGTTACCTTCATTAAGCTATGTATTCACTTAATGATACATGGGGTTTCCCATGTGAGTTTCCTCATTCGGAGATCTTCGGATCTCAGGCTATGTGCGCCTACCCGAAGCTTATCGCAGCTTATCACGTCCTTCATCGGCTCCTGATGCCAAGGCATTCACCATGCGCCCTTTGTAGCTTGACCTATATTAGTTATAGTTCTCATTTTACAAAGAATAGAAATTGGTTTTGCCAATTTGGCTTGTTGTTTCTATAAATTAAATTATGTGCAATTTTCAAAGAACAATTTTGAGAGATAGTCTCTCAAAATTAAACAGAGATATTATCCAGAATTCATTATCATCTTAGTTGTCCTAAGATGTATTCCTTAGAAAGGAGGTGATCCAGCCGCAGGTTCTCCTACGGCTACCTTGTTACGACTTCACCCCAATCGCTGACCCTACCTTCGGCCGCTGCCTCCTTGCGGTTAGCTCACGGACTTCGGGTATTGCCAACTCTCATGGTGTGACGGGCGGTGTGTACAAGACCCGGGAACGTATTCACCGCGACATTCTGATTCGCGATTACTAGTAACTCCAGCTTCATGTAGGCGAGTTTCAGCCTACAATCCGAACTGAGACTGGTTTTTAAGTTTGGCTCCACCTCGCGGTATTGCATCTCTCTGTACCAGCCATTGTAGCACGTGTGTAGCCCTACACATAAGGGGCATGATGATTTGACGTCATCCCCACCTTCCTCCTGGTTAACCCAGGCAGTCTCGCTAGAGTCCTCAACTTAATGGTAGTAACTAACGACAAGGGTTGCGCTCGTTGCGGGACTTAACCCAACATCTCACGACACGAGCTGACGACAACCATGCACCACCTGTCACCTTGTCCCCGAAGGGATTTCCTCGATTAAGAGTAATGCAAGGGATGTCAAGTGTAGGTAAGGTTCTTCGCGTTGCTTCGAATTAAACCACATGCTCCGCTACTTGTGCGGGTCCCCGTCAATTCCTTTGAGTTTTAATCTTGCGACCGTACTCCCCAGGCGGAATACTTAATGCGTTAGCGGCGGCACGGAGGTGTTGAAACCCCCACACCTAGTATTCATCGTTTACGGCGTGGACTACCAGGGTATCTAATCCTGTTTGCTCCCCACGCTTTCGAGCCTCAGCGTCAGTTACAGTCCAGAGAGTCGCCTTCGCCACTGGTGTTCTTCCTAATCTCTACGCATTTCACCGCTACACTAGGAATTCCACTCTCCTCTCCTGCACTCTAGATAACCAGTTTGGAATGCAGCACCCAAGTTGAGCCCGGGTATTTCACATCCCACTTAATCATCCGCCTACGCTCCCTTTACGCCCAGTAAATCCGGATAACGCTCGCCACCTACGTATTACCGCGGCTGCTGGCACGTAGTTAGCCGTGGCTTCCTCCTTGGGTACCGTCATTATCTTCCCCAAAGACAGAGCTTTACGATCCGAAAACCTTCATCACTCACGCGGCGTTGCTGCATCAGGGTTTCCCCCATTGTGCAATATTCCCCACTGCTGCCTCCCGTAGGAGTCTGGGCCGTGTCTCAGTCCCAATGTGGCCGATCACCCTCTCAGGTCGGCTACGCATCGTCGCCTTGGTAGGCCGTTACCCCACCAACTAGCTAATGCGCCGCGGGTCCATCTCATAGCGGATTGCTCCTTTGGTTGAATGATGATGCCATCTTTCAACGTTATGCGGTATTAATCTTCCTTTCGGAAGGCTATTCCACTCTATGAGGCAGGTTACCCACGTGTTACTCACCCGTCCGCCGCTAATCCGTTTCCCGAAGGAAACTTCATCGCTCGACTTGCATGTGTTAAGCACGCCGCCAGCGTTCATCCTGAGCCAGGATCAAACTCTCAATTTAAAAGTTTAATCTATACTCATATTACTTATAAAAGAATTGCTGGTTTATGTTAATATCTTCTGTTTAATTTTCAAAGACCATTTCGTTGTCGCCCTCAAGCGACTTTCTTAGTTTAACATCACTTTGAAACTTTGTCAACAACTTTTTTTCAAAACTTTTAATTTGTTTTGTTGAGTTGTTTGTGTGTCTCTCAGCGACGAGATTTATCTTACCACGTTACATAACTT
>NZ_JBQHDG010000053.1:0-14274 GCF_052068095.1 Phytohabitans sp. LJ34 | reverse complement strand
GTACATCGCCCGCGAGCTCTACCAAATCATCACAACAAACGACCCTGACCCCGCCGCTTGACAACCATAGGAGCATCGTCGCGGTAGCTCAAATAAAGCGGAAAGGCACGTGGTTCGGTGCGAACCACGTGCCTTTCGGGCCGTGCGGTGGCGGGCGGGCGCCGGGGAGGAGGCGCCGCGCCGCCGGTGAGGCCGGACCTCAGGAGGCGAAGAACGCCCGCGGGTCGGCCACCAGCACCCCGGCCTCGGTCAGGCGCTCGATGAGGCCGGAGGGCGAGATGTCGTACACGATCGCCAGCGCGCGGAGGTCGTCGGCGCGGATGGAGAGGACGCGGCCGTTGTAGTCGCCGCGCTGCTGTTGGATCGCGCGCGCGTACCGGGCGACGTAGGCGAGCTCGTCGGACACCTCGTCGTACAGCCGCTCCAGGTCGAGCACGATCTTGTTGGTGGGCTCGTGCCGGACGCCGCTGCCGTCGGGCAGCAGCTCCGAGACGGGCACGCGGTAGAAGTCCGCCAGCTCGGCGAGGCGGGACACGGTGACCGCGCGGTCGCCGCGCTCGTACGAGCCGACCACGACGGCCTTCCAGCGCCCGTTCGACTTCTCCTCCACCCCTTGCAGGGACAGGCCCTGCTGCTGGCGGATGGAGCGCAGGCGGGCGCCCAAGGACTTGGCGTACTCAGAGGGCATTCCGACACTCCCAGTGCTCTGCCCGGGGTTCTCCCCAGCTGTTCGCTACGGAGCGTGACGGTACGGGGATTGAGACACAGCGTCAAGTGCCCCTAAACGCATTCCCGCGCGATAAAAGCATACTTGTCCGCTTTCGCACCAGTACTGATTCGTAGCTCAGGAGGTGTTGCGAGGGGTTCGCAAGGTCCACTGGTAACGTTGCGTGCGGCCACCGGCCGGCCCGCGACCCGCGGGACGCGCCGGACATCGACACCCTTTAAGGCCCGTCCCGTGAGGCGGGGAAGGAGTGACCGCCAGTGGCGTTACCGCAGGCTGCCCTCGCGAAGTCCATCCTGAGTGCCGACGACGTCAAGCGGATCGTCGACCGCATCGCCCACCAGATCCTGGAGAAGACCCAGGGGGCGGCGGACACCGTTCTCTTCGGCATCCCGACGCGGGGCGTGCCGCTCGCCCGCCGCCTCGCCGACCGCATCCGCACCTTCGAGGGCATCGACGTGCCCGTGGGTGTGTTGGACATCACGCTTTACCGTGACGATCTCCGAAGCCAGGCCACCCGCGCGATCGGGCCGACCGAGGTGCCACCGGCCGGCGTGGACGGTCGGCGGGTGATCCTCGTCGACGACGTGCTCTTCTCCGGCCGCACCGTGCGGGCCGCCCTCGACGCGCTCAGCGACATCGGCCGCCCGCGCTCGGTGCAGCTGGCGGTGCTCGTCGACCGCGGCCACCGCGAGCTGCCGATCCGCGCCGACTACGTCGGCAAGAACATCCCCACGGCGCTCAGCGAGAGCGTCAAGGTCGCCCTCGACGAGATCGACGGCGCGGACGAGGTCAAGCTCTACGGGGGTAACCACTCATGAAGCACCTGCTCTCCGCCGCGGACCTGGACGCGGCGACGGCGACGCTGGTCCTCGACACGGCGGCCGAGATGTCCACGGTCGCCGGCCGCGAGGTGAAGAAGCTGCCCACGCTGCGCGGCCGCACGGTCGTCAACCTCTTCTACGAAGACTCGACCCGTACTCGAATCTCCTTCGAGGCGGCCGCCAAGCGCCTCTCCGCCGACGTCATCAACTTCTCGGCCAAGGGGTCGAGCGTGTCCAAGGGGGAGAGCCTCAAGGACACCGCCCTCACGCTCCAGGCCATGGGCGCCGACGCGGTGGTGATCCGCCACCCCGCCTCGGGCGCGCCGCACCGGCTGGCCACCTGGGTGGAGGGCTCGGTGCTCAACGCCGGCGACGGCACCCACGAGCACCCGACGCAGGCGCTGCTCGACGCGTACACGATGCGCTCCCGCCTCGGCCGCCTCGCCGGGCTGAGCGTCGCGATCGTGGGCGACGTGCTGCACAGCCGGGTGGCCCGCTCCAACGTGCACCTGCTCGCCACGCTCGGGGCAAAGGTCACGCTGGTCGGCCCGCCCACGCTGATCCCACCGGACCTGCGCACCGAGGTCTCGTACGACCTCGACGCCGTGCTGCCCGACGCCGACGTGGTGATGATGCTGCGCGTGCAGAGGGAGCGCATGAACGCCTCCTACTTCCCGAGCGAACGCGAGTACGCCCGCCGTTACGGGCTGGACGGGCCGCGCATGCGCCGGCTGCCCGAGCACGCGATCGTCATGCACCCCGGCCCGATGAACCGGGGCATGGAGATCGCACCCGAGGTGGCCGACTCGACCCGATCCACCATCGTCGAACAGGTCGCCAACGGGGTCTCCGTGCGGATGGCCGTCCTCTACCTGCTGCTCGGAGGCAAGTCGTGAGCTTTCTCGTCAAAGGCGTTTCCATCCTCGGCCGGGGGAAGACCGACCTTCTGATCCGCGACGGCGTGATCGCCGAAGGCGGGGCGAAGAACGCCCAGGTGATCGACGCCGACGGCCTCGTCGCGCTGCCCGGCCTCGTCGATCTGCACACCCACCTCCGGGAACCGGGACGCGAGGACGCCGAGACGGTGGAGACCGGCTCGCGGGCGGCGGCCCTCGGCGGCTACACGGCGGTCTGCGCGATGGCCAACACCTCGCCGGTGGCCGACACGGCCGGCGTCGTCGAGCAGGTCTACCGGCTGGGCCGCGAGGCCGGGCTCGTCGACGTGCAGCCGATCGGCGCGGTGACGGTGGGGCTGGCCGGCGAACGGCTGGCCGAGCTCGGCGCGATGGCCACGTCGGCGGCGCAGGTGCGCATCTTCTCCGACGACGGCCACTGCGTCGCCGACCCGCGGCTGATGCGGCGGGCGCTGGAGTACGTGAAGGCGTTCGACGGCGTGATCGCCCAGCACGCCGAGGAGCCGCGGCTGACCGAGGGCGCGCAGATGCACGAGGGCGAGGTCGCCACCCGCCTCGGGCTGACCGGCTGGCCGGCGGTCGCGGAGGAGGCGATCATCGCCCGCGACGTGCTGCTCGCCGAGCACGTGGGCAGCCGCCTGCACGTCTGCCACGTCTCCACGGCCGGCAGCGTCGAGGTGCTGCGCCACGCGAAGGCCAGGGGCGTGAAGGTAACGGCGGAGGTCACGCCGCACCACCTGCTGCTCACCGACGAGCGGGCGACGAGCTACGACCCGGTCTTCAAGGTGAACCCGCCGCTGCGTACCAAGGCCGACGTGGAGGCGCTGCGCGAGGCCCTGCGTGAAGGGGTCATCGACGTCGTCGCCACCGACCACGCGCCGCACGCGGTGGAAGACAAGGAATGCGAGTGGGCGTACGCCCGGCCGGGCATGCTCGGCCTGGAGACCGCGCTCTCGATCGTGCTCGACGTCCTGGGCGACGACTGGGACATGATCGCCGAGCGGATGTCCCGTACGCCGGCGCGGATCGCCGGGCTGGCCGACCACGGCCACGACCTGGCGCCCGGGGTGAAGGCAAACCTCACGCTCGTCGACCCGGCCGCGCGCCGCGTCGTCGACCCGGGGGAGTCGGCCAGCCGCAGCCGCAACACGCCGTACGCGGGCATGACGCTGCCCGGCCGGGTGGTCGCGACGTTCCTGCGCGGCGAGGCAACGGTGCTCGACGGAAAGGCTGTCTTGTGATCCGTGCGAGGAATGAGCTTCGACGGCCTGGACGTCGCCGCGGGCCTGGGCATGCGAGTCCCGCAGTCCGGATCGGAGGTAGGCAATGAGGAAGCCCGCCATCCTGGTGCTCGAAGACGGGCGTGTGTTCCACGGCGAGGCGTACGGCGCGGAGGGGGAGACCTTCGGCGAGGCGGTCTTCACCACCGGCATGACCGGCTACCAGGAGACGCTGACCGACCCGTCTTACCACCGGCAGGTCGTCGTGCAGACCGCCCCGCACATCGGCAACACCGGC
Source organism: Phytohabitans sp. LJ34 (assembly GCF_052068095.1). Lineage (NCBI taxonomy): Bacteria > Bacillati > Actinomycetota > Actinomycetes > Micromonosporales > Micromonosporaceae > Phytohabitans > Phytohabitans sp. LJ34. The sequence goes on along the minus strand of NZ_JBQHDG010000053.1, from coordinate 10,294 downwards.
GTCAACGGTGAAGACGACGAGTCGGGCCGGATCTGGGTCGCCGGCTACGTCGTGCGCGACCCGGCCCGGATCGGTTCCAACTGGCGCGCCACCGGCGGCCTGGAGGAGCGGCTCGCCGCCGAGGGCGTGGTGGGCATCAGCGGGGTCGACACCCGCGCGCTCACCCGCCACCTGCGCGAGCGGGGCGCGATGCGGGTCGGTGTGTCCACTGAGGAGACCGACCCGATCGCCCTGCGCGAGCGGGTGCTCGCCGCGCCCGAGATGGTCGGCGCCGACCTGTCGGCCGAGGTGACCACCCCGGAGATGTACACAGTGGAAGCCGACGGCGAGCACCGGTTCACGGTGGCCGCCCTCGACCTGGGCATCAAGCGCAACGTGCCGCGGCGGCTGGCCGCCCGCGGCGTCACCACCCACGTGCTGCCCGCGACGTCCACGGTGGACGATCTGCTCGGGCTCGGCGCGGACGCGGTCTTCTTCTCGCCCGGCCCGGGCGACCCGGCGACCGCCGACCACCCGGTGGCGCTGGCCCGCGAGGTGATGCGGCGGCGGGTGCCGCTGTTCGGCATCTGCTTCGGCAGCCAGATCCTGGGGCGGGCGCTGGGCTTCGGTACCTACAAGCTGCGCTACGGCCACCGCGGCATCAACCAGCCGGTGCTCGACCGCACGACCGGCAAGGTCGAGGTGACCTCGCACAACCACGGCTTCGCGGTCGAGGCCCCACACGGCGAGGTCGTCGAGACAGACTTCGGCCGGGTGGAGGTCTCGCACATCTGCCTCAACGACAACGTGGTCGAAGGGCTGCGGGCGCTCGACGTGCCCGCCTTCACCGTCCAGTACCACCCGGAGGCGGCCGCGGGCACGCACGACGCGGACTACCTCTTCGACCGGTTCGTGGAGTTGACCGACGATGCCTAAACGGACCGACATCCAGCACGTGCTCGTGATCGGCTCGGGGCCGATCGTGATCGGGCAGGCGTGCGAGTTCGACTACTCCGGCACCCAGGCGTGCCGGGTGCTGCGCGCCGAGGGGCTGCGGGTCAGCCTGGTCAACTCCAACCCGGCGACCATCATGACCGACCCGGAGTTCGCCGACGCCACGTACGTCGAGCCGATCACGCCGGAGTTCGTCGAGCTGGTCATCGCCCGGGAGAAGCCCGACGCGCTGCTGCCCACGCTCGGCGGCCAGACCGCGCTCAACACCGCGGTCGCGCTGCACGAGTCGGGCGTGCTCGACAAGTACGGCGTCGAGCTGATCGGCGCCCGCATCGACGCGATCCGCCGGGGCGAGGACCGCCAGCTGTTCAAGGAGATCGTCGCCAAGGCCGGCGGTGAGACGCCGCGCAGCCGCGTGTGCCGGTCGATGGACGAGGTGCGCGAGACCGTCGCCGAGCTCGGGCTCCCGGTGGTCATCCGGCCCTCGTTCACGATGGGCGGTCTCGGGTCCGGCATGGCGCACACTCCCGAAGACCTGGAGCGGATCGCGGGCGCGGGCCTGGCCGCCTCCCCGGTGCACGAGGTGCTGATCGAGGAGAGCGTACTCGGCTGGAAGGAGTACGAGCTGGAGCTGATGCGCGACCGCAAGGACAACGTGGTCGTGGTCTGCTCGATCGAAAACGTCGACCCGATGGGCGTGCACACCGGCGACAGCGTCACCGTCGCGCCGGCCATGACGCTGACCGACCGGGAGTACCAGCGGATGCGCGACCTCGGCATCGCGGTGCTCCGCGAGGTCGGGGTGGACACCGGCGGGTGCAATATCCAGTTCGCGGTGCACCCGGGCGACGGGCGGCTCGTGGTCATCGAGATGAACCCCCGGGTCTCCCGCTCGTCCGCGCTCGCCTCCAAGGCCACCGGCTTCCCGATCGCCAAGATCGCCGCGAAGCTGGCCATCGGGTACACATTGGACGAGATTCCCAACGACGTCACCCAGGAGACGCCGGCCGCATTCGAGCCCGCGCTCGACTACGTGGTGGTGAAGATCCCGCGCTTCGCGTTCGAGAAGTTTCCCGGCGCCGACCCCGAGCTGACCACCACGATGAAGTCGGTCGGCGAGGCGATGTCGCTGGGCCGCAACTTCACCGAGGCGCTCAACAAGGCGATGCGCTCCCTGGAGTCCAAGGCGGTGGGCTTCTGGACCGCGCCGGACCCGGACTCGTCGCTGGAGTCCACTTTGGAGGCGCTCCGCACCCCGCACGACGGGCGGCTCTACACCGTCGAGCGGGCGCTGCGGCTCGGCGCGACGGTGGAGCAGGTCGCGTCGGCGACGGGCGGCATGGATCCGTGGTTCCTGGACCAGATCGCCTCGCTCGTCGAGCTGCGCGCGGAGATCGTCGCCGCGCCGGTGCTCGACGAAGCGCTGTTGCGGCGGGCGAAGCGCGCCGGACTCTCCGACTGGCAGATCGCCGCGCTGCGCCCCGAGTTCGCCGGCGAAGACGGCATCCGCACGCTCCGCCACCGGCTGGGCCTGCGCCCGGTGTACAAGACGGTGGACACGTGCGCGGCCGAGTTCGCCGCGAAGACGCCGTACCACTACTCCTCCTACGACGAGGAGACCGAGGTCGCCCCCTCTGACCGGCCCAAGGTGCTGATCCTCGGCTCCGGGCCGAACAGGATCGGGCAGGGCATCGAGTTCGACTACTCGTGCGTGCACGCGGTGATGGCGCTCCGGGCGGCGGGCTACGAGACCGTGATGGTCAACTGCAACCCGGAGACCGTCTCCACCGACTACGACACCGCCGACCGGCTGTACTTCGAGCCGCTCACCTTCGAAGACGTGCTGGAGGTGTGGCACGCCGAGCACTCGTCCGGCACCGCCGCGGGCGGGCCCGGCGTCGTCGGTGTGGTCGTGCAGCTCGGCGGCCAGACTCCGCTCGGCCTCGCGCAGCGGCTCAAGAACGCGGGCGTGCCGATCGTCGGCACCACGCCCGAGTCCATCCACCTCGCCGAGCACCGGGGCGCGTTCGGCGCGGTGCTGGCCAAGGCCGGGCTGCGGGCACCCGCGCACGGCACGGCCACCTCGTTCGAGGAGGCCCGCGCGATCGCGGACGACATCGGGTACCCGGTGCTGGTCCGCCCGTCCTACGTGCTCGGCGGGCGCGGCATGGAGATCGTGTACGACGAGCCGACCCTCCGCGACTACATCGGCCGGGCCACCGAGATCTCGCCGGACCACCCGGTGCTCGTCGACCGCTTCCTCGACGACGCGATCGAGATCGACGTCGACGCGCTCTGCGACGCCACCGGCGAGGTGTACATCGGCGGCGTGATGGAGCACATCGAGGAGGCCGGCATCCACTCCGGCGACTCCTCGTGCGTGCTGCCGCCGATCACGCTCGCCGGCTCGCACCTGACCCAGGTGCGCCGGTACACCGAGGAGATCGCCCGGGGCGTGGGCGTGCGCGGCCTGCTCAACGTGCAGTACGCGCTCAAGGACGACGCCCTCTACGTGCTGGAGGCCAACCCGCGCGCGTCGCGCACCGTGCCGTTCGTGTCGAAGGCGACCGCGGTGCCGCTGGCGAAGGCGGCGAGCCGCATCATGCTCGGCGCCACCATCGCCGACCTACGCGCCTCCGGCCTGCTGCCGGCCACCGGCGACGGCGGGGCGCTGCCGGACGGGGCGCCGATCGCGGTCAAGGAGGCGGTGCTGCCGTTCAAGCGGTTCCGCACGCCGGCCGGCAAGGGCGTCGACAACCTGCTCGGCCCGGAGATGAAGTCGACCGGCGAGGTGATGGGCATCGACGCCGGCTTCGGGCAGGCGTTCGCGAAGTCGCAGGCGGGCGCCTACGGCTCGCTGCCCACCGCCGGCCGCATCCTGGTCACGGTCGCCAACCGGGACAAGCGGGCGATGGTCTTCCCGGTCAAGCGCCTCGCCGACCTCGGCTTCGAGATCGTGGCGACGGCGGGCACGGGCGAGGTGCTGCGTCGGTACGGCATCGCGGTGTCGGTGGTGCCGAAGCACTTCGAGGTGTCGCTCGGCGACGCCGTCTCGCTCATCGCCGCCGGCGAGGTCGCGCTGGTCATCAACACACCCCAAGGATCAGGAGCCAGTGCCAGATCCGACGGGTACGAGATCCGGAGCGCCGCGGTCACCGCGGACATCCCGTGCATCACGACGGTGCCGGGGGTGACCGCCGCGGTGATGGGCATCGAGGCGCTGATCCGGGGCGACATGTCGGTACGCCCGCTCCAGGAGCTGCACGAGGCCCTGCGGGCCGAGTCGTGATCTACTCCCTCGCCCGGCCGGCCCTGTTCCGGATCGGGGGCGGTGACGCGGAGGCGGCGCACGAGTGGACGCTGCGCCGCCTGTCCCGCCTCTCCCCGCGGGTGCTGGCGGTGCTGCGCCGCCGGTACGCGGTGGCCGCGCCGGTGCGGGTCTTCGGCGTCGACTTCCCCAACCCCGTGGGCCTCGCCGCCGGCATGGACAAAAACGGACTCGCGCTGCCCGCGTGGCCCGCGCTCGGCTTCGGCTTCGTCGAGGTGGGGACGGTCACCGCGTACGGGCAGCCGGGCAACCCCCGCCCCCGCCTCTTCCGCCTCCGGGAGAGCCAGGCCGTGATCAACAGGATGGGCTTCAACAACGAGGGCGCGGCGTCGCTGGCCGCGCGCCTGATGGAGACCGGCCCGCTGCCGGTGCCGCTGGGCGTCTCGCTGGGCAAGTCGAAGGCGACCCCGCTGGGTGAGGCGGTGGCCGACTACCACGCCTCGTACGACCTGCTGCGCGACCACGCGTCCTACGTGGCCGTCAACGTCTCCTCGCCGAACACGCCCGGCCTGCGCGCGCTCCAGGACCGCGAACACGTCGACGCGCTGCTGGAGGCTCTGGTCGGCGGGCCGCCGGTGCTCGTGAAGATCGCCCCGGACCTGACCGAGCCGGCGATCGCCGAGCTGCTCCAGGTGTGCATGGACCGGGGCGCGGCCGGCGTGATCGCGACCAACACGACGCTGTCCCGTGCGGGTGTGGCGGCTGCCGACACCGCCCTGGCCGCGGAGGCGGGCGGCCTGTCCGGGCGGCCGCTCACCGCACGGGCCCGCGAGGTCGTCGAGTTCGTCTGCCGGGAGACCGGGGGAGCGCTGCCGGTGATCGGCGTCGGCGGCATCCTCGACCCGGACGACGCGACCCGCCTCTTCGACGCGGGCGCGAGTCTCGTGCAGCTCTACACGGGTTTCATCTACCGGGGCCCGGCCCTGGTGCGGTCGATCGCCCGCGCCGCCCGGTCGAGGCCGACGCGGGCGGTTGGCGTGCCATAGGGGAGGCGTTTGGATGAGGCCGGACGAGATCGTGGCGTTGGACCGGGCGCACGTGTGGCACCCGTACGGGCCGATGCCGGGCACCACCGATCCGTACGTCGTGGAGAGCGCCGACGGCGTGCTCCTGCGGCTGGCGGACGGGCGGGAGCTGGTCGACGGGATGTCGTCGTGGTGGGCGGCGATCCACGGGTACCGGCATCCGGTGCTGGACGCGGCCGTGGTCGGGCAGCTCGGGCGGATGAGCCACGTGATGTTCGGCGGGCTGACCCACGAGCCCGCCGTGGCGCTCGCCCGCACGCTCGTCGAGGTGACGCCGGAGGGGCTGGAGCACGTCTTCCTCTGCGACTCCGGCTCGGTGAGCGTCGAGGTCGCGGTCAAGATGGCGCTCCAGTACCAGCGCTCCCGCGGGCGTCCGCACAAGCACCGGCTGGCCACGTGGCGGGGCGGGTACCACGGTGACACCTTCCATCCGATGAGCGTCTGCGACCCGGTGGGCGGCATGCACCAGCTCTGGACGGACGTGCTGCCCCGCCAGGTGTTCGCACCGGCGCCGCCGGACGGGTTCGACGCGCCGCCGGACGAGGGCTACCTCCAGACACTCAAGGCGGCGCTGGAGGCGCACGCCGAGGAGCTGGCGGCGGTGATCGTCGAGCCGGTCGTGCAGGGGGCCGGCGGCATGCGCTTCCACAGCCCGGCGTACGTGCGCGCGCTGCGCGAGCTGACCCGGGAGTACGACGTCCTGCTGATCCTCGACGAGATCGCCACCGGCTTCGGCCGTTCCGGGGCGTTCTTCGCCGCCGACCACGCCGGGGTCACGCCCGACATCATGTGCGTGGGCAAGGCCCTGACCGGCGGCTACCTGAGCCTGGCCGCGACCCTGTGCACGGCGGACGTGGCCGCCGGGATCTCGGCCGGCGCGGTGCCGGTGCTGGCGCACGGGCCGACGTTCATGGGCAACCCGCTCGCCTGCGCGGTCGCGAGCGCCTCCATCGGCCTCCTGCGCGACGGTGACTGGGCGGGGGAGGTGTCACGGATCGAGACGGCCCTCCGGGCCGGCCTGGCGCCTCTGGAGGGCGCTCCCGGGGTGCTGGACGTGCGGGTGCTGGGTGCGATCGGCGTGGTGCAACTGGACCGGCCGGTCGACATGGCGGCCGCGACGGCCGCGGCGGTGGGCGCCGGCGTGTGGCTGCGCCCGTTCCGCGACCTGATCTACACGATGCCGCCGTACGTGGCGGACGATCTTGACGTAGCGCGAATCACCCGGGCGGTCGCGGTGGCCGCCCGCGCGGCCTGAGCAGGAGGATGCCGACAAATGGAGACTTTCGGGGCGCGGCTGCACCGGGCGATGGCGGAACGGGGGCCGCTGTGCGTGGGCGTGGATCCGCACCCGTCGCTCCTCGCGGCGTGGGGGCTGCGGGACGACCCGGACGGCCTGGCGACCTTCTGTGGAACGGTCGTGGAAGCGATCGGCGACCGCTGCGCGATTGTGAAGCCGCAGTCCGCATTCTTCGAGAGGCATGGATCGCGAGGAATCGCCAGCCTTGAGTCAACTATCCGACAGTTCAAAGATGCCGGGGCGCTCGTTCTCCTGGACGTCAAGCGGGGAGATATCGGTTCCACGGTCCGCGCGTACGCCGACGCGTACCTGGATCCATCCAGTCCTCTGTATGTCGATGCGATCACCGCGAGTCCCTACCTGGGAGTAGGTTCGCTCGCCCCGATGTTCGAGACGGCGGCCGCGCACGGCGGCGGCGTCTTCGTGCTCGCGCTGACGTCCAACCCGGAAGGACCGTACGTGCAACACGCGGTCGCGGCGGACGGCCGGACCGTCGCGCAGGCCGTCATCGATGAGATTTCCCAGCTCAACAGGGGTGCGGAGCCGCTGGGCAGCTTCGGATTGGTGGTCGGGGCGACCGTAGGCGTGACAGGCCACGACCTCTCCGGGGTGGGCGGGCCCATGCTCGCGCCGGGTCTCGGCGCTCAGGGCGGGACACCGGATGATCTTCGTCGGGTCTTTTCCGGGAACGTTTCGGCAGTGCTCCCGTCGTACTCTCGGGAGGTGCTCAAACACGGTCCGGACACCGCGGCCCTGCGTGCGGCCGTGGAGCGTGTGCAGGCCGACTGCCGGGTGGTGCTGAGCGGCGCCGCAGGGTGATGCCGCGGTCACGATTGCGTGATCATGGCGCGCCGACGTTGCCGAAAACGTCGCTGCCCGCTAGTTTTCCCGGCGCCGGGAATCACATGCCCCTTTGGTTCCGGGCCACACCATGTTTCACAGATGCGGCGGTGGTTCGCCGCCGCGATAGGGACCTGAGGAGAACTGGTGCCGCTCCCGTCACTGAGCCCCGAACAGCGCGCAGCAGCGCTGGAGAAGGCTGCGGAGATCCGCAAGGCCCGCGCTGAGCTGAAGGAGCAGCTCAAGCAGGGCAAGACCACCCTCGCCGCCGTGCTCGAACGTGCCGAGACCGACGACGTCGTAGGCAAACTCAAGGTCTCGGCCGTGCTTCAGGCGCTCCCGGGCATCGGCAAGATTCGAGCGACCCAGATCATGGAGAAGCTCAAGATTGCCGACAGCCGGCGCCTGCGCGGACTCGGAGAGCAGCAGCGTAAGGCGCTGCTTGGGGAGTTCGCTTCAAACTGATCCGCCGCACCGTGTAGAAACAAGCAGTGAGCATGGAAGACGACGCGCGCCCGGAAGCGGCTCGCCTCACCGTCCTGTCCGGCCCCTCCGGAGTCGGGAAGGACAGCGTGATCGAGCTGATCCGGGCGCGCTCGCCGTGGGTGTGGCTGTCCGTGTCGGCCACGACCCGGAAGATGCGTGACTACGAAGTCGACGGAGTGCATTACTTCTTCGTCGACCGGACCGAGTTCGAGCGGATGATCGCCACCGGCCAGTTCCTGGAGTGGGCCGAGTTCGCCGGCAACCTGTACGGCACGCCCCGCGGTCCGGTCGAGGACCGGCTGCACCAGGGCGAGCCGGTCCTGCTGAAGATCGACTTGCAGGGCGCCCGCCAGGTGCGGGAGGCGATGCCGGACGCGCGGCTGGTGTTCCTCGCCCCGCCGAGCGTCGAAGAGCTCAAGCGGCGCCTCATCGGCCGGGGCACCGACGACGAGGAGACCATCCGCCGCCGCCTGGCCCACGCCGACGAGGAGCTGGCCGCCGAGCGCGAGTTCGACGTGACGGTGGTCAACGACTATGTCGAGCGTGCCGCCGACGAGTTGGTAAGCTTGCTCGGTTCATCATTTCTCGCCCCGGCGCGGCCGGGATCAAACACCTGACTAGAAGGATCCACGTGGGCTCCGTCGCCAATCCTGAAGGCATCACCAACCCGCCGATCGACGAGCTGCTCGAGAAGACCACCTCGAAGTACGCGCTGGTCATCTTCGCCGCCAAGCGTGCCCGCCAGGTCAACGCGTACTACAGCCAGCTCGGCGAGGGCCTGCTGGAGTACGTCGGACCCCTGGTGGAAACCACTCCGCAGGAAAAGCCGCTCTCCATCGCGATGCGCGAGATCAACGCCGGCCTGCTGACGGCCGAGCCCACCGACAACCCGTAACCCGGTGGCCGCGGTCGTCCTCGGTGTAGGCGGCGGCATCGCCGCCTACAAAGCCTGCGAGCTGCTGCGGCTCCTCACCGAGTCCGGTCACGCGGTCCGCGTGGTGCCGACCGCGTCGGCCCTGCGCTTCGTCGGCGCGCCCACCTGGGCGGCCCTGTCCGGTCAGCCCGTCGCCGACGACGTGTGGTCCCAGGTGCACGAGGTGCCGCACGTGCGGATCGGCCAGAGCGCCGACCTGGTGGTCGTCGCGCCCGCCACCGCCGACCTGCTCGCCAAGGCCGCACACGGGCTCGCCGACGACCTGCTCACCAACACGCTGCTCACCGCGCGCTGCCCGGTGGTGTTCGCGCCGGCCATGCACACCGAGATGTGGGAGCACCCCGCCACCGTCGCCAACGTGGCCACGCTCCGCGCCCGTGGCGCGATCGTGATCGAGCCGGCGGTGGGCCGCCTCACCGGTGCCGACTCCGGCAAGGGCCGTCTGCCCGACCCCGCCGAGATCTTCGCGATCTGCCGCCGCGTCCTGGCCCGAGGCGACCTTCCGGCCGCCGACCTGGCCGGCCGCCATGTGGTCGTGACCGCCGGCGGCACCCGCGAGCCGCTCGACCCGGTGCGCTTCCTGGGCAACCGCTCCTCCGGCAAGCAGGGGTACGCGTTCGCCCGCGCCGCCGCCGCGCGGGGCGCCCGGGTCACGCTCGTCAGCGCCAACGTGACGCTCGCCGACCCGGCCGGCGTCGACCTCGTGCGGGTCGGCTCGACCGAGGAGCTGCGCAAGGCCACCGTCGAGGCGGCCGCGAGCGCCGACGTGGTGGTGATGGCCGCCGCGCCCGCCGACTTCCGCCCGGCGGCGTACTCACCCTCGAAGATCAAAAAGGTCGACGGCGGTGGCGCGCCGGTGATCGAGCTGGTCACCAACCCCGACATCGCGGCCGAGCTGGGCGAGCGCAAACGTCCTGGTCAGGTGCTCGTCGCGTTCGCGGCGGAGACCGGTGACGGCGACGACGCGGTCGACAACGCCCGCGCCAAGCTGGCCCGCAAGCGCGCCGACCTGATCGTGCTCAACAGGGTCGGCGTCGACCGCGTGTTCGGCGCCGACGCCAACACCGCGGTCGTGTTCGGGGCCGATGGTTCGACCACCGAGCTGGCCGAACAGCCGAAGGACGAGCTGGCCGACGCCGTGCTCGACCTGGTCGTACCCCACTTAACCCACCTGTCATAAGGGGTAGTCAGGCTGTTGGCCTAGGTTAAGGCTCTAGCGGCGATGGCTAGACTGCCGCGAAACATGAAGACACCAACGTGAGGAGCACCGTGGCACGCCGCCTGTTCACCTCCGAGTCGGTCACGGAGGGCCACCCGGACAAGATCGCTGACCAGATCAGTGACGGCATTCTCGACGCGTTGCTCGCCCAGGACCCGCGTAGCCGGGTCGCGGTCGAGACGCTGATCACGACCGGTCAGGTGCATGTGGCCGGTGAGGTCACCACCAAGGC
>NZ_JBQHDG010000052.1:0-14972 GCF_052068095.1 Phytohabitans sp. LJ34 | reverse complement strand
AGCAGCCGGAAAACCTACCCTCCCCGCGCCCGCAGACCCGGACGTAAAACCCTCACCTTCGCCCGGTCCCTAGCCCCGTCGATGACCCGCCCGGAACCCGGGTTCAACGGACCTGACCATCGGGATCACGGAACGCGCGCCGGCACTCGCTACACGGCGGTGTCGCGGCTACCAGTCCAACTGGCAGTGACCGCCGAAGTTCGCCACGAGCACGGACGGCGGCAAATGAGTGAACCGGGAACTATCTTGGCGGCTTACCCTACGACCGACGCAATTCGCGAGTCGCCAAACTTGGGCCGCCGTGAGGCCAAAGACCGTCGCCGCGTGCCGCAGGTAGTCGTCCACCTCGGTCTGCCGGTAGCCACGCGGCCGCTTGTCGAACGCCGGGCCTGCGACCGACTCTTCCATTACCGCCAGGCGCGAGCCGCGCCACTAGGCAACATAGCTGCCTCGAGGCGGGCTGATCGATCCCGTCGAGCCCGAGCTGCCGCTTGGCGATCCTTAACGATCGCTAAGGAACGGGGTGGACTACTCCATCGATCTGTCGGGCCGCAACGCGAGCAAGCTCCGCTCGCTGCTGTCTACCTATCAGGACGCTGGTACCCGTTTGGGGTCGGTCGACGGTGTCTGGTCACGGGCGGCGTGAAACGGTTGGTGGCCGGCGGGCCGGTGGCCGCGAGGAGAACAAGGCCATCCGGGAGTGGGCTGCCAAGCATGGCAAAGAACTGTCGGAGCGTGGCAGGATCCCCGCCGCCATCGTGGAGGAGTATCGGGCCGCTAACCGCTAGCTGGCTATGTGTGGATTAGGTCCGACTTCGCAGGGAACGTGCTCCGGCGCGGCAGGCCGCGTCGACTACGGCCGATGGGTGCCGCCGTGGCGTGACAGCCGTAACGGCACCCCGAGGAAAGCATGCGCGCCGGCTATGGCCGGGACACCGGCGCAGGGCCGAGCGGCCGGCCGCCCGGGCCGTTCTGGTAGGTCAGCCAGGGCACCGACGGCACTCGGTCTGCTCCGGGCTTGCGGTAGTCGCACACTCCGCGCGGGAATGCCTGCCGCAATCTGGTCCACTGCTGTGCGGTGAAGGCGACGTTGTAGTCACGCGGGTTGACTGGTTTGAGCTGGCATCTGAGGACGTCGTTGGCCAGCGGTGCACCGGCCGCCATTCGCGGGTCGCCGGCGAACGGGAACGTTGCCCGGCAGGTGTGGGGGTCGGTTTCCTTGACGCCGTTGATGAAGCAGGCGTCGACCGCGTCGGCTGGTTTGTGTCGGAGGATCTTGACGCTACGTGGTGCGGTGCTGCGGTCGGCCTCTACGGCGGCCAGCCACCGGTCCATGAGTAGGAATGCCTGGTCTGCGATGGGCGCTGGCGGCGCGAGGCCGGGTCCGGGGAATGTCCAGATGATCTGGTTGTTGGCGTGTCCGTTGGCGTTGCGTAGCCGTTCTCGCATGGCGTGGCTGTGGAAGGCGGTGTGGATGTCGTTGAGGTTGTTGTTGGCGCGCAGGTCGATGATGGCGACGTTGTCGAGTTGCCGGGCGTCCTGGGTGGTGCTGCTGCGGTAGGCGGTTTGGACCGCGCCCGGGTCGGCGACGTTGCGGCGTGGCACGAAGTTGTGGTCGATGTCGACCCCACCGACGTTTTCGTTGAGGTTGACGAACTGCTCCGGGGTGATTGTTCCGGTCTGCAACGCTCGCAGTCCGTACTGCACGCCGACGTTGTCGAAGGGCAGTTTGGCGAAGCCGAATCCGGCGGTCCGTTCGGCGGGGGTCCACAGTCGTTGGGGTCGTTGGCCGAAGACCGCGACCAGGAAGTCCTGGTAGGTGCTGCGGCAGCCGGCGGGGTTGGTGACCGGGTGGTAGAGCTGCGCTTGCTGTTCGGGGGTGAGTGGTGGGGGGAAGCAGGATTGCAGGAACGGCGGGAGCGGTACCCCGGGTGGCGGCTGGGTGAAGGCGGGGTCCTGGAAGTTGCCGAAGGACGCGTCCCAGGCTTCGCAGGCTGTCCGGTCGGTCGGGGCGAGTGGCGCCGCGTTGCCCTGCGCCGCGGCCCGCTGCGCTGGGTCGGTCCACAGGGTGGGTGACACCGTGCTGAAGACCCGGCGCATGAGGTGACAGTCTTCGACCTCGACCAGGGCACCGGACCACATGTCCTCGTAGCTGGCGTTCGGCTGGATGCCGTCGAGTAGGCCGGGGTAGGCGTTGGCGATTTCGTGTTGCTGGATCGATCCGCCGGACAGTCCCTGCGCGAACGTGTACCGGATCTCGCCGTAGCGTTCGGTGATGTGTTCCTTGAGCATCATCACCGATTCCGCGGAGACGATGGTGTTGCAGTTGCTGCCGAGGACGTTCAACGACGAGGTCGCGACCATGAACCCGCGTGACAGTGCCCGGTCGATCTGTACATTCTGCGCGAGGCCTTGGGTGTGGTGGGTGTTGCAGTTGGCTCCGAACGGATAGAACAGCTTGTGGTTCCAGCCGTTCTGGGCTTCCCAGGCGGTCCACGGCCGGGTGGGGTCGAACAGGACCGCTATCCGGTAGATGCCGCGGTTCTGGGTTCCGGTTTCCTCGCGGAAGACGTACGGGATGGTGATTCCCCGATCGGTGGTTGTCGTGGCGACGTCGGCCGGTGGTGCGGCCGGGTCGTAGCGGGCGAACTCGCCGCTGGTTCGCCGGTAGAAGAACTGGTGGCTGGGTTGGGCGTTGCATTGTGGGTCCTGCGCAGGCCCGAGGCCGTTGGTCTGCGTGGTGCAGATCCACGGTGTCACCTGCGGGCCGGAGAAGACGGGACCGCCGTTGGGGTGGTTGGTGATCGTGATCCGGGTGGCGTAGTGGCCGTGCGGTGTGCCGGCGAGGACGGCGATCAGTTGGCTCCGGCCGACCGGTAGCCGTTCCAGCAGGCCGAGGACGCGGCCGTTGGCGCGGCGTGCGAACGCCTCGCTCACGTTTCGTAGGCCGTCGTCGGTGGCGAGTAGCACCCGAAGCCGTGACGCGTCCGCGCCGGGCGGTAGCTGTGCCTCGACCAGTGCATTTCCGCCCGAGATCAGGTCGGCGCGGTTGGAGAGCACCAGCATTTTGAGATCGCGGGAACTATTTGCCGACGGGCCGGGGGCGGCGCCGGCGACGGTTGGCGTGAGCGTGATGATCGCGCACGTCGCTGCGGCCATCACGGTGGTGAGGGCGGACTTCATCGGTTGTCCTCCTCGGAGTTCGGTAACCGCCGGGTGGGGTCCGGCGGGGTCAGGACCAGTCGCGTTGGTCGTGGATGGTCGGGCCGTCCGGCAGGCTCGGCACGCAGACCACGTCCGCCGCCAATCGCAGGTGTGCGCGGATCAGTTCGTGGACGCGCTGTGGCAGCTGTGGATCTGCGGTGGGGGCGGCGACGATTTCGCATCGCAGGTTGTCTCGGTGGTCGGATCGGTCGATGACGAAGCGGTGTGCGGTCACGCCGGGTTCGCCGGCCAGCGCCGCGGCAGCCTGTCTCGGGTGCAGGAATACGCCGCGTACCTTGACGGCTTCGCCGACTCGGCCCAGGACGCCGGCCAGCCGCAACGAGCCGTGGGCGCCGAGGGTCCAGGCGGACAGGTCACCGGTGCCGAAGCGCACGAGTGGTTGATCCGGTCGTAGCAGGGTCACCACGACCTGCCCGATGGTGTCGTCGAAGTGGGGTTGCCCGGTGCCCAGGTCGCAGACCTGGATCAGGACGCCTTCTGGCAGGGCCAGCCCGGAACCGGGTCCGGTTTCGTAGCCGAGCAGGCCTGCCTCGGCGGTCCCGTACGCCTGGTGGACGATGGGAACGTATTCGGTCAGCCACGATCGCAACGAGTCGGGCAGAGGTTCGGCGGTGACCAGCGCATGGCGTATCGGAAACCGTAGGTCGAGTGCTTCGGCGGTGTTCACCAGCGCTTTGAGGTAGGAGGGCAGGCCGACGTAGCCGCGGGCCTGGACCGCGGCGGCGACCTGCACCTGCAGTTCCATGTTGCCGACCCCGGCCGGTACGACCGTGGCTCCGACGGCGAGGGCAGCCTCCTCGAACATCGCGCCCGCGGGCGTCAGGTGGTAGCTGAAGCAGTTGAGCACGGTGTCGCCGTCCCCGATGCCGGCCGCCCGCAACGCGGGTGCCCACCGCCACGGATCGGTACCCGCCAGCTGTGGCTCGTACAGCGGTCCGGGTGAGGCGAACACCTTACGTACCAGCGCCTGCGGCGCGACGGCACCGCCGAACGGCGGGTTCGCGTCTTGCGCGGCGATCAGGTCGTCCTTGGTGAGAACCGGCACCCGGTTCAGGTCGGCCACCGAGGTCACCGAAGCCATGTCGGCCTTTGCAATCCGCGCGGCCAACGCCGGCACGCGGGCGGCTGCCTGCTCGACTGCCGCGGCGACCGCCGCGTCCAGTCCGTGGGTGTAGGCGTGGATCCTGTCGGCCAGCACCGAAACCTCCTATAGCCAGCGCTTGCGGCGCTTGTAGTGCTTGACGTCGCGGTAGCTGCGCCGTCCCCCGGCCTCGCCCAGGCCGAGGTAGAACTCCTTGACGTCGGGGTTGTCGGCGAGTTCAGCGGCGGTTCCGGCCAGGACGATCCGGCCGGATTCCATGACGTAGCCGCGGTGGGCGACGGCCAGGGCGCGCCGGGCGTTCTGCTCGACCAGCAGGGCGGTGAGCCCAAGGTCGGTGTTGAGCCGCCGGACGATGTCGAACATCTCGTCCACCAGCAGTGGGGCCAGGCCCAGCGACGGTTCGTCGAGCAGCAGCAGCCGCGGGTCGGACATGAGTGCCCGGCCGATGGCGAGCATCTGCTGCTCGCCGCCGGACAGGTAGCCGGCAACACGGCCCCGCAGACCGGCCAGCTGCGGCAGGAACCCATACACTCGGTCGAAGTCCGCCGCGGCGCCGCGGGTGTACGCACCGGCGACCAGGTTCTCGTGCACGGTGAGATGCTCGAAGACCCGCCGGCCCTCCATCACCAGGGCGATGCCGCGGCGTACCCGCTCGGCCGGCTCGGCCCGGGTGATGTCGGCACCGTCAAAGGTCACGGTGCCGTCAGTGACGGCGCCGTGCTCGGTCGGCAGCAGCCCGGTGATCGCCTTGAGCGTCGTCGACTTGCCCGCGCCGTTGGACCCGAGCAGGGCGACCACCTCACCGCGCGGCACCACGAGCGACATACCGCGCAGCACGAGTATTACCTCGTCGTAGATCACCTCGACGTTGTCGACCGACAGGAGCCTGTCCCCGCCTGCCGCCGGTTGGCGGTCACGCATCGGCGTGCCCCGGCCGCTCGTCATGCCTTCGGTGCCACGGCCGCGGTCACCTCGGTGAACGTGCCGCCCGAGACCCGGTAGATACTCGACGCCGTGGCGCCCCGGTGGCTGTCGGCGGAGAACTTGATCGGCGCGAGGACACCGCCGGTGTCCACGGCCGGCATCGTCTCCAACCCGGCGCGGATGTTCGGGCCGGTCAGGTCCTTGCCGTCGGCGAGGGTCTTCTCGATGCCCTTGACCATCGCGTGCATGGTGTACCAGCCCTGGACGAAGTGCAGACCCTTGGCGTCGAGGTCGATGCCCTTGCCCTGGCAGTAGTCGCGGACCGCCTGGTGGCCGGGCTTGGTGATGCCGGGCGGCGCGAACGGCTGGATCATCAGGTGTCCCTCCGCGGCCGGACCCGCGACCTTGATGAACAGTTCGTCGGCGCACCAGTTCAGGCAGACGATCTTCATGTCGAGCTTCTGAGCGGCGATGTCCTTGGCCACCACCGCGGCGGGGCTGGATACGTTCTGGATGACCACATACTTGGCGCCCTGTGCCTTGGCCTGCTGGAGAATGCCGACGTGGTCGGTGGCGCCGGCCTTCATGGGATACGCCTTGAAACCGAGCCGGTAGCCCTTATCGTTGATCCACTTCTCGGCGTCAGCCAGCGGTGCGGTGCCGAACGGTGAGTCGTGGTGCAGCACTGCCAGTTGAGCCGCCGGTTCCTGGGCGGCGATGTAGTCGATAGCGACCCGCAACTGGTCGGAGTAGGTCGGCGCCACCACGAAGTTGTACGGCGACTGCTTCGGGTCGGTCAGGACCTCGGCGTACGACGCCGACATGAACGGAAGCTCGTCGTCTTTGACCTTGCTCCGCAGCGCCTCGCTGTCGCCGGTGCCCCAGCCCTGGATGGCCACGGCGCCCTCGGCGACGAACTTCTTGTACTTTTCCTCGGCGGTGGGGACCTTGTACTGGTAGTCCTCGCTGAGTGCCTTGATCTTGTGGCCGTCGACCCCGCCCTTGGCGTTGAGGTTGTCGACATAGGCGAGCATGCCCTCGTTGTAGGGCTTGCCGACGTCCGCGGTGGCGCCGGTCAGGTCGGCGATGACGCCGACGACGATGTCTTCCTTGCCGTTGGACCCGCCGCCGTTTGCGGTGGGTCCGCCGCACCCGGCGAGCAGCACGGTAGCCACCGCGGCGAGCGTGAGTTTGCGCATTGCGGTACTCCTTCGTGGAGGCTTGTTGGTAGGTCTAGTAGCGGAACGGCCAGAACCGCACGTAGTCCTTGACCCGGCGCCAGATCCGATCCAGACCGCGCGGCTCGAACAGCAGGAACAGAACGATGACCAGACCGAACGCGGCCGCCTGCACGGCCGGCAACTGCTCTGCCAGCAGGGGAATCCGGGTGCGGAGGGCATCGGCGAGCTCGGCGAGCAACGGGGGCAGCAGCATGATGAAGGCCGCGCCGTAGACGGCGCCCGCGACGCTGCCGAGCCCGCCAACGATGATCATGGCGAGGTACTGGATCGAGACGTCGATGGTGAACCGTTCCCAGGTGACGGTCTGGGTGTAGTGGGCGGTGAGGGCACCGGCCAACCCGACGTAGCCGGACGACACGGCGAAGGCCATCAACTTCGTCCGGGTCAGGTCGACGCCGATGGCCGAGGCCGCGATGTCGTGGTCGCGCACGGCCATGAACGAGCGGCCGAGCGCGGTGCGGAAGAGGTTGCGCGCGGTGACGACGGCCAGCACCGCGAGGCCGGCGATGATCCAGTACCAGACGAACTCGAAACTGGTCCGGGGCACCCGCCAACCGAAGAGGGTCAACCGGTCGACGTCGAGGAAGCCCTGCCCGCCGGTGAGCCAGCCCCACCGGCGGACCACGAAGATGATGATCTCCTGGCTGGCGATCGTCGCGATGGCCAGATAGAGGCCCTTGAGACGCAACGCCGGCAGGCCGAAGAACGCACCCACCGCCGCGGTCACCAGCACGGCGGCGAGCATGGCCAGCGGCACCGGCAGCCCAGCGCGCTGCACCAGCAGCCCGGAGGTGAACGCGCCGACGGCGAGGAACCCGCCCTGGCCCAGCGAGATCTGGCCGGTGAAGCCGACCAGGATGTTCAGGCCCACGGCTCCGATCGCGGCGATGCCGATGGTGTTGACGATGCCGAGCCAGTAAGGGTTGACCAGCCACGGCAACGTGAGCAGGCCGGCGATGACGAGCACCAGCCGCAGGCGCTCGGCCGACGTGTGCCGAAGCCGCAGTTCGGAGGCGTAGCTGGTGTGGAACACGCCGGCGGCGGTGGCGGCCATGTCAGACCCTCTCGATGCGTGGCTGGCCGAACAGCCCGTACGGGCGCAGCAGCAGGATGAGCACCAGCACGACGTACGGCGCCACCTGTGAGGCGCCGGCCGACATGCCCTCGGCGTACTGGCTGACCAAACCGATGACGGCGCCGCCGATGATGGTGCCCGGCACCGAGTCGAGCCCGCCGAGAATGACCACCGGGAAAACAACCAGGCCGAATGTGCCCAGGTTCTGGCTCAGCTCGGCGATGTCGGCCAGCAGAAGGCCCGCGATCAACGCGCTGACAGCGGCGAACGCCCATGCCAGCGCGAAGATCCTGCGCACCGAGATGCCCTGGACCAGGGCTGCCTGTTGGTCGTCGGCGACCGCACGCATCGCGATGCCGTGCCGCGACCATCGGAAGAACACCGTGAACGCGGCGAGGACGACCACCGCGACCGCGACCGCGACGAGCCGGTCCAGCGGCACCGTGGCCCCTGCGACAGTGGTGGTACCGGCGGGCAGCACTTTCGGCATCTCGCGTGGGGTGGTGCCAAAGAACATTGTCACCACGGCCTTGAGGACAGCGGCCAGGCCGATCGTCACCATGATCACCGCTATCGGGTCCTCACCGATCAGCGGCCGCAGGATCACACGTTCGATCGCGACGCCAAGAACCACCGCCGCCGCCACACCGACGAGCACGGCAACGGCGAAGGGCAGCCGCAACAGGACGAACGCGGTGTAGAACAGGTAGGCGCCGACGAGCAGCAACTCGCCCTGCGCGAAGTTGATGACGCTCGTCGCCTTGTAGATGAGCACGAAGCCGAGCGCGGCCAGCGCCAGCACCGCACCGTTGGCCAGGCCGTAGACCGTCAGCTGCACAAACTGACTCATGCGATCGCCCCGCTCATGCTCGTCCACTCCAGACCGGGCGTCGTGGCTGGCCGGCAAGCTTCTCGATGTCGATGGGCCGGTGGATGGCCAGCGTGATGGTCCGCTTGGCGGTGGTGCCGTCCTGGTAGGCGACGGTGGTGTCCACGTCGACAGTGGGCTCGTCACCGTCGAGGGCGGCGATGACGTCCGCGTAGCGGGTCGCGATGACGTTGCGGCGGACCTTTCGGGTGCGGGTGATCTCGTCGTCGTCCGGGTCCAGTTGCCTGTGCAGCAGGACGAAGCGCCGGATCCGCATCGTGGCGGGCAGGTCGGCGTTGGTGCGTGCGATCTCGGCGGCCACGAGGTCCGCGACGGCCGGCTGGGTGGCAAGATCGGTGTAGGTGGTGTAGCCGATCCGGGCCCGCTCGGCCCAGGCTCCGACGGTGGCCGGGTCGAGGCACAGGATGGCAGTGATGCCGTGGCGGCCCAGGAATGCGACCGCCTCTTCGACGTATGGCGAGAACTTCAGCTTGTTTTCGATGAAGGCGCTGGAGAACCGGCTGCCGGCCGGGTGGTGGAGCACGTCGGCCTGTCGGTCGATCACGACGAGATGTCCGTCGTCGAGGTACCCGGCGTCCCCGGTGTGCAGCCAACCGTCGGGATCGGTGGCAGCAGCGGTGGCCTGCGGGTCGTGCAGGTAGCCGCGGAACACGCTCGGCGAGCGCAGCAGGATCTCGCCGTCGTCGCTGATGCGTAGCTCGGTGCCGGGGATGGCGGCACCTACGGTGTGGAACCGCAGGTCGCCGTCGTGGTGGGCGACCGCGATGCCGCAGATCTCGGTCTGTCCGTAGATCTGCTTGAGATTGACACCGAGGGCGTGGAAGAACCGGAACACGTCCGGCGACAGCGGTGCGCCGCCGGTATAGCAGCGTTTGATCCGGAGCAGGCCGAGCTGGTCACGCACCGGGCGTAGCCCGACCGCGTCCGCGACCTCGTGGGCAATGCGCAGTGGCACGCCCGGTGCCCGGCCCGCGGTGCGGTGGGCGGCCATCCGGTCGCCCACCTCGTAAGCCCAGCCGAAGACGTGGCGCTTGAGCCATCCCGCCTCGTCGATGCGTACCTGGACTTCGGAGAGCATCGACTCCCAGATGCGGGGTGGGCTGAACATCAGGTCGGGTGCGATCTCCCGCAGGTCGGTGCGTTGCGTCGCGGCGTCCTCCGGAAACGAAAGCGTCAAGCCGTGGCGCAACCCGCACGCGACGGCGAGCATCTGCTCACCGATCCACGCCAGCGGCAGGAACGAGACGTACCGGTAGGCGGGCAGCACCGGGTCGATCTCGGCGAGATGCTCGGCCATCGCGATCAGGTTGGCGTGCGACAGCTCAGCCAGCTTGGGACGCGCGGTGGTCCCCGAGGTGGTACAGATGATCGCCGTGTCGTCCGGGCCGACCAGGGCGACGCGGTCGTCGAGCCACGCCGGCTGGGCCTTCGCTTTCTCAGCGCCGGCGGCTTCGATGTCGGTGAACCGCTCCAGATACGGCTGCGGGTAGCCGGCCAGGCCGCGCGGGTCGTAGTAGACGACCGTGGCGAGCTTCGGTAGCTGGTCTTTGAGCCGGATCAGCTTGTCGACCTGCTCCTGGTCCTCGGCCACCACGACCCGAACCTCGGCCAGGGAGAGCACATGCAGGATCTCCTCGCCAACACTGGTGGGATAGATCCCCACGACCGCGCCGCCCAGGCACTGCACGGCCAACTCCGTGATCAGCCACTCCGGGCGGTTGTCGCCGAGCACGGCGACCACATCACCACGGCCGATCCCGAGGCTGGCCAGGCCGCCGGCGAACTCGCGCACCCGCCGCGCGTACTGCGCCCAGGTCAGCGGCTGCCATACGCCATAACGCTTCTCCTGCATGGCGATTGCCTGCGGGTGCTCGGCGGCCCGCGCGTAGAGCAGCTCGGGAAACGTGCTCATCGGGCCGCTTCCCCGAGGTAGGCGTTGATCACCGCGGGGTTGCTGCGGACCCGCGCCGGCGGACCGTCGGCGATCAGCCGGCCGAAGTCGAGCACGGTCACGGCGTGGGAGATGTCCATGACCACGTCCATGTCGTGCTCGATGAGCACCACACTGACCCCGGCGAGCTCGTTGACGTCGAGCACGTAGCGGGCCAGGGACTCCTTCTCCCCGGCGTTCATGCCCGCCATCGGCTCGTCGAGCAGCAGCACGGCCGGCTGCATGCACAGCGCCCGACCAAGTTCCACCCGTTTCGCGTAGCCGTACGACAGGGCACCGACCGGCTGGTGGCGCACCGCCTGGAGTTCCAGCAGGTCGATGACTTCCTCGACCAGCGCCCGGTGCTCGATCTCCTGCCGGCGGGCCGGACCGAACCAGACCAGCGCGGGCAGCAGAGCGTGACTCATCCGGTGGTGCCGGCCGAGCATCAGATTTTCCAGCACCGTCAGGTGCTTGAAGAGCTCGATGTTCTGGAAGGAACGGGCCAGCCCCAGCCGGGCGATCTGATGTGGCCGGCGCCCGACCAGATCCACCGCACCGCCGGCCCGGGACAGCCTGATCGTCCCGCGCTGCGGCCGGTACAGCCCGGACACGCAGTTGAGCAGGCTGGATTTGCCGGCTCCGTTCGGCCCGATCACCGCGTGGATCTGACCCTGCCGCACGGTCAGCCCGACGCCGTCCAGGGCCTGCACCCCGCCGAATCTCAACCCCACGTCGGACACCGTCAACACCGGTTCACCCGCCGGCACAGTGCTGCTGTTGAGCGGGAACCGGTACTCCCGAGTGATCATGACGCCTCCAGACGGCCTGTGACGGACGTTACGTTTCCACTATGTGAAAGTCAATCGCCATATATGGAACCTGTTTCCTGCTGGTATCGTGCGACCGTGACGGAAGCGGAAACGCGGTCGGGGACGCAGACCGACTCACGCGGCACGCTCGGCACGCTGCGAAACGCCGCTCTCCTGCTGGACCTGCTGTCCGACGGCCCGGCACACCAGCAGCTCACCGAGCTTGCCGAGCGGTCCGGCCTCTCGCTGCCCACCGTGCACCGCCTGCTCCGGTCCCTGACCGTCGCCGGCCTGGTCGAGCAGGACCCCCGGTCGGCCCGGTACGGCCTGGGTCCCGAACTGGTGCGGCTGTCCCAGCGATACCTGGCCCGACTTCCCGTCATCACCGCACTGTCGCCGTATCTGCTGCCGGTACGCGACGCGTTGCACACCTCCGTCCACATTGTCCTGTACACCCGCGGATCGGTGGCCTACGTCGACCGCGCGGACGCCGCCGACATCGGGCCCTACCGGGAGCCACACCGGGTCGAACCGGCGCTGCGCACCGCACCCGGCCGCATCCTGGCCGCGCACGCCGACGATCCCGGCTGGGACGCGGCGCTCGCCCTCGTCGACTCGGCCGAGCGGGCGTTGGCCGCTGACGAGCGCAGCCACTGGCGTAGCGTCACCCACCTCACCCTCGCCGCAGCCGAACGCGGCGGCACGGAGGTCGCCGTCCCGGTGCCGGACGGATACGGCCACCCAGCGGCCGCCCTCGCCGCGACCGTCGCGGACGGGGCGGTGCCCCAGGCCGCCGCTCACCTGATCCGAGCCGCTCAAGCGGCGAGCAGGACGCTGGGCCATGGCTGAGCCCGACCTGCCGCGCTGGGCGGCCGTCGCGGACCAGCTCACCTGGTCCCGGCGTCCGGACGCGATCTTCCAGCCGCACGGCAGGTACGGCAGCTGGTTCCCCGGCGGCACCCTCAACGTCGTCACCAACTGTGTCGACCGGCACCTGCCGGCCAGCGCCGACCAGCCGGCCATCCACTGGGAAGGCGAACCCGGCGACCGCCGAACCATCACCTACCACGACCTCGCCCGCGAGGTCGAAATGATGGCGGCCGCACTACGCGGTCTCGGCGTCGGCACGGGCGATCGGGTCGCCCTGCACCTGGGCTGGCTACCCGAAGCCGTCGTCGCGATGCTCGCGTGCGCCCGCATCGGGGCCGTGTTCGCCGTACTCCCGGTGCCGTTACCCGTAGAGGCGCTCGCCGAACGCCTCGACGACCTCGCGCCGCGCGTCCTGATCACCCAGGACGGCGCCTGGCGCCACGGCACGATCATCCCGACCAAGGCCCGCGTCGACGACGCCTTGACCGCTGTCGCCGGCGTCGAGCACACCATCGTGATCCGCCGGACCGGCCAGGACGTCGCCTGGTACGAAGGCGACCGCTGGCTGCACCACCTGCTCGACCCGTTCCGCGACACCGCCGGGCCAGCGGACCAAGCCGCGCAACCCGAGCCGCCGAGCGGGATCCGGAGCACCGCACCGGCAACGCCACCGGTCGCGCTGCCCGCCGAGCATCCACTGCTCATCACCTGGCTGGCCAACCGGCGCGGCCGGCCGGTCACCGCAGTCCACGGCACCGCCAACCTTCTCGCCGCCGCGGTAGCCGTCCACCGATACGGGCTCAGCCCCGGCGGAGTGTTCTGGTGCGCCGGCGACCTCGCCTGGATAGCCGCGCCGGTGCACGGCGTTCTCGGCCCGCTCGCCTGGGGCGACACCACGGTCATGTTCGAAGGAACCCTCGACGTGCCCACCCGGCGCCGGCTCTGGGACATCATCGACCGGTACCGTGTCGCAACCCTGCTCACCGTCCCATCCGTACTCGCCCGGCTACGCGGCTGGCCGGATGCCGCTCCTCCCGAGCCGGACAAACGCACCCTCCGCCGGGTGATCGCCATGGCCGAGCCGTTCCAGCCCGCGCTGCGCACCTGGATAGCCGACCAGTTCACCGGCGACCCCGGCGCGGTCGCCGATGCCTGGGGCCAGATCGAGCTCGGCGGCATCGTCACCGTCGACCACCCGGTCGACGCCGGGCGCTTGCCGGACACATCGCCAGAGATCATCGACGCCACCGGCCACAGCGCACGCCCCGGAACACCTGGCGAACTGGTACTGCGTCGCCCCTGGGCCGGCACACTGCGCGCCCTGCGCGGCGCGGGCGCCGGTGACGCCTACGAACACTGGGGCCATCCCGACCAGCAGTACGCGACCGGGGACCGCGTTGTCCGGCACCGGGACCCCGCCAACGCCGGCGACCGGCTGGAATTCCTCGGCCGCATCGACCCGGTGGTCTCGATCTCCGGGCAACTGGTCTCCCTCGCCGAGGTGCGCGACGTCCTGCTGGACCACCCGTTCCTGGCCGCGGCCGAGGTCGTCACCCGCCCCCACGCCAAACTCGGCCGCCGGCTCGTCGCGTACGTCGTGCCGGCCACCGACACCATCCCCGGCACGGCGCTGGCCCACGAACTCGTCGAAGTCGTTCAGGAGACCCTTGGCGGGCTCGCCCGCCCCTCCGCGATCCACTTCCTCGACCGCATCGGCGACGACCTCGCCCCTGACGCCCGACGCCGCGCCCTTGAGGTCATCGCCGCGTCGATCACCACGCCAACGCCAGCCCACATCACCTGGGCGCGGGTCCATGCCGCGGCCGAGATCAAATCCGGTCACCTCAACGACGGCTCGAACGCCTCGTGAGCGGGTGGCAGAACAGCCGGTGTTCCCGCCGGTCAGTTGCTAATCGCCTCGAAGACCGGTCCGTTCGTTGGAACGACGATCGCGCTCGCGGGCGTGAGGTCCACGCGGTACCTGCCGCCCGCAACCAGTTGTGGATCTTTACTTGTTCGTGGTGCCGGCGGTAGCTTCGGAGCCCGTTCACACTCCGTGCAGGCGATCATGAAGCAACCCCGGGTGCGCGGTACACGGATCTGCCGAAGAGAGTGCTTCATACGGATGCGGCAACTGGACGGTGACTGCCAGCGGCGGCTAAGGAAACAGATCGAGGCTACGGCATTCCAGATCCCTGCTGGTGGTCTGGGGTACTCTCTGCGGCGCGATCGAGGATCGCCCGCCGAATGAGCCTTAGAAAGGCGTGGAACCGGACGGCGGTTGCGGCGGCGTATACCCACATCGTGAAGACGCCAAGGCCGAGCAGGCCCATCAGCAGCCATCCGGTAGCCGAAGCTGGGCTGTTGTTCAACATGTATGCGAAGAGCAACGTCGGCGAGGACCCGCCGAAGAGCACGCTCGTGTACCAGTCGGAGCCGGCCGATCGCCGGAGGCCACGATCTTCGGCCTCATCGTTGCGTCCAAAGAGCACCTGCGACGCGCTTGTCCCGCCACTGTGCAACTGGCGCATGTACGCCTCCCACCTCAGCGGGATGGGCACCCCGGCCGATGTCAATCTTGGCGCGAGGTCTATTGCGATGTAGGCGCCAATACTTTGGACCATCGTCGAGTTGTCAATCCAAAACAGCCAGAGCAGGACAGTCAGTATTGCTAGGCCGGCGAGCACATGGGAGTTGGCAGTCGCGATGGATACTCCGGTACCTACGGCAGCGAGTTCCAAGGTCAGAAGCGTATAGCTGACCGCGAGCCGGGCGTTGAGTTCCTGTCGCAAGGCGTCGAACTCAGCCAGGCACGCTGAGAGCATGTCATTCATCGTGGTCAGCCTCCGGCTCGTCGGTTACCCGCCCATTGTGAGCCTCCAGACCAACAGGACCTCGCGTTAC
>NZ_JBQHDG010000051.1:0-15529 GCF_052068095.1 Phytohabitans sp. LJ34 | reverse complement strand
ATGGAACTGGTCAAGAAGGTCAACGCCGGCGAAGCCGTCGAACCCCGCATCATCACCAAGGAAACCACCTTCACCCAAGAGCAGGCCAAGACCGTCCTGCCCGAACGCCAGTACTGACCCGCTGCCATCTGACGCCCCGCTACCAACTGGGGTCGATACGAGATCTAGGAGACTTAGGGCCGATATGGCGCCCTAGGTCTCCTAGATCTCAACCCACGCGCCGCTGTGACAGCGACGAAGCTCCGCCCAGCGTCACCAGCATCGGGAGCCGGGCCTTGAGATCTAGGAGACTTAGGGTTGATATGGCGCCCTAACTCTCCAAGATCTGGCATCGGACGCTGTTCACGCCGCCTGTGGCGGTTACTCGCGGTGACATCCCGAAGGTCTCTAGATCGTTGACCCGGTTTGGCGACGAGGGTGAGAGGTCCTGGTGATCGTGGTCGTTTAGACCCCCTGGAGGGGGCCCAGATGACCACGATTTACAAGACGGCACGCCGATCAAGGGATCAGACGGCCCCGTCGCCGGGTGATCAGGGGACATTTTGGACCAACCATGGTCTCGCCCCCAAGACGGATCCTGCTCCTCTGCGACCGGTGGTCCAGGCGTGCCCTGACCAGAACCGAAGTACCGGGACGAGGCCGGAGTAGACACGACGTCGACGCAGGATCCCAACCCACCTGCCGCGGCGACCTTGCACCGCGGACCTGGCAGCGGAGGTCGGGGGTCTCGGCGAGCGCTGCGAGCCGCCGACCGGAGCGGTGCCCGCGGGAGCATACGGTCCGCAACTGGCGCGGACGCGGGCAAACCAGCATTTGAAAGATCCGGGCAATTCAGCATTGGAAAAGGGCCCCGCCGAAGCGGGGCCCTGAGAAGCGAAAGCTCACTCGCCGAAGTCGCCGAAGTCGCCGCCGCCCTCGAAGACGTCGTCCATCGCCTCGCCGAGCACCATGCCGCCGAGGATGCCGGCGCCCGCACCGGCGATCACCGCGCCGGCACCCATGCCGCGGCCGTGGCCGCCCTTGCCGTGGCCGCCGGGGAAGCCGTGCGAGGCGCGCATGCTGGAGTAGCGGTCGCTGGCGGAGCGTACCCAGCCGTCGACGACCGTCGACCAGTCGGTCTGGTCCACGGTGGCGTGGTCGACGCGGAAGCGGCCGTAGGCGTCGTGGCCGCTGCTCAGGAAGCCGCCGCGCTTGTCGAACTCCAGGATCACCTCGACGCCCTGCGGGTCGGCGACGAAGGTGAGCTCGACCTCGGTGATGCCGCCGGCGTACTGGGGCGGCGGGAAGAACTCGATCTCCTGGTAGAACGGCAGCTGCTGGTTGACGCCGTGGATGCGGCCGCGTTCGAGGTCGGCGCTCTTGAAGCGGAAGCCCAGGCGGTTGAACGCGTCGAGGATGCGCTCCTGCGCGGGCAGCGGATGCACCTGCACCGGGTCGAGGTCACCCTTGTCGACCGCCCGCGCCACGGCCAGCTCGGTGCGCAGGCCCATGGTCATGCCGCGCAGGCGCTGGCCGTACACGTCGGTCACCGGCGCCTCCCACGGCACCGGGAAGCGGAAGGGGATCTCCTTGCGCTCGCCCTTGCCCAGCGGGAAGGCGCCCGCGACGGCCACGCGGTGGAACTCCACAGTGGAGTCGTAGTTGGCGTCGCCGCTCTCCACCTCCACCCGGGTCACGAGCCCGAGCGAGACTTGGTCGATCTTGACGTCGTGGTCGCCGCCCAGGATGTGGATCTGGCCGTCCAGGGTCAGGCCTGGCCGGGTGTTGGAGTTGGAGAGCACGGTGTCGACGGACGGGCCGCCGACGCCGAAGGCGCCCAACAACTTCTTGAATACCATCGATGCTCCTATCGCATCCGCCGGCCCTGCGGCACGGCATCCGTCTCGTCGTCGAACTCGCCGATGACCTCTTCGAGCAGGTCTTCCAGGGCGACGAAGCCGACCGTGCGCTCGCCCTCGCGGACGAGCGCGAGCTGGGCGCGTTCGGCCCGCATCGCCGCGACCGCCTCGGTGACCGCCGCCGTGGCCGGGAGCGTGAACGGCTCCGTCATGAACTCGGCCGCGGTGGCGGGCCGCCCGAAGGTGGTCGCCCTTACAGCGTCCCGCACATGAACAAGACCGACCAGGGCCTGCGGGCCAACCACCCCCAGGCGGGACCGCCCGCAGCCGCGCGAGATCCGCTCGATCCGTTCGGCGGTGGCGTCGGCCGGCACGGTGACCAGCTGGTCGAGCGGCTGCATCACGGCACGGACGGTCGTGCGCTGGAGCTGGAGCATGCTGGTCAGCAGCTGCTCCTGATCGGCGGCGAGCGTGCCGTGCTCGCGCGACTGCTCGAGCAGGATGCGCAGCTCCTCCGGCCCGTGCACCTGCGCGAGCTGGTCCTGCGGCTCCACCTTGGCCAGCCGCAGCACGCCGTTGGCCAGGCCGTTGAAGACCACCAGCGCCGGCCTCGTGAGCCGCGCGAAGGCCCGGAACGGCAGCGCCAGCAGCAGCGCCGAGCGCTCCGGGTCGGTGATCGCCCACGACTTCGGCGCCATCTCGCCGACCACCAGGTGGAGGAAGCCGACCAGCAGCAGCGCCACGACGAACGCGACCACGTGGCTGGCCGTGTCGGGCAGCCCCACCCCGTGCAGCGCGGGGCCGATCACGTGCTCGATCGCCGGCTCGGCGAGCGCGCCCAGCCCCAGCGTGCACAGCGTGATGCCGAGCTGGGCCCCAGCGAGCATGACGGACAGCTCGCGGGTGCCTTCGAGGGCGGCGCGGGCGGCGCGGCTGCCATCGGCGGCGGCCTGCTCCAACCGGTATCGCTTGCTGCCCACCAGCGCGAACTCGGCCGCCACGAAGAAGCCGTTGAGCGCCAAGAGAACGAACGACAGGATCAACGCCCAGGTGGTGCTCATGCCCGCACCTCCAGGCGCACCGAGCCGGGCACGTGGCGCTCGACCGACTCGACCGAGAGCACCGCCTCGGCGAGCTCGACCCGGTCGCCGACCGACGGCACCCGGCCCAGCTCTCGCATCACGAGGCCGGAGATCGTGTCGTACTCGGGGGCCTCGGGCAGCTCCACACCTGTCGCGTCGACCACCTCGTCGATGCGCCAGCGGGCCGGCACGAGCCACGAGCCGTCGTCCTGGCGGCGCGGTGCGGGCTCCGGGTGGTCGTCTTCGTCGCGGATCGGGCCGACCAGCTCCTCGGCGATGTCTTCCAGCGTGACCACGCCGGCGAAGCCGCCGTACTCGTCGACCACGCACGCCAGCTGGCGGTGCCCGGCGCGCAACCGGTCGAGCACCGCCGGCAGCGGGAGCGTGGCGGGCACCAGCAACGGGGCCACCGCCACCGCGAGCACCGGCGTCGTCGAGCGCTCGGCCGGCGGCACCTCCATCACGTCGGCGATGCTCACCACGCCGGTCACGTCGTCGACGCCCTCGCCGCCCCGCACCGGAAAGCGGGAGTGCCCGGTCTCCAGCAGGTCGACGACGCGGCGTACCGGCTCGTCGGCGCCCACGGTGTGCACGTCGACCCGGGGCACCATCGCCTCGCCGGCGGTGAGCCGGCGGAAGTCGAGGCCCCGGTCGAGCAGGGTGAAGATCTGCGCGTCGAGGTGACCCTCGGCGCGTGACTCCGCGATGATCTGCTCCAGGTCTTCGGCGGTGGCGCCGGAGGGCAGCTCCTCGATCGGCTCGACGCCGACCCGCCGCAGCAGCCGCGCGGCCGCCATGTCGAAGATCCGGATGAGCGGCGCGAACACCCTCAGGTAGATCAGCGTCGACCGGCTCAGTGCCCGGGCGAGGCGCTCCGGGCGGGCGATAGCCAGGTTTTTCGGGGCCAGCTCGCCCAGCACCATCTGGATGACCGTGGACAGGAGCAACACCAGGATCACCGACACCGGCAGGCTCACCGCGCGGGAGACCCCGGCCGTGCCGAGCAGGTCGGCCAGGCCCTCACCGACGAAGGGCTCCGCCACGTACCCGACGAGCAGCACGGTCACGGTGATGCCGAGCTGCGCGCCGGAGAGCATGAACGACAGCCGCCCGGTGACGGCCAGCGCCCGCGCGGCGGCCTGGTCACCCTCGTCGGCGAGGCGGCGCAGCTTGCCCCGGTCGACCGCGACGTAGCCGAACTCCTGCGCGACGAAGTATCCGGTCAGCGCGGTGAGCAAGAGAATGAGAAGAAGGCCGATCGCTATCAGCATCAGCGGCTGGTGTCACCCGGCTCGGTATGGCTGCCCTCCGGGGCAGATGCCACGATCATGGCCGGCATCTTATCTGAGCTGGCTGGACGTTTCCTGAGAAGCTTCTCCGAATTGAGCACGGCCAGCGGGCCGATCACCGCGAGCACGAGCACATAGCCGGCGACGAAGGGCGCGATCCGCGAGTCGAGCCCCGCCGCGACCGCCAGCGAACCCAGGATCAGCGAGAACTCCCCACGGGTGAGCACGGTCAGGCCGATGTTGGCGGCCTCCTGGCGCCCGTACCCGTGCAATCGCGCGGCGAGCAGTCCGGCGGCGATGTTGAGTACGACGGTGAGCACCACCGCGACCGTGATCGGCACCAGCACCGGACCGATGTCGCCGGGGTCGATGGTGAGGCCGAAGGTGAAGAAGAAGATCGCGGCGAAGCCGTCCCGCAGCGGGCGCACCAGCGACCGCACCCGTTCGGCGGCGGTCGAGCCGCCGAGCACGAGGCCGATCATGAACGCGCCGATCGCGTCCGACACGCCAAGCTCCTCCGCCACGCCCGCGGAGAGCACGGCCAGCCCGACGAAGAAGACGACGAGCAGCTCGTCGTTGAAGACGCGCAGCAGCCGCCCGGCCGCGCGGGCGCCCCAGCGGGCCAGCGCGGCGAGCACGATCAGAAACGTGAACGCCTTGGCCAGGTCGGTCGCCACCTCGACCGGACCGCTGGCGTTGCCCAGCACCGGCTGGAGGATCGCCAAGTAGAGCGCGAGGAAGATGTCCTCGATCACGATCACGCCGAGGATCAGGCGGGACTCGGGGTTGCGCAGCCGGCCGGTCTCGACCAGCAGCTTGGTCACGATCGCCGAAGAGGAGATGCCGACGACGCCGGCGATCACCAGCGCCTCGCGGGTGCCCCAGCCGAACGCGAAGCCGAGCGCGAGCCCGCCGCCGATGTTGAGCACGAGGTAGCCGAGGCCGGCGGCGAGCATCCGCCGCCCGCCCGCGACAAGGTCGTCGGTGTGAAACTCCAGGCCCAGGTAGAAGAGCAGGAAGACGAGGCCGAGGGCGGCGACCAGGGCCAGGTCGTCGGGGTTCTCGACGAGCGCGATGCCGGGCGTGTGCGGGCCGAACACCACGCCCGCGAGCATGAACAGGGGAATCGTCGGCAGGCCGATCCTGGCTCCCAGGCGGGCCAGCACGGCCGCCGCCAGAAACGCCCCACCCAGGGCAACGAGTGCGTCGCCAACGTGCATGGGTATGCCTCCACTCCGCGCCGGGGTGACGGCGCGTCGATCTCGATGCGGGCGAGGATCAGTGGAGGTGCGGTGGCGCGCGTGAGGAGCGTGGTGCGGAGGTGACGACCGCGGGCCGGGTCGCGTCGGGCTCGGCCGCCACGGCCGGCCCACCCTCCGCGCGTGGCGGAAGATCATTCCTTGGTACCGGCGCCGGGTCCAGCCGTTGGTCGTGAGTCACGGACGCCGGGGCGGTGTGCACGACCGCCGCGCCGATCGAGGCGGGACCGTGTGCCATGGCGCCGGCCGGCGCGGCCGTCGAGCCGGCGCCGTGCACAGAGGTGGCGACGAGCAGCGCGAGCAGGAATGCCGCGACACCTCGCATGCGCTCTCCCCACCGCTCGCCGAGTGGTAAGCCTAGCTGACCCGCCCGGTCGTTACTCCGCGTAGGTGTCGTACCCCCGGGGCAGTATTGGGTTCGTGGTGGACGTGCTGGAGCGTTTCGGGCGGGCGACGCGGGAGTGGTTCGGCGCCGCGTTCGCGGCGCCGACCGAGGCGCAGGCCGGCGCCTGGCGGGCGATCGGTGACGGGCATCACGCGCTGGTCGTCGCACCCACCGGCTCGGGCAAGACGCTCGCCGCGTTCCTCTGGTCGCTCGACCGGCTGGCCCGCGAGCCGGCGCCGGCCGACCCCAAGCGGCGGTGCCGCGTGCTCTACGTGAGCCCACTCAAGGCGCTCGCGGTCGACGTCGAGCGCAATCTGCGGGCTCCCCTCGCCGGCATCCGCCACGCCGCCGCCCGCCTCGGCGTCCCGCAGCCCGACATCACGGTGGGCATGCGCACCGGCGACACGCCGGCCGACGAGCGGCGGGCGTTCCAGCGCACCCCGCCGGACATCCTGATCACCACGCCTGAGTCGCTGTTTCTGCTGCTCACGTCGGCCGCGCGAGAGTCGCTGGCCGGCGTCGAGACGGTGATCGTCGACGAGGTGCACGCGGTCGCCGCCACCAAGCGCGGCGCCCACCTCGCGCTCTCGTTGGAGCGGCTCGACGCGATGCTGCCCCGGCCGGCGCAGCGGATCGGCCTCTCCGCCACCGTGCGCCCGATCGAGGAGACCGCCCGCTTCCTCGGCGGCTCCCGCGACGTCGAGGTGGTGCAGCCGCGCAGCGCCAAGACCATCGAGGTCAGCGTGCAGGTGCCGGTCGAAGACATGACCCAGCTCGACGAGGTGGGCGAGCCGGAGGAGGGCTCGCGCCGCGCGTCGATCTGGCCGGCGGTCGAGGAGCGGGTGTTCGCGCTGATCGGGCAGCACCGGTCGACGATCGTGTTCACCAACGCGCGGCGTTCCGCCGAGCGGCTCTGCGCGAGGCTCAACGAGCTGGCGGCGGAAAAGCACGAGATCGACGCGTTGCCGGCGGCCATCATGGCGCAGTCGGGCGCGGCGACCGGCGCCCCGCCGGTGATCGCCCGCGCCCACCACGGCAGCGTCTCCCGCGAGGAGCGCAAACATATCGAAGAGTCGCTCAAGTCCGGCCAGCTGCCCGCGGTGGTCGCGACGTCCAGCCTCGAGCTCGGCATCGACATGGGCGCGGTCGACCTCGTCGTGCAGATCGAGGCGCCGCCGAGCGTGGCCGCCGGCCTCCAGCGCATCGGCCGCGCCGGCCACCAGGTGGGCGCGATCTCCCGCGGCGTGGTCTTTCCCAAGCACCGGGGCGACCTGCTCTCCTGTGCGGTGGTCACGGAGCGGATGGGCGAGGGCGCGATCGAGGAGCTGCGCTACCCGCGCAACCCGCTCGACGTGCTCGCCCAGCAGATCGTCGCGATGGTGGCGCTCGACCAGTGGACGCTCGCCGACCTCAGCACGCTGGTCCGCCGCGCCGCGCCCTTCGCCGAGCTGCCCGACTCCGCGCTGCACGCGGTGCTCGACATGCTCTCCGGGCGCTACCCGTCGACCGCGTTCGCCGAGCTGCGCCCCCGCCTCGTCTGGGATCGCGCGGCCGACCTGCTCACCGGCCGCCCCGGCGCCCAGCGACTGGCGGTGACCAGCGGCGGCACCATCCCCGACCGCGGCCTCTTCGGCGTGTTCCTGGCCGGGGCGGAGCGGGCCGCCCGGGTCGGCGAGCTCGACGAGGAGATGGTCTACGAGTCGCGCGTCGGCGACGTCTTCCTGCTCGGCTCCACCTCCTGGCGGATCGAAGACATCACGCCCGACCGGGTGCTCGTCTCACCCGCGCCGGGTGCGGCCGCCCGCATGCCGTTCTGGAAGGGTGACCAGCTCGGCCGCCCAGTCGAGCTGGGCCGCGCGATCGGTGCCCGGCTGCGGGCGCTCGTGCGGCAGGACGACGAGACCGCCACCGCCGCGCTCCGGGCCGGCGGGCTCGACGAGTGGGCCGCCGCAAACCTGATGGCCTACCTGCGCGAGCAGCGCGAGGCGACCCGCGCGCTCCCCGACGACCGCACCATCGTGGTCGAGCGCTTCCGCGACGAGCTCGGCGACTGGCGGCTGGCCGTCCACTGTGTGCTCGGTGCGAAGGTCAACGGCCCGTGGGCGCTCGCGGTGGCCCGCCGCCTCACCGAGCGCTACGGCGTCGACGCGCAGGTCATGCCCTCCGACGACGGCATCGTGGTGCGCCTGCCCGACACGGCCGACCAGCCGCCCGGCGCAGACCTCGTGGCCTTCGACCCGGAGGAGATCACCCAGCTGGTCGAGGAGTCGGTCGGCACCTCGGCGCTGTTCGCGTCCCGGTTCCGCGAGTGCGCCGCCCGGTCGCTGCTGCTCCCCCGCCGCGACCCGCGCCGCCGCCAGCCGCTCTGGCAGCAGCGGCAAAAGGCGGCCCAGCTGCTCGACGTGGCCAGGGAGTATGCGGACTTCCCGGTCACGCTCGAGGCCGCCCGCGAGTGCCTCCAAGACGTCTTCGACGTGCCCGGCCTGGTGGGGCTGATGCGCGACCTGGCCGCGCGCAAGGTGCGGCTTGTCGAGGTGGAGAGCGCCAGGCCGTCGCCGTTCGCCCGGTCGCTGCTCTTCGGCTACGTCGGCGCTTTCCTGTACGAGGGCGACGCGCCCCTCGCCGAGCGCCGGGCCGCCGCGCTGGCGCTCGACTCCACGCTGCTCGGCGAGCTGCTCGGCCGGGTCGACCTGCGCGAGCTGCTGGAGCCGTCGGTGGTCACCGCGACCGAGCGGCAGCTCCAGTGGCTCACCGACGAGCGCCGCCCCCGCGACGCGGAAGACGTGGCCGAGCTGCTGCGCCTGCTCGGTGACCTCTCCGACGCCGAGCTGGCGGCTCGCGGGGCTTCCGTCGACTGGCCTTTGGATCTTGAGCGCGCCAAGCGCGCGTTGCGGGTGCGCATCGCCGGCGAAGACCGGTGGATCGCCGTGGAAGACGCCGGCCGCTACCGCGACGCGCTCGGCGTGGCCCTGCCGGTCGGCGTCGCCCAGGCGTACGTGGAGCCGGTCGCCGACCCGCTGGGCGACCTCGTCGCGCGCTACGCCCGCACACACGCCCCGTTCACGGCCGCCGCCTGCGCCGCCCGCTTCGGGCTCGGCGTCTTCGTGGTCGAGCAGGCACTCCGCCGCCTCGCCGCGACCGGGCGCGTGGTCTCCGGCGAGTTCTCACCCGAGGGCGCGGGTGCCGAGTGGTGCGACGCCGAGGTGCTGCGCATGCTGCGGCGCCGCTCGCTGGCCGCGCTGCGCCGCGAGATCGAGCCGGTGCCGCCACGCGCGCTGGCCACGTTCCTGCCCCGGTGGCAGCACGTCGGCGCCTCCTCCCGCGGCGTCGAGGCCGTGGCCGCGGCGGTCGAGCAGCTGCAAGGCGCCGCGGTGCCCGCCTCGGCCCTGGAGCGGCTGGTGCTGCCCGGCCGGGTGGCCGACTACTCGCCCGCCTACCTCGACGAGCTCTGCGCCTCCGGCGAGGTGCTGTGGTCCGGCTCCGGCGCGATCGCCGGTGGCGACGGGTGGGTCACCCTGGCATACGCGGACATGGCCCCGCTCCTGCTGCCCCCGCCGGACGAGTCGCTCGCCCTCACCCCGCTCCACCAGGCCGTCCTCGACTCGCTCGCCGACGGCCAGGCCCTCTTCTTCCGCGCCCTCTCGGACCGGGTCGGTTCCGCTCTGTCCGCCGGTTCACCTGACCGCCCGCCCAGCTCCGCGGCCGGGGCCTCGGCCAGCTCCGACGGCGCGGCGGCCGGGCCGCCGGCTCGGTCGGCCGGGAGTGGTGGCGTGACCTGGTCCGGGGGTGGGCCGGGCAGCCTGACCGACGAAGACCTGGCGGCCGCGGTGTGGGATCTCGTCTGGGCGGGGTGGCTGACCAACGACACGCTCGCCCCGCTGCGCACGCTCCTCGGCGGCGGAGGCGGCGCCCACCGCGCCAAGCCGGCCGCACCCCGCACCCGATACCGCCGTCCCGGCCGTGTGGCTCTCCCCTCCCGCACCGGCCCGCCCACCGTGGCCGGCCGCTGGTCACGCCTGCCCGAGCGCGACACCGACCCCACCCGCCGCGCCGCCGCGGTCGCCGATGCCCTGCTCGAGCGCCACGGCGTGGTCACCCGCGGCGCGGTCGCCGCCGAGGGCGTCGTGGGCGGGTTCGCGGCCGTCTATCCGGTGCTCGCCGCCCTGGAGGAGCGGGGCGCCGCCCGCCGCGGCTACTTCGTCGAGGGCTTGGGCGCCGCCCAGTTCGCCGTGCCGGGTGCGGTCGACCGCCTGCGCGCGCTGGCCGACGAGCACCGCCGCACACCCGGCGCGCTGGTGCTCGCGGCGACCGATCCGGCCAGCCCGTACGGCGCGGCGCTGCCCTGGCCCGAGCGCGTGGTCGCGCAGGAAGGCGCCGGCCACCGCCCCGGCCGCAAGGCCGGGGCCCTGGTGGTCCTGGTCGCCGGCGAGCTGACCCTCTACGTCGAACGCGGCGGCCGCACCCTACTGTCCTTTGTAGACGACGACGAGGCGCTGGCCGCCGCCGCCAAGGCACTCGCCGACGCGGTGCACACCGGAGCGCTCGGCGCGCTGTCGGTCGAGCGCGCCGACGGCGAGGCCGTCTTCACCTCCCCGCTGCGCGACGCCCTGACGTCGGCCGGCTTCCGCGCGACACCGAGAGGCCTCCGCCTCCGCGGCTAGGGCGTGTTTCACAAGGGCCGGTCGTCGTCTGGGCCCGCCGCAGGCCGGCCATGCCCTTATGAAAACACGCCCTAGCGCGCCGACCCACTATCCCGCGAGCAGCTGGGCCAGCAGGCGTTCGCCGAGAGGCCAGGGGCCGTGGCCGCTCGCGGTGTTGAGGTGGCCGACGGCGCCGGCGTCGACGAACTCGGCG
Organism: Phytohabitans sp. LJ34; assembly: GCF_052068095.1. Classification (NCBI taxonomy): domain Bacteria; kingdom Bacillati; phylum Actinomycetota; class Actinomycetes; order Micromonosporales; family Micromonosporaceae; genus Phytohabitans; species Phytohabitans sp. LJ34. The sequence goes on along the minus strand of NZ_JBQHDG010000051.1, from coordinate 4,822 downwards.
CCCAGGACGGCCGCGAACTCCCGCGCCCGTGCGAACGTCATGTGTTCGTCGTCGCGGCTGCCCACCACGATCGCGCGAAACGGCAGCGGGGTCAGCGTGATCGGCACGTCCGGTGGCACGGTCAGCAGCGCGGCCGCGACCGGGCCGGTGTGTGCCGCCGCCCAGCTCGCCACCGTCAGGCAGCCCATGCTCGTCGCGACAAGCACGGCCGGCGACGGGTCGGCGGCCAGCGCGGCGTCGAGCGCGAGCACGCGGGCCTCGAGGTCGGTGTCGGGCGTGGTGCGGCGGCGCACCCACACGTAATCGGGGTGCGCCTCGGCCCACAGGGTCATCCAGTGTGCCGGGCCGGCGGGGCTGCGGCCGGGCACCAGCAGCACGCGCGTCACGGCAGCTGCGGTGCCACCTCGGAGGCGAACAGGTCCAGGTGGTCGAGGTCGCTCAGGTCGAGGAACTGGAGGAAGAAACGGGTGGCGCCCAGGTCGGCGTACTGCCCGATCTGGTCGACGACCTCGGACGGCGTGCCGGTGATGCCGCCGCCGGTCAGCCCGATCCGCTCGGCCCGCGCCTTCGCCTCCGCGGGTGTACGTCCACATGCGACGGTCTGCGCCGCGGAGAAGACGATCGGCACCTCGCGGCCCTGCGTCGCGCACGCCTCGCGCACCCGCCCGTACACCGCGCGGGTCTGGTCGACCGGGCGGAACGGCACGTTGAACTCGTCCGCGTACCGGGCGGCAAGCGCCGGCGTGCGCTTCGGGCCGGCGCCCCCGATGATGACCGGCGGGCCGGGTGTCTGTGCCGGCTTGGGTAGGCCGGGCGAGTCGGTCAGCTGGTAGTGGTCGCCGTGGAAGGTGAAGCGCTCGCCGACCGGGGTGCGCCACAGGCCGGTGATGATCTCCAGCTGCTCTTCGAGGCGGTCGAAACGCTGGCCCACCGGCGGAAACGGGATGCCGTACGCGGCGTGCTCGGCCTCGAACCAGCCCGCGCCGAGGCCGAGCTCGATGCGGCCACCGCTCATCTGGTCGGCCTGCGCCACCGCGATCGCCAGCGGCCCGGGCAGCCGAAAGGTCGCCGACGACACGAGCGTGCCAAGCCGGATCCGGCTGGTCTGCACGGCGAGAGCGGCCAGCGTCAGCCAGGCGTCGGTCGGCCCGGGCAGGCCCGCGGTGTCCATGGACAGGAAGTGGTCGGAGCGGAAGAAGCCGTCGAAGCCGCACTCCTCGGCCCGCTGGGCGACCTTGAGCAGGTCGTCGTACGAGGCGCCTTCCTGGGGTTCCGTGAAAACACAAAGCCGCATGTGATCACCCTATCGAGCACGCCGGTACGGGACGGACACGAGCAGCGATCGCCCGCTAACGTTCAGGCATGGGCGGCTTCGAATGGATCAGCTTAACGACCGACTACGGGCTCTCCGACGGCTTCGTCGCCGCGTGCCACGGGGTGATCGCGCGCCTCGCCCCCGGGGTGCGGGTCATCGACGTCACGCACGGGGTGGCGCCGGGTGACGTGCCCCGCGGCGCCGCCGTGCTCGCGCAGACCGTCCCCCACCTGCCACCGGCGGTACACATCGCGGTCGTGGATCCCGGTGTGGGCACGGCCCGGCGCGGAGTCGCGGCACGCACGCCCGGCGGCCTGCTCGTCGGTCCTGACAACGGCCTGCTGCCGTGGGCGGCGGACGCGCTCGGCGGCATCGAGGCGCTGGTGGAGCTGGCCAACCCGGAGTGGTTTCTGCCCGACGTGTCGCGCACGTTCCACGGCCGAGACATTTTCGCGCCGGTGGCCGCGCGGCTCGCGGTCGGCGCCGACATCGCCGACGCCGGCCCGGCCACCGACCCCGCGACGCTGGTCCGCCTGGCCGACCCGGTGGTCGCGGTCGGCGAGGGGTGGCTGGAGGCGGAGGTGCTGACCATCGACCGGTTCGGCAACGTGCAGCTCGCGGCCACCGGCGAGGCCCTCGACGGGCTCGGCGAGCACCTGCGGGTCGGCGGGGTGCGCGCGGTGCGGGGCGCCACCTTCGCGGCGGCGGCGCCGGGTGGTCTGGTGGTCTACGTGGACTCCGCCGGCCGCGCCGCCGTCGCCATCAACGGCGGCCGGGCCGCCGTCGTGCTCTCGGTGACACCCGGAGACGTGGTACGTCTGGTCGCGGCCTGAGCGCCGGCTCAGGCGCTCGCACCCGGCGACTCAGCCGATGCGGTGGTGCATCCACACGTTCGGCTCGATGTAGACCGCGACGTCCTGGTCGACGTCGCAGTGCACGGGGTTGAGCGCCTCGGGCACGTGCACCTGGCCGGTCTTGTCGAAGGGCAGGCCGGTCCACTCCCGCCAGCGGGCCAGCTGACCGGGGATGACCATGCTGGTGTGCGCGACGTTGACGATCTTCCCGCCGGCGCGCACGTGCACCCGAAGCCACGGGTCGTGGGGCAGGCCGTCGTCGCGGGTCCAGGTGACGTACTCGTCGATCGGCACGTCGGGGTGCTCGTGCTTGCCGCTCGGCCGCACCGGCGCGACGAGGTCGGTAAAGCCCAGCCGGGCCGCGTTGGCCCGCATCGCGGCGAGCATGCGCCCGGAGAGGCCGCCGCGGCGCAGGTCGGGACGGACGAAGATCTCGATGGCGGAGACGATCGTGGGTGAGGTGCCGCTCAGCCGGTCGTACGCCGACGTGCGGACCACCCAGTCCCACCCGCCGTCGGGCATGCCGTCGGCCGGGTCCTCCTCCCACGAGATCGGCACCGAGTGCGCCTTGGCAACCGGCTGCCCGGTCGCCTGGTCGACGGCGATCAGCACGTACTCCGGGTAGGTGCTCACGTGGTAGCCGAAGAAGAGCCCGGCCGTCGGATCCTGGGACATGAACTCCGGCCAAAGCCCGGAGAGCTGGCCGAGCATCGGACCCCACTCCGGGCGGGCGGCGACGGTCGCGATCTCGATGTCCATCCGCACATCGTAGGGAGAGCTCGCGTCGCGGGCTCCTCCTTTTCCTGGGGAGAGCCGGCGCGACGCCCGGTGCGGGAGGATGGGAAAGTGCCCGAAGGTGACACCGTCTGGAATACGGCCCGCGCGCTGCACCGCGCCCTGGCCGGCGGCCGGCTCACCGCGACCGACTTCCGGGTGCCCCAGCTCGCGACCGCCGACCTGAGCGGCTGGACCGTGCTGGAGTCGGCCAGCCGGGGCAAGCACCTGCTGCTGCGCACGCGCGACCCCGAGGGCGGGCGCCACCTGACGCTCCACTCGCACCTGCGGATGGACGGGGCCTGGCGGGCGTACACGCCGGGCGCGCGCTGGGCCGCCCGCCCCGCGCACCTGATCCGCGCAGTGCTGCGCACGGCCGACGCGGTCGCGGTCGGCTACCACATCCACGAACTGGCGCTGGTGCCGACCGAAGACGAGAAGAGCTTGGTCGGGCACCTCGGCCCCGACCTGCTCGGCGCCGACTGGGATCCGGCCGAGGCCGCGCGGCGGCTTGCCGCCCACCCGGACACCGCGATCGCCGAGGCGCTGCTCGACCAGCGCAACCTCGCTGGCATCGGAAACCTGTACAAGTGCGAGGTGCTCTTCCTGCGCGGCGTCGACCCGTGGACGCTGGTGCGTGACGTGCCCGACCTGCCGGCGATGGTCGCGCTCGCGCAGAAGCTGCTGGCCGCCAACCGCGGGCGGTGGACGCAGTCGACGACGGGCTCGCTGCGGCGCACCGAGACCACCTACGTGTACGGCCGCCGCGCCCAGCCCTGCCGTCGCTGCGGCACGCCGATCCGCAAGGTGGAGCAGGCCGACCGGGTCACGTACTGGTGCCCGGGATGTCAATCCTGACCTTCGCCCACGCGGGCGACGACGTTCGCGGCGCCCGGTAGGTCGGTGGGGAGCGCGACGATCCGGGCGTGCTCGATCATCGCGCGGATCGCGGCGGCCGCGTCGTCGCGGACGAGGGCCACCACCCGTTCGGGTGACGTGCGGGCCATCGGCGCCTCCGCGGCGAAGACCGAGGGGATGTGCGTGCCCGCCTCCAGCAGCAGCGCCAGCGCCTCCCACCCGGTCGCGGCGTCGGGCACCTCCACGGCCAGCACGGCGAGCCCGGCCGGCAGCGCGTCGTGGTACATCTCGGCGAGGCCCGCACGGAGGTGCTCGGCGGTCGCGTACCCGGCGCACACCGTCACCCGGACGGGTGCCAGCATCACGGCCGCCCATGCCTGCACCAGCGCGCGGACGGCCTGGGGCGGCGGCCCGTGCGAGGCCATCGCCCCGTGCAGGGTGCGCACGTCGTCGAGGACCACCCGGACCCCGTACCCGGCCTCGGCCCGCTCCCGCCCCAGCCGCGCGTACGCCGGGATGGCCGACCGGCCCTCGACCAGCGCCCGGGTGATCGCCTCCACGCCTGGTACCCACCAGTCCTCCGGCGCCCAGCCCTCGTCCTCCGCGCCGGACCGCCAGGCGTCCCGCAGCGCCTCGGCGTCCGTCCGGTACCGGTAGATCGTCCGGGCCCGCCGCTCGGCGGCCTTCGCCGAGAGCCACCGGTCGCCATCCATTGCCATGAACCGCTCCCACGTTCGGTGCGAAACCCTTGGCCATTCGGGCCTCGTCACCACCACGACAGGGCGACCCCGGGGTTATGACTCTGGTTTTTGGGAGAGGATTTATCGGGACAACCCGGACGGGGGACGTGACAGCGGTTCCGGTGCGGCGTTTGTCCCTGTGTTTCCCCCCGCACCCCCTGGCAGGGACGATGACAGACGAATATGCCAGCGACGCCGAGTTGATCGCGGCCGTTCGGGCCGGTGACACCGCCGCCTACGAGCTGGTCTACCGCCGGCACGTGGACGCCGCCCGGCGGATG
>NZ_JBQHDG010000050.1:0-15879 GCF_052068095.1 Phytohabitans sp. LJ34 | reverse complement strand
ACGGTGGGGCACGAGGACCTCCCTCGGATGGTGCGGCTGTTGTGGTAGCTCCACACCTACCGAGGAGGTCCTCACCCAATCAAGATCCCCGTGTCACCAACGTCCGTGGGCAGTACATCTAGGAGAGTTGGGGCGCTAGTTCAACCCTAAAGTCTCCTAGATCTCGAAGTCTGGCCCGTTTGGCTGGTGACGCTGCGTCAGGATGGCGCAGGTAGGCTCCGCGAAGACCCCGGCGGGGCTTGTCCCGCGGAGCTGGCAGTGGACGGCCGGGGATTTCGGCGAGCGCTGCGAGCCGCCGGCCGGGAGCGGTGCCCGCGGGAGCATACGGTCCGCCACTGACGCGGACATGGGCAACATATGCCTTGAAGCAACGCCACGACGAGCGGCGACCCTGACCCCGAAAGATCCTGTACGTCGGGTAGCCCGAGGGCATGCAGGCCGAGGGTGTCCATCAGCAGGTGGCCGGGGCGGTCAGCATCGTTGAAGAGCCGGACGTTCACCAGGCCGAGGAGGGGTGCCGTCGCCGCGGATGGTAGGAGCGCGACGCCGCTGATCGCCACCAGGTGCTCACGCGGGACGCGTACCCGCACCGTCCCGGGCAGTGGTCCACAACGGTGCCTGTCGTATCGAGCTGCACGGCGGATGAGGAGTTTTCGTCCAGCTAGGCGGCTGTGGTTACGCTGCTTTGGTGGTCGATCGCTCCCTGCCTCATGGTGGTATCGAGTTCGGCGGTAACGACGTTGCGCCTATCTCGTGGCCGCATTGGTTCGGCGGGGCGGCGATCGCCGGCGTGGGGTTCGGTTGTCTCATAGGTTCCGTGGTCGGGGGTGCCTCTGGTGTGGCGTACGGCGGGGGCTTGGGTGTCTTGCTCGCGGCGGTGACGCTCGCGATGCCGATTCGGTTGCGAAACTACCGGCTCCCTGAGCCGCCGGTGCTGCGCGTGGGGCTTGACGGCCTGCATATACATGTGGTGGCTCGGCAGGGCCGGCGCGTCCGCACTTATGTTTACGTGCCGTGGCACGCCGTCGATGCGCTCAGGCTCGCTGGCACCTGGCAGGCCGGGCTGGCCCGGCCCGCGCTACGCGTCGAGTTGAGGGACGGCGGGCCGGGCGGGGACGGTGGCACGCTGATGGTTCCGGACGTCGGCTCGCCAGATCTGGTGGCGGCGGTCGCGGGGTACTCCGATGGACGGCATCGGGTTGTCGAGCGGCAGGATCTGACACCGCGGGTCGCGCCCGGGTTCGAGGTCGTGTTGTACGGCTATGACATCGGCCAGGTCGACCCGCTGGTACGGCGCGTCGAGGCAGCCATGTCGCCTGATGGCGCGGCTTCGCGCCTGGCGGTAAGGGAGGAGCTGGTCGCCGGCCCGGCGTTCGACAAGCGGCCGCGTGGCTACCGGCGGACCGAGGTCGATGCCTACCTGCGGCGGGCGATGCGAAGACTCGCACAGCATGACACGGCTTGATACACCGACAGCGAGCCGCTGGCCCCGCAGATACGGCTCAAGTGGCCGCAGGTCGCGCTGGTGGGCCGCTGACCGCGCGCGGGATGCGATGCCTTCACCGGCGATCGTTCGTGGACAGCCCGAGGAACTCGCGAAGGAGCAGGCAGAGTTTGGCGATGGCCAACTGGTGGTCGTCGTCAGTGACTATGGGTTGTCGCGTTGTCCCGGCGCCGAATGTCTCCTCGATGACGAGCGACCAGAATGCGAGGCTGCTGTGGGAATGGCGTCCGGACATCCAGGCCTGGAACGCTTCCAGCTCGCCGCGGCCGCGGGCGAGGCCATCCTGCCCGACGGCGAGCGCCAGCGGTGATGACCGGGGCATTGCCAATGCGGCGGATCGTGGGCCGGGCAGAAGAGGACCTGGCGTCCCTGGTGCCCGGGACGGTGGGATCGGGAGCGTGATCTCCAACAGCCACCGCGCTTTTGGAGACCACCATGTTGCTCGAATCGACCACCGCCACCGATACCACCGCCGCGATCCGGCGGCCGGCCTGGAAGCTCGCCCTCTCGCCGCTGGCCTTCGTCGCCTGGCTCGTCGCCGTCGTCGCGACGATGTCGGGCACCGGGGTGAGCGACTCCGCCGACCTCACCCCGGACCAGATGGACGGGATCCGGGTCGGGTGGGCGCTGATGTGGCCGGTGTACGCGATCGCCGTGCTCCTCGGCCTCTCCGCCCTCTACCCGCTCAACCGCCTCCTGCGCGGCCGGCTCGCCACCGCCTCGCAGGTCTTTGTCGCCGTCGCGGCGGTCGCCATCCTCGCCAACCTGGTGCTGAGCGAGGTCGCCGCCGGCTTCGGTGAGGCCCGCCTGGGCGACAACGCAGCGTACGAGGCCTCGCTCGTGGCCAGCTACGCCTCGATCTGGGCGGCAACCGTCGCCACCATCCTCACCGCGGTCGCGCTGCGCACCAGCGGGCTGCTGCGGCGGGCCGGGCTGGTCGTCGCCATCCTCGCCGGCGCGCTGCTCGTACTCGACGTGGCGACCCGGGGGCTGCCGCCGTTCATGGTCGCGCTCTTCTGGGTCGTGTTGGGGGTCGGGCTGCTCCGCCGCCGCGTACCGTCCTCGGTGTGAGTAGGCCGTGACCGTCGAAACCGCCGACGCGGCGACCGGTGTGCACACGCTGCGCATCGGTCGCGCGGTCGTGCTCGCCGCCACTGGCGTGCTGCTCGCGCTCTTCGCCGCCGGGCTGGTGCTGTGGGCCACGCACGCGGGTGAGCTGCTCCCGCTGTGGGTGGCGCCGGACGGCGCCTGGACGGCGGGCCAGCTGCGCGCCGTGCTGGCCGGGTGGGGTGTGCCGGTCGGCTGGTTCGCCGGCTACTTCATCCTCCTGGAGCTGCTGCTTGTCGCGGCGAGCGTGGTGGCGGCGTGGTTCGTCCTGCGCGGTGCGCTGTCGTGGTTCCGGCTGTACCTCGTCTTCGTGCTCGTCCTCTTCGCCACCGCCGGCGGCGGGGTGCCGCTGGTGGTGGGCGAGCTGTACCCGGCGGTCGCCGACCCCCTCGCGCTGGCCCAGGGCGTGGCGTGGATCGCGCTCTTCCCGCTGGCATACGTCTTCCCGGACGGTCGCTTCGTTCCACAGTGGAGCCGGTGGTTGGCGGTGGGTTGGGCGCTGTGGCTCGCGGCCGTCGTGGCGTTCGACTCCACAGGGGAGGGTCCGGTCCCGGCTGCCCTGCTGTTGCTGCTCTTCGGCAGCTGCGTCGCGGCTCAGGTGTACCGGTACGCGCGCGTCTCCGGCCCTGTCGAGCGCCTCCAGATCCGGTGGGTGCTGTGCGCGGTGGCGCTCCGCTTCGCGTACAACGTGGCACTCGTCGCCACACCGCTCGGCGCGGTGCAGGACGAGGCGACGCAGCGTGGCCTCGCGGTGTACACCGGCCTCATGGCCGTCTCCTACGCCATGGCCGCCGCCCTGCCCGCGGCCATCGCCGTCGCGATCGTGCGGCACCGGCTCTTCGACATCGACGTGGTGATCAGTCGCACGCTGGTGTACGGGGTACTGACCGCGTTCGTCGTCGGCACGTACGCGCTCGTGGTGGGCGGCGTGGGCGCGCTGTGGCGGGGCGGCGGGCCGGTCGCGCTCCCGCTGGTGGCGACCGGGCTGGTCGCCGTCGCGTTCAGCCCGCTGCGCGAGCAGGTGCAGCGCCGCGTCAACAGACTGGTGTACGGCGAGCGGCACGACCCGTACGGCGTGCTGTCCCGCCTCGGCCGCCAGCTGGCCGGTGTGGTGCGGCCGGAAGCGGTGGCGCCGGCGATCGTGGAAGCGGTGGCGCGGGCGCTGAAGGCTCCCTACGTGGCTGTCGACGTCGACGGCGGCGTCGTCGCCTCCCGTGGTGTCGCGCCCGCCGGGGCCGAGCGGTTCCCGCTCCAGCACCGGGGCGAGACGGTGGGCGACCTCGTCGTCGGCGGGCAACTCTCGGCCGGCGACCGGCGGCTGCTCGCCGATCTGGCCGGGCAAAGCGGCGCCGCGCTGTACGCCGCCCAGGAGTCGGCCCGCACCCGCCAGCTCGCCGGCGACCTCCAGCGCACCCGCGAAGACCTCGTCGCCGCCCGCGAGGAGGAGCGCCGCCGCATCCGCCGCGACCTGCACGACTCGCTCGGCCCGGCACTCAGCGGGCAGGCGCTCACCATCGAGGCGGCCCGCTCCCTGCTCGCCACCGACCCGGCCGCCGCCGACGGGCTGCTGCGCGACCTCACCGCGCACAGCCGGCAGACCCTCGACGAGGTACGCCGCCTCGCCCGCCAGCTCCGCCCGCCCGTGCTCGACGAGCTGGGGCTGGCGGCGGCGCTGGGCGACCTCCGCGAGCGGTACCGGCCGCAGGGGCTCGACGTCACCGCGGAAGTGCCGCCACTGCCCGACCTGCCCGCCGCCGTCGAGGTCGCGGTGTACCGCATCGTCCAAGAGGCGCTCACCAACGTGGTGCGGCACGCCGGCGCCGGAACCTGCGTGGTGTCGCTGGCCGTCGACGGCGCCGCACTCACCGTGTCCGTTGTGGACGACGGGCGCGGGATCGGCTCCACGCCCGCGGGCGTGGGCCTGGCCTCGATGCGCGAGCGGGCCGAAGAGCTGGGCGGCACGCTCACCGTCGACTCGTCGTCGCGCGGCACCACGGTCACGGCGCGGCTGCCGCTGCGCACCCACCCGGAGGGAGACTGAGCCTGTGATCAGGATCCTGCTCGCCGACGACCACCCCATGTTCCGGTACGGGCTGCGCGCCGTGCTCGGCTCCGACCCAGGCGTCGAGCTGGTCGGCGAGGCGGGCAGCGGCGACGAGGCCGTTACCCTCGCCGGCGATCTCCGGCCCGACGTGGTGCTGATGGACCTCACCATGCCCGGCCTCAACGGCGTCGAGGCCACCCGGCGCATCCTGACCGCGTCGCCGGAGGTCAACGTGCTGGTGGTGACGATGTTCGACGACAGCGCCTCGGTGCTCGCCGCGATCCGGGCCGGCGCGCGCGGATACCTGGTGAAGGGCGCCGACCGCGAGGAGATCCTGCGGGCAGTGCACGCGGCCGCGGCGGGCGAGGCCATCTTCAGCTCCGCCGCAGCCCAGCACGTCACCAACCACCTGGCCGGCGCCCGCCCCGCGCCCGCGCCGCTGTTTCCGGCGCTGACCAGCCGCGAACACGAGATCCTGGAGCTGCTCGCCGCCGGCTACACCAACACCGCCATCTCCGAGCGCTTCCACCTGAGCCCCAAGACCGTCCGCAACTACGTCTCCACGATCTTGTCCAAGCTGGACGCCACCACGCGGGCCGAGGCCATCGCGAAGGCCCGCGACGCCGGCCTCTAGGTCGAATAGCCGCGCGGTGAACCCCTCGTGTGCAGGCGCTTCTGATCGGCTGATGATAGGGGCGTCATCAGAGCGGCCATCGCGAGGGCGACCAGATCTACAGCCCTTTCGGGGTCGGGGTCGCCGCTCGTCGTGGCGTTGCTTCAAGCCATATTTGCCCACGTCCGCGTCAGCTGCGGACCGTATGCTCCCGCGGGCACCGCTCCCGGCCGGCGGCTCGCAGCGCTCGCCGAACCCCCCGGCCGTCCACTGCCAGGTCCGCGAGACAAGCCCGAGCGGGTTTGGGTGGCCTCACCTGCGCCGTCCTGACGCAGTGTCACCAGCCAACGGGACCAGACTTCGAGATCTAGGAGATTTAGGGTTGAAATGGCGCCCAAACTCTCCTGGATCTCGAGCCTCGCGCCGCTCATACCCTCGTGGCGGTTACACGCGGCGACGACAACCCCGTTGCTTTTCCGGATCGCCGATCCGGGAACGGGCATTGTGGACAAACGTCGACCACCGCCTGGCACGAGCTCCGTCACCCCGCCCTCTTTCCTGCCGGCCGGTTGCGTGCAGGGGTGAGCGCGACCAACGGCGGACGGGTGAGGCCGCGGGAGCAACGGTCTGGACCACGACGGACATCGCGGTAGCTCAAATCTCTGTCTAAATAGGGGTCGAAGCCACCCCGACTCCGAAAGGTCTCTACATCGACCGGCTGCGGGCGGGTTCGCCACCAGCCGCCTGGTCGGCAACCACCGCCGGACAGACAACCGCCATCGCACCTACCGGCGCTGGTGACCACCCGACAACGGACGGTTGGCGGGGGCTGTCGCGGCCCGATGCCGGTCCAGTCGTCGAGCCGGTTGATCCGGGTCCGCGATGGTGCCCGGTCGCGGGGTTGGCTTGTCGTCGCGACCGCGATTTGCACGGCGCCGAGCCAGCCGAGGTCCAGCGTCAGGACTGTTCCTACTTGCCGTCGCAGGCAGGGCCTCGGCAAAGTCGTGAGGTGTCCGGCTTGAGTGGGTTGGTGTAGACGCGCCCTTGCTGGTGACGGCCGGGCGGGCATGACCGGATCAGAAGATCATCGAGGTTCCTACGCCTTGTCGATCTTTCCGAAGTGAGCCATGCCCGCGTTGCTATCGTCGCTGATCTCGTCATTGTCGGATGTACCGGCCGGAACCTGCGCCGCACCGTCGGCGGCCGGGTTGCTCGCCGCGTTGAACACCATGCCTGATCCAAGGGCTCGGCGCGGAGTTCGTCACGCGCTGGCCGTTGTGGTCACCGCGGCGGTATGCGCGGTCATCGCCGGCTACCGCTCCTACACAGCCATCGGTGAATGGGTCGCTGACCTGCCGGCGGAGACCGCGGCCGCACTAGGCATCGATGCCGGACGCCGCCCATCCGAGACCATGATCCGCCGGTTGTTGCAGGCCCTAGACCCGGACCGGCTGACCGCGGTGATCGGCGCTTGGCTCGCCACACAGATGCCAACACAGGATCCGTGGCCACTGGCACATCGAGAATAAGGTGCACTGGGGGCGCGACGTGAGCTACGACGAAGACCGCTCCCAGATCCGCACCGGCGCCGGTCCACACGTTATGGCCGCCCTCCGCAACGCCGCCATCGGCGCTATACGCGCCACCGGCGTCACCAACATCGCCGCCGCTAACCGCTACCACGCCCGCGACAGCAGCCGCCCACTCACCGTCCTCGGCATCGTCTGACGATTTGCCCACGCGCTGCCATAACTTGCCCGGCACCTGGTAACACACTCGGAAACAATCATTGGCCCCCGTCAACCACCACGCAGAACAGATTGCCCTCCGGGTCGAGGAGCACCACGTGGTCGGCGCCGTCGGCATAGTCCCACGCAACGCGGCGAGCGCCCAGGGAGATGAGCCGCTCGACCTCGGCCTGCTGCTCCGCCGGATCGGCGACTGACAGGTCCAGGTGCGTCCCGTCGTCGGTATCCAGCACGATCGCCACAGCGGCACCATCCTTCGGCACCAGAACCGGTGATTCGTTACCGACCTCGCCGCTGCGCACCTCGTAGCCGAGCGCGGCCGTCCAGAATCCAGCCGCTCGATAAAGGTCCTCGACATGCAAGTTTACTGACTTAATACGCACCATCGTCCCAGTATCGGCCCCCACCCGAGCACACCCGCGACCCTCTTCGCCGTCTGCGGCCACGACGATGGTGGCGTCCTGCGACAGACACGCCACAGTGATCGCTGCCCCGAGGCTTGGCCAAGCCGGCGACATCGCCCCGTCTGCCTCGAGGTATCTCTGCAAGGCCGATCGACTTTGCCGGAGCCCTGCCGTCGCAGGTCGCGCCGCTTGGCCGCGTGGGATTGCACCGGGCCGCGATCCGGATCCATTGGCAGGTCGGGTCGGGGCGCCTGCGTCATCCCCGTGTTGTTTTTGCGTTGACCCGCTTCTAAACAACTCGTCGCCATGCTGACCTGGGCAGAGGCGGGCGTCATATCGATGGGCACTAGGGCGGGAAGGGGACCGGTGATGTCTGACGCCTGCGCCCCTTTGGTCCAGGAGGAGGTAATAAACATCCACAGGCCGAGCGGACCGACGCTGGAGTTGCGTCATACGTTCGCGGCGCCCGGCGCCCGGCGGCGCCACCGGTCCGGCGCTGCGGCTGGTGCCGAATGGCGACTCGCTTCACGGCGAGGCACCGGCCGGCTCGAGCGCGGCGCCTCGCGAGCCGCGCATTCAATTGTTCGTGTCAATTGCTTTGCAATCGTCGTCCGGCAGGGTGGCGGTTGAGGCGTGGCCTAATCCGGGCCTCGCTACCGCAACGTGCAAAGGAGGACTCTTGAAGTTCCGACTATTTGGCGTGGCTGTCGCTGGGATCCTGGGAGCCGGTCTGCTTGCGACGCCATCGCAGGCGGCCGCAGGGATGCTTTCTGCCGGAGGAGACGCGGCGAGCCTTGCTGGGCGCGCCGAGAGGATCGAGATGACAGCGTTCCTCGATCCGTCGCAGGAGACAATGGAGCGTCAGGACTTGGAGAGGCTGGCCCAGCGAACAGGTGAGCCGCTCGGTGCGATCCTTACGCGCCAAGCTCGCTCTGGGGAGATGAACCGGGCGCTGGCACGCGTCAACGAGGTCACACCGGGCATCATCGCGGCGGCCGAACTCCGCGAGGACGGAATATATCGCGTCTATGTCAAGAAGGCTTCGCCGCAGCAGATGGATGCGGCCCGAGCCGGGCTGGCCCATCTGCCGGTGAGTATCGTTGGCGACCGTCGGTACAGCAACGCGGATCTCACCAAAGTCCTGCCGTCCCTCAGCCGGTTTCTGGATGTGGCGTCGCCCGACGTCTATGAGGTCAGCTACGACGCAGCCATGGACCACTTCGTCGCTACAGCTTCCGCTACCGGCGCGAAAGACGTGCGTGAGGCGTACCCGACACAGCGGGACGGGCTCGTCGACGTGGCCGGCATGCCCGTCGAACTCGTCGTCAAGGAGACCCCGCCGGACGCCACTGCCGAAACGACGGTGGTCGGTGGTGCTGGGCTGAACACCCGCGACGGCGACGTCTTCCGCCCGTCTTGCACTGGCGGGTTTACCGTGCGCACAACGACGGCGGTGGGAACGTTGACAGCGGGGCATTGCCCAAATTTCCTCCACTATGGAAGCGAACGGATCCTGAGTTTCGCGGCCGAGTGTGACCCCACCTCCAGCACGTGCGAGCGTGGCGATATGCAATGGCATGCTACAGCGTCGATCGCACCACGCTTCCGAGCTTATAGCAGCGTGTATCGCGACGTGCACACGGTGGGATTCCCGGTGGTCGGCGAAACAGCATGTCACTATGGGATCGGAACCGGCGATGGGGTCTGCGGCACGATAAGGCAGGCAAACACCTGCCTTAGGTTGGATGCGCCCGATTTTGAGGCGACCAGACTGTGCAACGCAGCCACAATGACCGCCGACATTTCAGAGGATGGCGACAGCGGCGGTCCGTGGTTCTATGGAAACACAGCCTTGGGAATCCACCATGGCCAGTACAGGTACGCCGGGGAGGCCCAGTCGGTCTCCGCATTCACACAAACCGCCAACCTGCGGGACATCCTCCCCGGCGTAAACATTGCCTATAGATGAGTCACGTCCGGGACTGTCCGGATCTTTGTACTGTGAGGCGATAACCTCGTCTCAGGTTCCGTGATGCGCGGGTGAGATCTCTTCCAGTGAAGCGTCACAACTCCATGATCACTGGCAGGATCTCACCCACTCTTCCCGCCGCCCACAGAGGGCACCGCCGCCGGGATAAACGGTCCTGGCGAAACCGCGTGCACGGCACCCCAGTCCGGACGGGGTTCGTGCCCGGAGACGTCGATGCCGATGGGTGGCGGTTTCAGGCCAGCTCAGCGGCGCGGCCGTTCAGCGACGCGAGGGTCGCTTACCACCGGATCCCCTCGAATGGATCACCCCGCATTCCCACATCTCGATAATTGTCTATCTTGACGGTTGCCGATGCGCGCCGGATCCTCAGGGCATGAGTGGACGCTCGCGGCGGCAACGTCGTGTTTGGCCGGCACTGCTGGCCGTCGCGGCAATTCCCGCGATGGTGACCGGCACGGCCCTGGTTACGATGCCCGCCGCGGCCGGCATCGGACTGCCGGCAGTGCTGAACACCTGCGCCGCCCCGACGCCGACCGGGGTGCAGTGCACGATCGGGACGCCAATCAGCTCGTCTTCGTCGTCGCCGAGCACGGCCTCGCCCAGCACCTGCCGGGTCACGTACACCACGCAGTCGCAGTGGGACACCGGATTCCTGGCCAGGGTGACCGTCCACAACAACGGCACCGCACCGGTCAGCGGGTGGACGGTCCGCTTCACCTTCCCCGGCGACCAGCGGATCACGAACTTGTGGAACGGTACGTACGTCCAGACCAGCGCCGCTGTGACGGTATCGAACGCCCGCTGGAACCAGCTCATCCCGCCCGGCGGCAGTACCTGGTTCGGAATGTACGGCGCATCCACGGCAAGTCAGCCGCCGCCCACGACTTTCACCCTGAACAACGCGCCCTGCACCGCATAGTTGACCGTAAGGTCAGCGTCCCAGCTGGATCTCGATCTCCACCTCGACGTCCTCACGGACCTTGAGCGCGCCGAGAAAGGCCGAGTACGGCCGGATTCGGTACGTCGACTTGGTCACGACCGTGGTTGCAGCCTCGTGACGGCCAGTCCGTTTGGTGCTATTGCGTTCGCGGCGTCCGAGCACACGACGAGCTTGGCTAGCCCCCCCGAGGCCAACGCCGCCGTGCCTCCAGCGATCCACCGACGCCACCGCTCCCGCACCGATTTCTTCGAAACTCGCAGCTCAGAAGCGATCTCTGCGGTCGGTCTGGACTTCTGGAACAGGGTCGCCGCCCGTCGCCGGACCGCTTCACGCCGCGCCCTGGCTGCCGCGTTCAAACCACCACCAGCCGGATACCTCATCACCCCGGCCTACCGAACGGCGGCCCAACCCCGGCGTCTCGTGTGTTGGTCGGCCAGCCGTGTGCCCGAGTTCGCCGCCCTCGGGGGCCCGCCAGCGCATGGTCTCGGCTAGCAGGCGTGGGCCAGAGGTGTGGCTTCCCCGAGCTGCGCGACGCGGCCGGCGTCCAGCTCCAGGTGGGTGCCGGTGAACCGGGCGCGCATGCGGCGGTCGTGGGTGACGATGACTACCGCGCCCGGGTACTGCGCCAGGGCTTCCTCCAGCTCCTCGACCAGGGCCGGGGAGAGGTGGTTGGTCGGCTCGTCGAGCAGCAGCAGGTCGACCGGTTCGCTGACCAGGCGGGCCAGCTCGATCCGGCGCCGCTGCCCGTAGGACAGCTCGCCCACGCGCAGCCGCAGATCGGCCGGCCGGAACAGGCCGAGGGAGAGCAGCTCGTCGGTGTACTCGTCCGGGCCGCCGGGCCGCCCGTGGGCGAACGCCTGTGGCACGGTCAGGCTGGGCGGCCACGGGGTTTCCTGCTGTCGCAGGTGCCCGATCCGGCCGCGCGTGCGTACCGTTCCGTCGTCCGGACGCAGTTCCCCGGCCAGTACCCGGATGAGGGTGGTCTTGCCCGCTCCGTTGGGGCCGGTGACCAGGAGCCGTTCCGCGCCCCCGATCCGCAGTGACGGCACGTAGAGCCGGTCGGCGACGCGGATCCCGGTGAGTTCCGCGGCCGCTTCCGGCGCTTGGCTGTCGGCGCCGGTGATGCGGGCCGCGAAGACCAGCGGGTCGGGCGGCGGCGCGACGGGGTTGCCGGTGAGACGCTCGACGCGCTCCTTGGCGTTGCGGATGCGCCCCATCGCACCGTGGTCGCGGCCACGGGCCCGGAAGGCGCCGTGCCCGAACTTGGCCATCGGGGCCTTGCGCGGGATAGCGTCCAGGCGGACCGCGTTCGCGGCAGCCAGCTTCCGGTTGCGGGCCAGCTCGGCGCGCCACTCCTCGTACTCCTGGAGCCGACGCCGGCGCTCGGCGGCCTTGGCGGCGAGGTATCCGTCGTAGCCGTCGCCGTAGCGCGCCACCTTGCCCTCGCCGACCTCCAGGATCGTGGTGGTGACCCGATCCAGGAACTCCCGGTCGTGGGTCACCGCGAGCACCGTGCCGCGGTGCGCCCGCAGGTGCGCCTCCAGCCAGCCCACGGCCTGGTCGTCCAGGTCGTTGGTCGGCTCGTCGAGCAACAGCAGTTCCGGCAGGGACGCCAAGGTGGCGGCCAGGGCCAGCCGCGACCGCTCCCCGCCAGACAGCGTGCCAAGCAACCTCGTGCGGTCCAGACCTGGCAGGCCGAGCCCGTGCAACGCGATGTCAACCCGGGTGTCCGCCGTGTACCCGCCGCGCGCCTCGTACCGGCCGACCAGCCCGGCGTAGGCCTCCAGCGCGGCCGCGAGTTCCGCCCCTGCCAGGCTGCGCAGTCCGGTCTCGGCGTCGCGCATCCGCGACTCGAGCGTGCGCAGGTCGGCAAGGGCGAGGTCGATCGCGTCCTGGACCGTGGCCTCAGGCGGCAGCGCCAGCGATTGCGCGAGGTAGCCGATGCCGCCGGGCGCGACCACGCTCACCTCGCCGTTGTCGGGCCGGTCCGCCCCGGCCAGCAGCCGCAACAGCGTGGACTTACCCGCGCCGTTGTCGCCGATGATGCCGGCCTTCTCGCCCGGCTTGACGGTGAAGGACACTGCGTCCAGCACCACGTGGTCGTCGTAGCGGCGGGTGACGTTGTGTAGCGAAAGTTGGGCAGTAAGCAAGGAAGAGTCCCCTGTTCTCGGCCGGGCCGATCGGAACGGGCCGTCGGCCCGCTTGAGCACCTGCCGGTCGGCGAGTTCGGGCAGCCACCGATCTACCGGGTCGTCCAGCCGCAGCCGGCACTCGTCGAGCAGGACAATCGCCGCCGCGACCGCGAACCGGCTTGGACGTCGAGGCCATCCGCAGCCCCGAGGCCGCGATCGCTGAACCGTTCATGGCATCCACGGTGGCCAACCACTCTGACACCGGGCTGTCGCCGTCCTGACGCCGCCGCTGACACGCGGCGGAAAGCAGCCAGCCGGGCACGACCCCGTGGCGCGCAGTCGAAGATTCTGCACTTCTGGTCAATGACCGGACCGGCGGGTCAGCGCCTCACGGCGTTCAGTTCGAGCCGCCCGTAGAGGCTGGTGAACATGTCGATCTCGGTGATCTCGTAGTAGCAGACCCGTTCCGGTGTTTCGACGCGGCGCATACCGGCTTTCTCCATCACCCGCCGGGCGCCGACGTTGTGGTGCATGGTGTCCGCGACCGCCCGACGCACCCGACCGGTGCCGAACGCCCACGCCAGCAGACCGCGTAGCGCCTCGGTGGTGTAGCCGCGTCCCTCGACCTCCGGGGCGACCCCGTAGCCGAGCTCGACCGTACCGTCTACGTCGGGCGGCCCGAAGAACCCGATCCCGCCGATGACCAGCCCGGTATCCCGGTCCACCATTTGCAGCGGTCCGAACAGTGTCTCGCCGCCGGGATCGTGGACAAGGAACAGGCGGGCCACGTCCTGGTCGTCGGCGCGCGGATAGCCGGCCGACCAGCTCTGCCCGACGCGGTCGCCGGCGACGATCAGCTCGGCACGTTGCCGGGTCAGCGGGAGCAGCCGCAGCCGCTCGGTCTCGATCATCACGTCCGGGCTCATCCGGCCAGGCCGTGGTCGGCCAACCACTGCGGGTCCGGCGCCACCATCCGCAGCACCTCGACCAGCAGTCCGTCCGGCCCGGCGACCTGGAACCGACGCTGCCCCCACGGCTCGGTCACCAGCGGCATGACCACCTCCATGCCGGCGGCGTCCAGCCGGGCGAACTCGGCGTCCACATCAGCGACCAGGAACGCCAGCAGCGTGCCGACCACGTTCCTGCCACGGCTCGCCTGCGGCCACGACTGGTGGTCGCGCTGGACGAAGTCCAGGCTCACGTTCGGGTGATCGGCGTGCTGCGTGTTCACGTACCAGCCCAGATCGATACCAACCGTGAACCCGAAATGCTCGGTGAACCACGCCGCACTCGCGGCGGGGTCCTCCGCCGCGACCGCCATCCCGATCAATGTGAACTGCATAGATGCCATCGCCTCCCGTGGAACGGACCGACCGCCGCGACCTGCGCGCGGCCGGTCATGTGACATCCCCAGGCTCCCGGGGAGGGCGGCGGCGATCAACGGCGAACATCGCAACGACCGATAACCGGCACGTTATCGGCATCGGCACGGTGACACGCACCTGGCCGGTGACCTCCTCGGTGTCCACGCCGTAGCGGTTGCGGTCCGGCAGCAGCGCGCGCAGCTTGGCCACCTAGGCCTCCACCGCCCATGAGGCGGTGTCCTGCGAGCCACTGCCACGAGCGTGACGGCCAGCGGCGCGGCGATCGGGCCGAGCCGGCGGCTCACGGCCGGATCGCCGGCGCGGTGAGCGCGGCGCCGCGCACGTAGACGGCGCGGATCCGGTGGATGGCGGCCGGGTCGCGCAGCGGGTCGCCGTCGACGGCGAGGATGTCGGCGTCGTACCCAGGAAGGATTTTGCCCTTGCGGTCGCCCAGGCCGAGCACCTCGGCGGCGCGGCCGGTGATCGCGTGCAGCGCCTCCGCGGGGCTCATACCGATCTGGGCGAGATGGACGAGCGCGGTCGGTAGGACGTCGTGCGGTTTGATCGGCGCGATCCCGGCGTCGGTGCCGACGACGATGCGGGCGCCGGACGCGCGCATCGCGGTGGCGTTGGCGATCAACTTTGGACGGCGGGAGGCCATCTCGGGCGGCATGGCGAAGCCCTCGACGGGCTTCAGCCCAAGCGTGAGGCTGAGCGCCACACCCCGGCGCTGGATCTCGTCGAGCAACCCGTGTGGTATGTCGTCGACCGCGTCGGCGGTCATGAACGAGGCGTGTTCCAGACTGTCCACACCGGACGCGACCGAATCGACAATCGCGGCGGTGCCGTGCGCGTGCGCGGTGACCGGCAGTCCGAGCCGGTGCGCTTCGTCGACCAGCGCGCGCAGTTCCTCGGCGGTGAACTGGGGCGCCTCCGGCCGGCTGCCGGCGGTCATGTTGCCGCCGCTGGCCATCACCTTGACGACGTCGACGCCGCGCTCGTGCCGTTCCCGGACGGCGGCGCGGACGCCCTCGACACCGGACGCGGCACCGCCGAGGACGTGGCAGTGCCCGCCAGGCGTGGTGATCGGCACGCCAGCGGCGAGGACGTCGGGCAGCGTCCAGTCGGCCCGGGCCGCGGCGCGTACGCCGAGGGCCAGATAGTCGACGTCGCCGAGGTCGCGCAGCGTGGTCACCCCGGCCCGCGCCGCCCGCCGCGCGGCCACACACATCGCGGCGAACGTCTCCGCCGCGTCCCGCGTGGCCAGCGCACCGATCGGGTCCGGCGAAGCGTCGAACGCGAGGTGCACGTGCGTGTCGACGAGTCCGGGCAGGAGCGTCACGCCAGGAAGGTCGACGACATCGGCGTCCTCGGGCACCTCCCCGGCCGGCGACAGGCGGTCAGCCAGGCCGGCGTGCGCTCGACCACCAAGCGGCGCGGGTGCACAGCGAAGCCTTGCTGGTCGGCGGGTTTGCGGACGATCTCGATCGTCGTGTTGAGGATGTCGCGGGCCTAGTCGACCAGCCGTCCGGCGAAGCCCTGATCGGCGAAGATGTGCCGCATTGACGGCGCGGCCAGGGTAGCGGCCACCAGGGCGCCCTTGGCGCCGTCGCGGTCCTGCCAGGACGCGGCCAGCACCCAGACGGTGACCAGCAGCCCGAGCGTGTCCGTGACGATGAACCGCTTGCGGCCGTTGATCTTCTTCCCCGCGTCGTAGCCTCGGCTGTCGGCTCCGACGGTGTCCGCGCCCACTGGGCGTCGGTCAGGTCGGACGGGTATCCACGGCGAGGGATCGGCACCGCACCACCCTGGCCGGCTCAGCAGCTCCCCGCACGCCGCCATGCCAGTCCACATCGGACCCTTCTCAAACACGTTCTGAGGGCGGTCGTTCGATCAGTTGACGCAGAACTCGTTGCCTTCCGGGTCCTGCATGATCAGCCAGAACCCTTCGTCGTTGTCGACGCGGCGGTAGATCGACCCGCCAGCAGCTACGAGCTGGTTTCCGACTGCCTCGATCCGCGCCCGGCGCTCCG
>NZ_JBQHDG010000049.1:0-16672 GCF_052068095.1 Phytohabitans sp. LJ34 | reverse complement strand
GGCGGCGATGGCTCTGGCCAGTGTGGACTTGCCCGAGCCGGAGTTACCGACAACCGAGATACGCATCATGACCGGTCGAGGGTAGCGACGGGTGCGGCCGTGGGGCGACGGTCGTCGCCCAACCAGCAACCGTGGAGGGAGCGACGCAGCGGCATGGGGCTCCAGATGTCCACCCTGGCCGTGTCGACTCCGCGACCCCAACGTCCTGAAATGCCGAGAACAGTGCACGTGATCACGCGTGGTGGCGTTCGCATCAATGGCGTCGAGGCCCTGCGACCGGCCCTTGAGAGGACAGCGCCAGATCGTGGTAACGCGTTGCGTGAGCGCCCGCGTTCGGTGACCATAGCCTCCCCACCGTCGGCGAAGGTTCGAATGAAAGTTGATGACGCAGCGACGTGGTGATTCGCCTGCAAACGCGGCCACGTCGCCCAAACCTACTCATCTAGCCGATGAGCGGATGGTTTCGTATAGACGACAGGCATTGGTGGGCGATAGTGATTTGAGATCACACCCTATCGGTTACAAGATTGTCCTCAAGGGACTTAATTCTCGCGGCTCGGGTATCTTCTGACCAGTCGGTCCAACCGTTTTCATATTTGGTGAATACTGCCAGCAGTGCCGCCGAGTCTCGTTCTAACGTAACTTTGCCTTCCTGCTCTTGGCCCTGCACTGTAAATTTTGCCTGGAATTCCTTAGCAATCCGCTTGCCGAGCGTTTCGTCGACGTCCTTTGTCGCGACGACAATCCCGCCGATCAGCGTGGTCAGCGCGGCGCTGGCTTGAGTCACCAGCTCCTTCAACGGATCGTCATCCCCTCCGGCAGCGGCGAGTTTCACGGTCACCAAAACCGTGGCGCACGCAGCAACCGCCGCAAGGAGGCCGTTGATCCAGGAGTAGGTTTCAAAGATACGCATGGCGAGCAATGGCCTTCGCGTTATCTGGCTGCGAGCAGTCGGCGCGGCACAAAAAGCCAAAGCGGCGGCTACGCCCAAGGTCGTCCACGTAGGCCAATGAACCCCATCGTACCAATACCTCGCCAGTAGAATACCGATCAGCGCGTACAGTGCGGTGGCGAGTGGCACTCTCAAAGGAGCCAGCATCAGTCCACCTCGCGAGTGTGAGGGGGCGTGTGAGTGCAGGAGAGGTACTCCCTGCCACTTGAGACTACGTAAAACGTCTCCCCGAACGGCACTGCTTCGCGGCACTCGCCGATGAAGCCGGACTCGCCCGCTATTACTTCTTCTCGCCGCGCCTCTATAGCTTCGCGCAGACCATCATTCCCACCCATCATGGCACATCCCTCCTCACGAGTTGAGCAACCCGTCGCGCCAAGCATCCCATAGGTCATCGTCGGAAGAGTCGCAAATTCGGCTGTCCCATGTGACTGCATGTCTAGATCATGTCAATCCGTAGCGGGGCACGTTCCGCTTGAGTGATCAACCGGCGTCGTACGCCACCGCACCGCAAGCCGTTCCGTTGTCGCCGCCCGTCGAACCGGCGGGCTGACGGGCTGACGGGCGGGCGGTCATAATTCACGCGACCATCCCCCAACCCGCCACCGGGGCCGACGCGCAAGATTGCGTGTCATAATTCGCGCCCGCGACCAACCCTTCTTCCGCAACAGCATTACCGCTGCTAACGGCAGCCACTTGAGATACGGGAGGTTTCAGGTCATTGCCTTGCGGGTGACCTTCGAATTCGGACACCCTGGTTCGGTTCGCCTTTAGGGCGGATTTCCCTCGTTGACTTTTTGTGGACCGGGTGATAAGACGAAATATCACTGATGGGGCCTACGCGGGAGGAAGGTATGACACCTAAAGTCTTTACTGTCTCCGTGGAGGAGCTACTGAGGCGCCGCGATAGTCTCTTGGCAGAAATAGGCACCTCCGAGATCGACCTACGCCGGAAGCAGGTCGAGAGTGACCTCTCCGGCCCGGAATGGGAGTGTTTAGAGCAACTGGACGAGATCAACTACCTTCTGGGACGGGACCAAGATATCGGCTAGGTACGAGTGCTATGAAAAACGAAAACTTCTCTCTGGAAGAACGATCAATTAACTTTGCCGTCGAGGTGCAGCAAACTCTTGACGGCGTCTTGCCGTCGCAAGCGGTTCTCGTAACTGAGCACCTGCCAGCAAGTGGTCGCTTCCTGGTGCATCCAGACGGCGAAGGTCGACGCCGCTGGATCGATCTTACGATCCGGGGGACAACGCTAGCGTATCTAGACCTCGTGTTCTTTCTTACGCTTGACCATGCAGATCGGTACTTGAAGGCGGTACGGTCTGATATTAAAGTGTGGTCTGCCGACGACAACATTCCGCTTGTTCGCCTGGAGTACCGAAGTGATATGCGTAACGTTCCAGTGGCTCATTGGCACGTGCACGCTCCGAGGGATCGCTTCGACAAAGTGTTTCGAGCTGCGGCCGATGCCGCGCGGGGTTCTACCAAGAATCAACGAGATCTGTCGGCAATGCACCTTCCTGTAGGGGGCGAACGGTTCCGCCCTTGTCTCGAGGATCTCTTGGAGTTCCTAATCCGTGAACTTGGCGTGGACGCCCAAGACGGTTGGGAAGATGTCGTATGTCGGGGCCGAGTCAACTGGCGGCTTCGTCAGCTGCGATCGGCCGTGCGTGACAACCCGGATCAAGCCGCTCAGGTTCTTCGCGAGTCGGATTGGCATGTTTCCCCGCCATCCGTGGGATCTCTGAATGACCACAACACGAACGAAAGATGGTAAAGGACTGGCTGCTAGGACGGCAAAGGTGCCTCCGTGAATCAGCCACGTGCTATTCCCACTTGCGACTTGCCGCACACCATCCTCGGCAGTCCGCTGTCAGTGAGGCGCTGGCCGGTAAGCGCCTGCCGCGTTTGGACTTCCTCAGCGCCTTGGTGCAGACGCTATACATGCTGGGACCCGCGTCGCCGCGCGGTTACCTCTCAGGACCCGCGGCTAGAGCCCCTGGCGGTCGCGGTGGCGGCAGCTGCAGCTGCTACACGCCATGGACCGACGCGCGCAGCCCGTCCCCACCGCTACGGCCGATGGTTTCGGGACCGCAGCCGAATCAACCTTCACGCCTGGCGCCCGGATGCTGCGGTGCTTCGTGGCGATGCCGGGCACCTCCATGGGAGAGTCGGCTGGCTGGACAGACTGTCCCGCGATCCGCCGGCGGCTACTTGAGCCTGCCGCGGAGCTGGTTCGGCGGCGGCTGGGCTGCGACGTCGAACTCGTCATCGAGAAGGAGAAGTCGGCAGCCGGCCCGGTACATCACTCGATGTTCGCCGGGGCGACGGACGCCGACATCTACGTTGCCGACTTGACCGGCGCCAATCCCAACGTCTATCTGGAGCTGGGCGTCCGGTGGGCCGTCAGCGACGGCGTGACGATCCTGATCTGCCAGGACATCGCCGGTGTGCGGTTCAACGCCGCCGCCAACCGCATCATCGAGTACAGCCCGATGCCCTCGAGGACGCCGTACACCACCTGCAGCCAACGCAGCCGCCCGGCGAAGACTCGACCGGATCAGACTGGTCCTCAGTAACGATCGAGTCCTCGGCATCCACGTCGCCAACCCCTCGGGTCGACATCACCACCGCCTGAGCATTCTGTCCAGGGGGCCGGCAGGGCCGTGGGTTCGTCCTGGGACCCGAGCGGCAACTACTGGAGGGCTAGCGACGACGGCGCGGCGCGTCCTGTCGGGTGGGTGCCTCTTTCGCGTACTCCGAGGCGGGATCTGGGCACGATGGGTGGGTGGTAGCCGAGGCAAGTGGACGCGACGGGCTGGTCGGTGAGGAACGGGTCCGTGCCCGCGAGGTCGTTCCGGAGCCGGCCGAACGCGCGGAACGGGCCGTGCCGCAAGCGCTGGACCCGCTGCACGGCGCGGGCAACTCCGCGGTCTCGCGGCTCCTGGCGGGCTCGCGTCCGGAGGCGGAGCCCGGCGACCTCGGCCCGGTCATCGCCCGCCTCGGGATGGCCGGCAACGGCGCGGTCAGACGGCTGGTCGACAGCTCCGCTCGCTCGGCTGACGCGACCCCGGACAGGTTCGAGCGCTCGGTCGCGGCCGCCGGTGCAGGCCGGTCGTTGCCGGACGGGTTCCGGGCCGAGGCCGAGGCCCGGTTCGGCGCCGACTTCTCGGCGGTGCGCGTGCATGACGACGCGGCGGCCGCCGACGCGACCGCGCGGGCGGCGGCGGCGGCGTTCACGATCGGTAGCGACACCTATTTCGCCCCGGGACGGTACGACCCGGGCAGTGCCGGCGGCAGACGGTTGCTGGCGCATGAGCTGACACACGTGGTGCAGCAAAGTTTCGGCCCGGCCCGGCCGAGCGGTGCCGGTTCGACCTGGTTCAGCGATCCGGCGGACCCCGCCGAGCGAGCCGCCGAGGCGGCCGCAGAGCAATTCGCGAACGGCGGGCCGGTGCAGATGCCGGGCGGATCCGGCGGGACGGTCGCCCGCGCGCTAGCCGACGACGTACGCCTCATGTCGATTACCCCGCAGTACACCGCGAACCTGCCCGACGGTGATCTCGCCGAGCAACTGCGGACTCTCGACGGGCACCTCGCGACGCTTGTCCCCGGCACGCCGGAGTACACCGCCGCGCGCGAGAACCAGGACATCCTCCAGAAGGAGCAGGTGAACCGGCTGGTGGGCGGCACCGGTGCGCCGGGCTCCGGGGACGGCGTTGCCGCCCGGCACGCCCGTTTCCAGCAGGCCGTCCTGCTGTCCGCGCAGCACCGGCTCACCCAGAACCAGGCGAGCCTCGACGAGTGGCGGGTGCTCATCGAGACCCAGTTCTCGGCCGCCGGCCTGCAGACCCAGGTCCTCGCCCAGTCCGCCGCCGACCTGCGGGGCACCGCGGAGCGTACAGGCGGGATGCCGGCCTTCAACGCCTGGAGCAACGACCCGAACCCGTTCCGCCGCAATGTCGAGGAGCACCAGGCCCGCGGCGAGTGGCGGGCCTGCACCGGCTGCCACGAGATCGTCCGCGCCGACGAACTGTCCCGCCACCATGCGCATGTCGGGCCGGCCTGGACCTCGCCGGCCGACCGGCTGTCCGGGCTCGCCGGACAGCCACCCGGGCCGACCGACCCCTGGGCGGCAGTCGATGGCAGCGCTAGCGCCCGGGTGCAGGCTGCGATCAACGCCATCCGGCCGGTCGTCGCCCCGCTCGGCGACCAGGGCTACCGAATCATCCCGGACGACGTGTTCAGCCTGGGCAGCGCCATGACCCCGGACCATCTCCGCGCCACCATCCTCGCCCGGATCGCCCAGCGACGAGCCGACTACGGCGAGCTCAGCGCCATGATCGCCGCCGGGCGGATCAACTACCTGCAACTCGGCCCGGTCCTGCACGACCTGCTGCCGAGCGCCGACGCCGAGGTGCGGGAAGCGGTCGCGGACGACGAGCGGTCCGAGCACATCTGGGCCATCGTGAAGATCGGGGCCACCCTCATCCTCACCCTGCTCGCCCTCATCTTTCCCCCGTTCGGGCTGGCGCTCGCCGCGGTTCAGCTCGCCTCCGGTGCTGAGGCCATCGAGCAGGGGTACGCCTTCCACCTCGGCACCGGCGCCAACGACGTGTTCACCCGCGCCCAGCAGGACTCGGCCGGCGGCCTGATGGCGGGCGGCTTCATCGACGTCACCATGGCGCTCGTGGCGATCGCGGGCGCGCTCTCAGCCACCACCGGCCGGAGCGGCCCGCCCGCGGTCACCAACAAACCCACGGTCGAGCCGGACGTCATCTACTCCGCACCGCAGGTGGACCCGCAGACCGGCGTGGTGAGTCAGATGGCGTACCACCGGCCCACCGGACAGTACCTCCGGGCTACCTACAACCCGGCCACCGGCACCGGCGAGATCACCAACCTGTCGACCGGCCAGCAGGTCGCCGCCGTCGCCAACGGCCAGGTCTCCCCGCCGGCCCGTGGCCTGCTCGGCCCCGGGGAGGCGACCGCCGGCACCGGCGGCAGCCCGGCCGGACCGGTCACGCCGACGGCGCCCCGGCAGCAAGGGCAGCTGCCTGCGCCGAAACCAGCCGCTCCCACACCCGAGCCGACCGCCGCTGGCCCGGCCAAGCCGACTCGGCCGTCTCAGCAGGGCCGGCCACCCAAGCGGGAGCTCACCGACGACGAGAAGTGGGAACAGGCCGAGCGTGCCCTTGCCAAGCAGGAGGCGGCCCGGCGCGGCCCCGGGATCGCCGAGCGTTACAAGACCCCGGAGGCGGCGGTCGGTCAGGTCGACGGCAAGGTGGAGGTCACCGGTCAGGTCCGCACAGACAATCCGGAGCTGCGCGCCCAGGGTTTCACCGAGACCTGGTATGTGACCGACCGCAACCGAACCCGCTGGACCGTCCACCACAATCCCCGTACGGGCGACTTCACCGGCGCACACCGATCGAGCATCCAGTGAATGGGCGCGACTTGCTAGACCAGGACGAACGGCCCAGGCATGTGCTCCCCGAGAGTGATTTCGCCCCGGAGACGCTCGACTGCCCGCTGCGCGCGACGACGGAGTGCCTGCGCGAGACGAGCGACAAGGTGCAGTGCCGAGGCAGCAGGCGCAGGCGGAGACAAAGCGGATGGGCGAAGATGAGGGACTCGCCGACCCCACACGGGGACCTGGAAACCGGGAAGAAAACGCCATGAGCTTAACGGCCGAAATAGCGACTGAACTTAACATAGTCATTGGTCTACTTGTTGATGGGGAGTACGAGACGCTTGAGTCAATGACCAAGGAAAGGCCGCCATCGAGGCCGGGTTAGCTTTGTAGGCGCCTTGATCCACACCCGATGCTGGCGACGTTTGAGGACATCGGGGGATCAGCACGGCTGCCACCTGGCTGGACAACTACCCGCGCCTGAAGACCATCATCGCCTCGCTTGGCAGCATGCGGGCTGACGGCATCTTTGGAGAGAACCGCTTCCTCAACGTTTGGTGGACCTCACCGGTCACGAGCGTGGTGTCGTCGAGAGCCGTTGATCGTACCTTTCAGGTCGTGGGTTCGGCCGCTGTTAGGGCAGGGTCCGGGTCGTCGAAGAATATGGACGGGTGAGCCGATTCGTCGCGCCGTCGAGAGTCGGGATCGAGTAGCCGTTTGGCGGCGGCGAGGGCATCCCGCCGGAAGTTGGAAGACTTCGAGTAGGCCCATCTCGGTTCCGCGCGATTCCAGCGGTTCCAGCGCTCGTCCCACGGCACGTCCGCGTACTCGACGAGCGCGAACGCGGCAAGCCGAGCGTGCTTCACCGACAGCGTCCGCAGGTGGTCGATGCCTCGCTCACGCCGAGCGGCGTGGTAGGCGTTGAGCACATCTTCGCTGGACGCCGTTGGTTCGATGGTCAGCGTGATCTTGCCGCCGCCGACTACGGATGTCTTGATGCGCACCGAGGAAATCAGCGGCGTGACACCGGTCAGGACGAACACCGTCGCCTGCGCCGGTTGCCAGCCACACACCTCGGCGAGGCTCTCCGCGCATAGCCGCAGCTGATTGAGTTGCCCGTCAGCCCGGATCGCGAACCGATTGACCCACCGTCCACCGGGAACTGCATAGGCAAGATCCCGTGACGCGAGGTGGAGACCGCGGGCCTCGGCGATCGGCGGATCGAACACCATGTGGCCGCGGCCGCGGTAGTCCAGCCAATCAGTTTCGACGGTAACCGTGATGTCGTTGGTAATCGGCCCTTCGATGGCCTTCTGATCTTCCAACCAGGTCTGAACATCGGACCACGCGAGCAAGCCACCGGGCAGGTTCCGCGCGCGGAACACCTCTACGGCCTCGTGGCGCGAGGCTTCAGCAGCGACGAGCAGCGATCGTGCCCACGCTTGTTCCAAACCCTTCGGCGGTCGACGCGGGTCTGCCACATCACCGAACGCACCGTCTTGACGCGCCGCAGGACGGCGCGCCGCGCGACCTGCTTTGAGGACCGCCCGCGCGGTGTCAACCAACCGGTCAAGGTCGTCCGCAAACTCCGTAACGTAATGCTGCTGGTCGAGATATGCCCAGAGGTCATCGATGTCACGGCGACGTAGCCGGCGTCGGAGCCGCTCACGAAGATCATCTTTTTGCATCAGTTAAGAGCATCGCAGAGTGAAGCACCATTCTCGTAGTCATGACTCGCGAACGTCTCGGACGGGCATCTCGTCTAGCTACCAAGATCCGCGCGTGCCGGCGTATCGCGTCGGAACTGGCTGGGCTTCTGCTCGCGATCGGAGGGATCATCACCGCGGCAGCACTCGTCGTCTCCAAGCTGTCGAGCTGGTAACCCCTCCGGCTCACCGGGCGAATCAGTTGCGCCGCCTCGACGATGCGTGCACCGCGGAAAGCCCCGGTAGGCACTGGAGTCGCCGGACCTCCCGGCAGCGGATCATTGCGTCGCTGTCTGGGCGGGTCCGGCCGTCGACCGACGGCGTGCCCGCATCGACTGACTTTGGGGCGGCGGCGCCTCAATTTCCCTCGCCGGCTTCGTCACTAGCAGCCCGGCCCGACGTGCGTTGAGCCCCATTCCGGTATCCATCGTCACAAGCTGGACTGCCTTACCCGCGAGGGTCTGCACCGCCACGGCCCGATCGATGACCTCTGCATCCGCGTCCGATAGCGGCCGATGCGCCGGATCGTCGTAAAACACCCGCAGGTGAACCGCACCGCGCGGCATCTCCCCACGCGCGGTCATCGCCTCCCAGTCGTTGTCCCTGAGTCGGATCGGCACCGTGCCGTACGGATTGGCTAAAAGCTTGTCGATGACGGCAAGTGTCACCGACGCTCGGTGGCGAGCCTTCTGGTTTCCCGACTCCTTGAGCCTGTCGAACTCCCGGATAACCACCTCGGGAAGCACGAGAAGGACATCCTCGAAGCCGATCCCGAGCTCTTCAGCCCACGGGATGCTCGCGATGACCACCGTTGGGTCGTCGTCCTGGACCCATGCGGGATGGGACATGAACACGCTGCTGTCCACGACCGCCAGTACCTTGCCCGCTGCGGCATTCCACCTTCCGATCTGGTCCCGAAGCGTCTCGAAAGCCGCAGTGAGCAAGGCCTGGCGTTCGGAAATCTCCGCCTCGAGCAGTTGAAGGCCTTGCGGTGTACCCATCAGCGGCGGATCGAGCAGCCGGTAGAAGGCCGGCGTGAACAGGAGCCGCTCCAAGTCGAGACGGGCGATCTGGCCGCGCAGCATCCGGCCGACGTTCAGCGCCCACCGTACGTAGCCAGACTGGTTGCCGTGATTATTGATGATCTCGCTGGCGGCGGATCGGAGCAGTTCGAGGACGCGATCCCGGTCGACGCCAGGGGTCAGGGTGACTAGCATGGCGAAATCCTGACAGGGCCGGCCAGACACCGACATCCGTTGCAGCATGGCGCGCCGTACAAGAGTGTCATGGACCCAGAGGACAGGGAGGCCCACGATCTGGCGTTCGCCTACGAAGACACTCCGCTGTGGCAGGCGCTGCGCGTTCACTTCGACCCGATACGGCTCGACAGCCCTCTCGCTGAAGCGTTGCGTAGCAACCTAGAACGCACTCGTTCCGAGAACACGCCCGACTTCGCGGAGGCCGAGGAGTTCCATGCCAAGCTAGTCGCCGACTGGGAGCTAGCAACGGCAGGCGACCTGAATGCCTTCTGGCGCCTGCTGTGGAACCTCCAGTTCGACCCGCGGACCGGGCGCGGACATGCGCCGAGCGGTGCCGACGACCCCCGGACGTTCCCGGCGGCATCGTTACTGGAGCCGTCGCTCAGCGAGCTTCTGCCGAAAGTTGCCCGGAATTTCCTCACCAAGAGCGAAGACTGCCGCACTGAGTGGCGGGGGACAACGCGATACGACAAACGCGCCTGGGCCGGATACCTTGCACTCGCTCTGCTCGAACGCCTCGGCCTCACCGCCGGAATTTCCGACCGAGTGTGGCGGTCCTGGGTTGGCGCGATCCTGTGGTTCACGCCCAGTTCCGAGGCCGACGGCGGCTATGCCCGCCGGTACCACCTGCTCGCCGAGGCAAGCGAGCACGCCTTCCGCGATCTCGAGGATGCCATCCCTACATATGTGATCGGTGAGCTTGCACGAGGCTCAGCACCGAACCAGCTCGACCTGAGCGACCGCGACTTTGTCTCACGGCACCACACAGCTCTATACCGCATCGTGACAGCCATCAGTGATGCGACAGGACACGGCGCCAGCACCGTGCCCGGCCTAGCTGAAGTCCTCGAGTCGGATCACGAGCGCCTAGCACTACCAACGCTGCGATTGGACGAGGGCTCCGACCAACGGCGCGAGGCCGTTCACACCCTACGCAGCGCTCTCCATGCACTCATGTCCATCCGGCACGCAGCCACGATCGCGACAGCCATGGCCGCAATCGAGAATCAACCCGAAGCTGGACCGGCGGACTATTCACTCGTCTGCGCCGAGTCGCTACTCCGTTCCGGAGCCGTCGACCTATCCACCCTCCTCGACGTCCTACGGACCCGCCTGCTCGGCGTGCAACTCGCCCACCAAGTCGGCGCCAGGGCTGAGGACATCAACAGTCAGCTTGACGAGGAGCAACTGGCACTACTACTGCGCTGGCTGACCACCTTGCCACGCACGGCGGGTGAACAGCAGCGCTCAGATGGCTTCCAAGAGGTCGATAGTGCCCAGGAATGGGAGCGTCAGGCACTGCGCGACCTCACCAACCGGCGAACCCCAGCCGCACTCGAGCAGCTTAACGCACTGCAACGGCGGTTCCCCGAACGCCTGGACTTCGCGGCAGCGGTCGTCACAGTACGCACCGCAGTGCACGCGTCGCTGTGGATGGCACCCGCCCCCGAGGACGTCGCCATCTTGTTGGCCAACCCTGACCGGCGGCTGGTGCGCACAAACCACGAACTCGCCGACCTCTTGGATGACACCCTCGAGCACATCGCGCGCGACCTATCAACACACGGCGAGTTGCTCTGGGACCGCCAACGCCAGCCGGATTCTGCATCACCGCCCCGCGAACGGCGCCGCAGGCGGAGCGAGGAGCCATGGCGGCCCAAGCCTGAAGCCGCACTGTGCGCCTATGTGGCCCACGAACTGAAGATACGCCTAAGCAACCGAGGCGTCGCCATCAATCGCGAAGTGCTCGTCAGGCCGACAGATCCCTATGGCGCTGGTCACCGAACGGACATCCTCATAGAGGCGTTCGCCAACCGCGGGCCGCACCTGAGCAGCACTGACGACTCCATGACTCGGCTGG
The DNA here is from genome assembly GCF_052068095.1 of Phytohabitans sp. LJ34. NCBI lineage: Bacteria > Bacillati > Actinomycetota > Actinomycetes > Micromonosporales > Micromonosporaceae > Phytohabitans > Phytohabitans sp. LJ34. The sequence continues at coordinate 5,475 of NZ_JBQHDG010000049.1, read as the reverse complement.
CCGTCGTGATAGAGGCCAAGGGCCAATGGAATCCAGGACTTGAGAAAGACCTGACTGCGCAACTTGCTCAGCGCTATCTCGATGACGCACAAACCGACACAGGCATCTACCTAGTCGGGTGGTTCCCGACAGACGAATGGACCGACCACGATGATCGACGACTAGCCGCTGCCAGGAAGCGCGATCGCGCCAACACCCACGCCGATCTGCTTAAAAAAGCGGCCCAGCTTGAAGGAAAACGCGTGACAGTCCGAATCCTAGAAGTACAGCGGCCTCGGCAGGGCACCTGATATTTGGTCCGGCCAGGGCTCTGCACGGTGGCGCGAGCCGCTAGATCAGGTGCACTGTCATGCCGCCGATCGCGGGCGGCTCGGCGACATGTCGATGACGTCCGAACGAGTGATCTTGGCATCCGGATCTGCCGCGATCCGCTCGTTACGAGGGGTGACGAAGCTGGGCCGATCGTCAGTGTCGGGAGCGGGTCGCGGTCCGGCGTGGCAGCTCGTTGTTGTAGCGCGGGTGTTGGTCTTGCGTCGCCAGGCCCCCTAATGCCTGGGCTGCGATGCCGTGGCTGTCGCGCTACGGGCCGTGCCCGTCGCGACTGTGTCGCGTTGGCTGGCTGCCGCTACTACGGGGTCTTCTGGGTGCGGGCGGTCCATATCCGGCTGCCGCCGCTGCCCGAGTGTTGTGATACCTCGGTGTCGTGGACGCATCAGCTGCGCAGCGCGCTTCGCACCCTGCTGTGTTGTCTGGCCTTGGGCGGGGACCCGGATCGTGTGTCCGGTGGGACTCCTTTACTCGGCCGATTTATGCTTGCAGCGACCTGGGCAAACGTGCGTGAGCATGCCGCTGACCCACTGGACTACTGGGGGTCAAGGGGTCGTCGGTTCAAATCCGGCCGTCCCGACGCAGATCAGAGGGCATATCCCATTGATGGATATGCCCTCTCGTTGTCTCTGGGTGACTATCTGGGTGACTAAGCATCCGAGTCAGCCCCGAAGATCTCATCCATGGCGACGGCGCCGGTCAGCAGCACCGGTCGGAGCTGGTGGCGGTAGACGCCGACCACCGTTACCAACTGCCGGCTACCTAGCACAGCGAAGGCGCTGGCAACGCTGTACGGAGTCCACGTGGGACCGGCCGCCGTATCAGCGGCGGTGTCTGCGGTGGGCGACCCATCCCCGGCCGGCGAGGACGGCGACCGCCACCAAAGCACCGGCCAACGCGCAGAGGAAACCGGTGCCGATGGCGGAGTCCCAGCTTTCGTAGCCGTCGCTGCCCAGCCAACCCCAGATCACGCCGGCAACTGCGCCGGTGACCAAGCCAAAACCGATCCAGGCGACCTGTTTTGCGACGCTCATGGTGCGGCCAACCCTACCGCTCAGTGCCGCCGGCGCGCCCGCCGGCGGAAGGACCGCGCTCGGCGAGTGGTCGGCAGGATCAGGAATGCGAACGCCACCAGCAAGAGCGCCGCCAAGATTTGGATGCCACTGGGATACCGCCAGCCGGACGCTTTGACCGTCAGCAGCACCGTACTCGTCGGCTCGTTGTATCCACCGCTGGCGGCCAGCAACAACTCGTACTGGCCCGGCTCCTTCGCCGAGGCGACGAAATGGCCTTTGACACCGTGGCCGGTCGCGTTGTAGCGGTGCTCGCTCGACACCAACTCGAGGCGGCCGTCCGTCTTCTGCGCGCGCACGGTCAGTGGACGATCCTCGCGTTCGCGCCGGCTCCGCACGGAGTACGGCACCTTGAATCGCTCGCCGGGAGCGGCAGTAACCGTGGCAGGCGAATGTATGGACAGCTGCTCCGGGGGTATCGTCGTGCGCCCCAGCGCGCTGTCCTGGTGGATGGTGACCTGCTTGACGAGGCGACCTCGATCCTCCAGCGCGAACTTCACCGTGTTGGGCCCGGAGCGCGCCGAGTCGTCCACCACGTAGTTGGTGTACTGCACGACTGCGTGACTGGCCTCCGTCACCGTCACCTTCGGGCCGGTCAGCACCCCGTCGTAAAAGATCCGTACGCCGTCTTTCTGAGCGCGCAGCGTGATCAGCGCTACGGCTTTGCCATTTGCGTACGCGACGAGACGGCCGTTGCCGCGGTCGACGCCGCCCGCCTCGAAGTCGATGCGGGCGCCGACCCGCGTCACGTACCACAGTTTCTGGTGTTGTCCCGACTCAGGAATGCGGACGGTCGTGGAAGCCGTCGGTGCGGCCCGGGTGAGTGGCTTGCTTGTGGCCGCCTGCTCGACGGCCCACCACTGGCTGTTTTCCTCACCCGGCGACCCGGACCCCGCCGGAGCGGGACCCGGGACGAGCACCGCGACGAGCGTGAACAACGCCGCGAGTGCGTGGGCTGAGATCCTTGTTGGCATCATCGGTCCGCTGCCGCCTACATGTTGATGTACGTGGCGCGGCCGCTGTTCTCCCACGTGTGGCTTCCCTCGACGCGGTACGGTTCCTCGTTCAGGAAGTTGGACCAGTCGACCGCGGTCGGATATCCGGCGTTGCTCGCGACCTGGGCGATGTGCCGCTCTGTCTCCTCGCTGCCGTAGTGCCGCTTGCCGATCGGCGGGCACTCGTTGGCGTCGATATGTGTCGTGCCCACCACGAAGAAGCCGAACCCGTTCGCCCACATGTAGTCACGCTCCGGCGGCGCGTAGATGCGGTAGTGCCTGGCCGAGAGGCCGACCGCTGGGCAGGCGATCTCCTTCTTACCGCCGTCGCCGTCCCACACCTCGCTGGTGTCGTAGCTCTGCACCGGCATGTGCATGATCTCGAAGCTGCTGTCCTCGTAGCCGAGGTCGCCCAGGGTGGACTTCACGAAGTCGATGTCGGCGGTGCCCCAAAACAGCAGGCTCGTCGCCCAGTCGACCGCTCCACAGTCCGCGGTTTCTTCGAGGAAATCGTAGTTGAACCAGTAAGAACTGTTGTCTGGCGTGCGGAATCGCTGGCACTGCCCGTTGCGAGCGGTCGCCGCGGCGGCCGGGCTGGCCGGCACACTGACCGCAGCGGAAACCCCCAGAAGCAGCAGCGTCATGAGAATGGCGAGCCGGCCCCGTTGGCTCTGCGCGATGACGGGTGTGTTCATCATTCCCCTCACTTTCCACCGGAGTTTTCGCGCCAACCGCTGCCTTCATTGCTGACCACAACACTGTTACCGGGAATCAGTGAGACGACGCCCGCCGCATCGGCGATGTGCACGGTGATCGATGACACTCCTCGATATGCCGCCTTGAACGTCCCCTCCTTGTAGGTGTCAGCTGCTTCGTCCCAGCGCGCTACCGGCCACTCCCGCATCGGCGTATCCACCGGCCGCTCGAGCCGCAGCTCCCGGACGATGCCAATGCGCTGGTCGGTCTTCTGCCTGGTCCACGGCCCTTCCTTGACGACCTTGTACGCGACACCCTGCAACATCGCGCTCAGCGCGGCGTCGCCAGCCATGTACCGATCCGCCGCGACGGCCAGTTGGGCGTCGAGATTGGAAGTGTCGACGCTTGTGGTCACCTTGTGATTGCGGTAATCCGACGCAGAAGCCGGCGGCAGCCGCACAACGTTCTCATCCTTGAGCGATACCTGTTTCGTCGCCTCGTCCTGCTCGCCGAGTCCAATACTCGACGGCGCTAATGCGACGGCTGCGGCAGCTAAGGCCGCAACCGCAATGGACACACGGACAATCGACACGTCGCCTCCCCCGTTAGATCGGACAAAGATACAATGATCGATTTGAATACCGTCCGACATGACTGTAAGGAGGTAATAGAGGGCGGTCAAGGTGCGTCGAGGGCACGGAATGTGTTTGTCCGCTGCGTTCATAAGCGCCGGTTCTGCGCCGATTTAGCCGCGATTCGCCCGTCGGCCGCGCGTGGCGCAATCCAGGACCGGTACTGCCAGGGTTTGAGGGCGTCGCGGCGTAGCCAGCGGCGCACGGTGGAGCCGCTGATCGACTCGACCACACCGGCGGTGACCGCCTAGTCAGCCAACTCGACGCTGGACCACCGCGACAGCGGAACCCCGCTGGTCGCCGGCAGTTCACAGGCCAACGCCTTGACCTGTGTCTGCCCGGCGGGCAAGGGGCCTAGCCGAAGAACTGCCGATCGAGGCTGCGGTCGTTCGGTCCGATACTCAGGCTGGCAGCGCAACAACTCCGGGTAGGTCGCCGAATCGGGCCGCTGCGTCTCGGCTAACGATGACGCGGTCGGTTTCCGTGGCGTGTGCCGCGATGATCAGGTCGTGGGCGCCGCGCGGCCTCCCCGAGCGCCGGACGTGGGCGATGAGTCGGGCGTGGTGTGCCGCTGTGGTTTCGGTGTAGTCGAGGACGTCGATTGCAGAAGTGATCGCGACAAGCGCTCGCGCACGGTTGGCCGCGCGTTCTGCCGTGTCGGCGAGTTCGATGCCGACTCGGTACTCCGCAATTGTGATCGCCGCCACGGCCAGCTCGTCGCTGTCGAGTGCTCCTCTATCGATGGTGCCGCGTTCATAGGCGATGAGGATGTTGGTATCGAGGATCAGGTGCCGGCCCACGGATCCGTCCTGTCGGAGGTCAGCAGCGCCGTGGCTTCGGCGATGTCCGTTTCAAACCGCTCGTCCGGCGGCGTGGTCTCGGCGAGCGCCTCACGAAGATCCTTTCCCGTCCGGCGGCGGGCAGGCCGGATCTCGGCGATGGGCCGGTTTCCGCGTGTGACCGTGACGGTCTCCCCCCGCTCGATCGCGTCAAGGAGATCAGAGAAGCGGCGGGATGCTTCAGTAGCTGTCATGGTCCGCATTCCACCACTATATCTGATTATCAGATTATCGGCCACGGTGCTGCGGTAGATCGTGGGCCGCTTATCGCCCGCCGCCGCGGCGCCGTAGTCCGCCGAAAGGGAGTGGCACCGGGTCACCAGTGACGGTCGCGGCCTGGTTCGCATGGTGATGCCTCCGGCCCACCGGGCCGGTGCTGACACTGGGCAAACAGTGGGTGGCCGTGCCGAGCGGCTTGGCCAGCGAGCGGGGCCACCCGTACATAGAGGATCGGTCTGCTGGCCGTCATCTTGGTCGACGAGACCGGCGCCGCGAGTCGGCTTCTCCTGGATCTCGGCCTCGACCCGGAGCAGATGAGGTTCGTTGCGACTCGTCGACGCGAGGCCGAGGGGGGACTGCACGCCGAGGCTGTTGAAGACCCCTGAACAGGCCGATAGCGCATCGTGAGGGGCCTGGCCAGAAAGGTAGTGCGATGCGATCGGTTGTGCGAGCCAGCCGCGAGCCCTGAGGGGCGTAAGGTTCTCTGCATCCAACGTGATCGCATGCAGATGGGCCGTCGAGGGCAGCTTGGTGTCGGGGAACGGGCCGCCGACTTCGTCCTCAGCGGCCCGGCGGGCGTGCCTGCCCGGTTCTACGCCCACGCGGGTGGCCGCCCGCCCAGTCGCCGGCCTCCAGGCCGTCGAGTCCGGCTTTCACAATGGCAGCTGGATCGCTCTTCGGGACGTCGAAAGCG
>NZ_JBQHDG010000048.1:0-23918 GCF_052068095.1 Phytohabitans sp. LJ34 | reverse complement strand
GGAGACCGCGGCGGCCGGCGGCTCGCGGGGCGAGCCGAGATCCCCGGCCTCCGCTGCCATGTCCGCGGTGCAAGACCAACCGCGTGACCACAGCGGACGGGTGAGGCCGCGGGAGCGACGGTCCGGACCACGGCGGACGTCGCGGTAGCTCGAATCTGTCTTTCGAATCTGTCTTTCGAAATGCGGAGGCCCCGCCTGGCCGAGACCAGGCGGGGCCGAGATCCGCTAGCGGGTCAGCACTTGACGGGGGAGAGGGTGAAGTCCTCCACCGTCGGCGTGCTGGCGTTGACCTTCGTCTGGCGCGTCTGGGGCTTCCAGCCGTCCTTCGCGACGATCATCGTGAGCGGGTTGTTGCGGCGGTCGAGCCAGTACGCGTACTTGCCCTGCGCGTCCGTGGTGAACGTGAAGGACATCGCCCACGAGTCGACCTGCACCGTGGCGCCCGCGATCGGTGCGCTGCCGTTGCAGCCCGCCCCGGCCACGGTGCCCAGCAGCTTGCCCCAGGTCGTCGGGGGCTGCACCTCGAACGTCACCGGGACCGCCGGTACGGCGTAGGGGGTGTTCTCCCCGATGGCCACCGAGCCGGAGTAGGTGCCGGGCTGGTCGACGTTCGCGGTCATCGTGACCGTGACGGTGACCTGCTCGCCCGGCGCCAGCGTGGCCTCGGTCTTGTCGATCGAGAACCAGCTGACGTCCGCGCCGGCCGCCGCGCACTCCTCGAAGCCGGGCAGCGCCTCGCTGTCGGGCGTGGCGTTGAACTGCCCCGAGGAACCACCGATCTTGTAGAAGCCGCACGCCGCGCCGCCCCGGTACCGGGGGACGTTGGCGTTCGGCAGCGCGGACCAGGCGTTGGCGGCCGGGTCGTAGGCGAAGCCGGCGTTGCTGATCGCGCCGGCCTGCGAGCCGCCGACGACCAGCAGCTTGCCGTTGGCCACCGCGTACGAGCTGGCCCAGTTGTCGGCCGGCGCGTCCGCGATCGGGGTCCAGCTGCCGGCACCCGGGTCGAAGGCGAAGCTCGCCTTCTGTCCGACCGACGAGGCGTTGACGCCGCCGGTGCAGTAGAGGACCCCGTCGACCCCGCCGCACGAGACGAACGCGACCGACAGCGGGTACGCGGGCAGCGTCTCCCACGCGTCGGTGACCGGGTCGTACCGGACGGCGCTGTTGGACATCGGCGTACAGCCGGCGGTGGTGCAGCCACCGACCGCGTAGAGCTTGCCGTCCACCACGCCCTGGCCCGCGGCGGAGCGCGGCGCCGGGTTGTCCGCCTTCTCGGTCCACGCGTTCGTGGCCGGGTCGTACGACCAGGTCGTGCTGTCCGGCCCCGCGGCGCCCCAGCCACCGGTCGCGATGATCTTCCCGCCGGCGACGCCCACCGTCATGGCGTTGCGCGCGCCGGGCAGGTCCGCGATCGCCGACCAGGTCTGCGCCGCCGGGTCGTAGACGAAGTTCTTCGTCGTGGAGGCCGACCCGTTGCCGCCGCCGATCGAGTAGATTTTGCCGTCGAGCGTGACCACCCGGTTGTCCATCACGGCCGCCGGGTAGTCGGTGATGTCCGTCCACGGCGCGGCCTGCGGGCCGTTGGCCGCGGCGCCCACCGAGCTGGCGCCCATCGACGCCTTCGCGGCGAACGACGTCGGCACGTCGAGCCGCTGCTCAGGCGCGCCGTCCGAGGCGAGGATCTGCGCCCGGGTCATCCGCGAGCCGTCGGCGCGCAGGAGCTCGAACCCGCCGTCCCGCTCGCCGAACGTGACGTCCACGGGCGCGCCACCGGTGTTGGTCACCGTGAACGTCTTGGTGACCTTGCCGCTGGGCATCCGTGCCTTGCCGGTCACCGCGGCCGGCTGGACCGAGAGCTTGCCGGCGGCGAGCGCGAAGCTCGTCGACGTGGTCCAGTCCGCCTCCACGTCGACCACGTTGGTCTGGCTGACGTAGCTGCCCGCCGAGGCGGTGAACTTGTGCTCGCCGGTCAGCGACGAGAACAGCCAGAAGAAGCCGTCCGGGAGGCCGCTGTCGTCCGGCGTCGCCGCGGTGGTGGCCTTCTCCGCCGGCCGGTCGACGCTCGTGACGGTGGCGCCGTTCACGTACCCGTTGTCGTTCTGGTCGCGGACGTGCCCGACGACCAGGCCGCCGTTGGTCGGCACGCAGGTGACCTGGCTGCCGATCAGGACGTTGTCGACCTCCCACCACCAGTCGAACGCGGCGTCGTAGTAGTGGAACCGGACCTGCACCTGCGCCTGGCCGGCGGCCTGCGGGATCGGGATCTCCTTCACCTGCGGTCCGCGCGCGTTGGCCGTCTGCCGGAGCAGGTTGGTCCAGGTCGCCCCGCCGTCGAGGCTGAGGTCGACGTCGGCCTTGTTGGTACCCAGGAAGCGGAAGTCCTGGTTGAAGCGGATCACCGGCGCGGTGACCGCGGTCAGGTCGACGACCGGGCTGACCAGCGAGGTGTTCTGCGTGTTGCCGCCGCCATAGTCGTCACTGTCGATGATGGCGAAGCCGCCGGTGCCGCCGGTCAGGTTGCCCCGGTTGCCGTCGTCGGTGAACTTCCAGACCTGGCCGTTGCCCTGGTGGTCGACGACCGTCCAGCCGGCCGGTGCCGTGGTGCCGTCGAAGGTCTCGTACTCGCCGTCCGAGCCGTACTCGTACCCCGGCGCGGTCGTGCACGACTGGATCGACACCGGTACCTCGACGTTGGTGACGACGTTCCGCGAGCCGACCACGACCTCCTTGGTGACGGTCTGGTAGCCCGGGTACTGCGGTACGTACGTCAGCGTGTAGGTCGCGCCCGCCGGCAACGAGAGGCTGTAGCGGCCGTTGGTGGGGTTGGTGTAGTCGGCCGCGCCCGAAGGCCCGGCGACCGACACCTTCGCGTACAGCGGCCAGCCGTGCCCGGAGCCGTCGGTCACCGCGCCGCTGACCGTGACCTTCGGGCTCGCGTCGAGCGCGACGTTGAGGGTCGTGGTCTGGCCGGCGGTCACCGTCGCCGATACGGTCTTGCTCCCGTACCCGAACAGCGACACCACGGCCTGGTACTCGCCGGCGGGAACCAGCGACGAGAACGTCCCGTCGGCGGCGGTCTTCAGCTGGCGGTCCGCCGGACCGGTCAGCGTGATGTCGACGCCGGCGAGCGGGCCGCCGGTGGCCGCGTCGGTCACCTTGCCGGCGAGCGTGCCGTTGTCACCGGTCGGTGCGGCGTTGAGCAGCGCCAGCGCGTCGAGGCGGCCCTCGCCGTACACGTTGTTGTCGTCGGCCGTGCCACCGCACTGGGCGTCGAGCTTGTCGGTGGCGGTGTCGTTGAGTAGTTGGCGGGTCGCGGTGACCTCGCCGACCAGGCTGGGCGCCGCCGACCACAGCAGCGCGATGGTGCCCGCGAGATGTGGCGCGGCCATCGACGTGCCGTTGGAGCTGCCGTACCCGTTGCCCGGAATGCTCGACCGCACGTTGACGCCGGGCGCGGCGATGTTGGGCTTGATCTCGTCGTCCTGCCCGGCACCGCGTCCGGAGAAGCTCGCGACGTTGTTGTTCACGTCGTACGCGCCGACCGAGTAGTTGGCGATCCGGCTGCCCGGCGAGCCGCTGGACCGGCAGCCGAGGGTGCCGCTGTTGCCGTTGGCCCAGACGCCGAAGATGCCGGACGCCTCCCAGGCCAGCGACACGTCCTCCATGAACGGGTCGGTGGACGGGTTGCGCGAGCCCCACGAGTTGTTGATGATGTTCGGCCGCTTGCTGACGTCCGGGTTCTGGCCGTTGGAGTCGCGCGGCTGGAGCATCCACTGGCCGGACGTGATGAGCGCGTTGTCGTTCGGGCAGCAGCCGTTCGCCGCGATCCACTTCACCTCGGGGGCGACGCCGATCTGGTTGGCGCCGTCGAGGCCGGCCATCGTGCCCATGGTGTGCGTGCCGTGGCCGTCCGTGTCGCACGGCGCCGCGGCGCAGGTGCCGGCGGCGTTGAACCAGTTGTAGTTGTGGTTGAACGTCCCGTCGCCGTTGTTGCCGCGGTACGAGTTGACCAGCGCGGGGTGGTCGAACTGCACGCCGCTGTCGATGCTGGCGATCGTGATGCCGGCACCCTTGACGCCGTACTGGGCCCACACGGCGTCGGCCTTGATGTTGGCGACGCCCCACTCGACGGCGTTCACCGTCTTCTGGTCGGTGCCGGCGGTGAGCTCGGGCAGCTCGTACACGACCGGGGCGTAGAGGCCCTCGACCTCGCTGTGCGCGGCGATGCTCTGCGCCATGCCCGTCGAGGCGCCGCTGACCTTGATGGCGTTGGTCGCCCAGAAGCTCTGGTACTTCAGGCCCGCCGCGTCGAGCTCGGCGCGGACCTTCTCCTGGCTCTCCTCCGCGGTCTTCTGGAGGGCGGTGGCTACGGCGGTGCCCCGCTCGTTCCAGTCCTTGATGGCGCTGGCCTTGCTCAGGTCGGCCTTGGGCGCGAACCGGATCCAGAAGTCAGACTCGCTCTTCGCCTCCAGCTGCTCGGCGAGCTCCGGGCGGATCTTGTCGGACGCGGAGCCGCCGGGCGCGGCCTGCGCCGCCGAGCCGGTCGCGGCCACGCTCGTCGCGACGACCACCAGTGCCGCGCCGGCGCTCAGCAGCGACCTGGCCAGGCGTAGTCGGCGTGTCGGTCTCAACATCGATGCTGCCTCCCCTAGTGAAGGGCCGCCCCGCGGTTCTCGCTGATGGCCCGGTTGGACCCTAAAGATCACGGAAGAGATCGATCAAGGACACTGCGTCAGCAAACTGTCACCAAAACATGAGCAGGACCGCGGTCTGCCCGATTCGCCTTGCTAGGGACGGCGTGACGTGCATATGATCCGGATCAGTTTGATTTAGTCCCACCTACGGATGCGACGACCGCGCCGCCGACGTCAGGGACCCGATGGCAAGGGTTCGGCAGCCTGGCCCGGTGTGTCGCGGGTCCTCGCCCTCCATCGGTCGTCGGCGTGTGGCACCGCTCGACGAACGCCCGGTCACCCCGTGACCGGCCGTTTCGCGTCGTGCTCTGAAGTCGGCGATCTGGGCTCTTGACGCTGTCCGGTCGGGGTGACTCATGTCCACCCCATCAGGAGGCGTCTCCATGTGCATCACCCACGACCACTCCGGCTCCGCGTCCGCGCCGGACGTGCCGGCGCTCAGCCGCCGCGGAGTGTTGAAGGCGGCCACGGCCGCGACCGTCGGCGCCGCGGGCGTGCTCGCCGCGGCCGGGCCCGCCGAGGCCTCGGGCGGTAGCCACGGCGGGCCCCACCGGGTGCCGCTCGACCGCATCAGCGTCCAGCTCTACACGCTGCGCGACCAGCTCGCGATCGACCTCGACGGCACGCTCGCCGCGCTGCGCCGGATCGGCTACACGCGGGTCGAGCACGCCGGCTTCGTCGGCCGCACCGCGGCGCAGTTCAAGGCCGCGCTCGACAAGGCGGGGCTGCGCGCCACCTCCGGGCACTCCGGCATCCCGCAGCCGTTCGACGCGGCGGCCTGGCAGGCCACGCTCGACGACGCCCGCACGATCGGCCAGCGGTACATCGTGCACCCGTTCTTCGGCGTCGACGCCAACGGCCCGATCCGCAGCTCGGCCGTGTACCGGGCGTTCGCCCGCGACCTCAACAAGGCCGGTGCGATGGCGCGCAAGGCCGGCCTGAAGTTCGGCTACCACAACCACCACTTCGAGTTCTTCCGCCAGGACGGCGGTTCGCGCACCGGCTTCGACGTGCTCACCCGCGAGACCGACCCGGACCTCGTACACCTGGAGGTCGACCTCTTCTGGGTGACCAGGGGCGCGCACGACCCGGTCGACGTCATCCACCAGAACCGCGGCCGCATCCGCCAGTTCCACGTCAAGGACATGGACGCCAACGGCAGCTTCGCGGACGTCGGGCAGGGCCTCATCGACTTCGCCCGCATCTTCCGCTACGGCCGGGAAGCGGGCATCGACGAGTTCATCGTGGAACGCGACGACGCCGGCACCCCGCCGCGCGCCCCCGCGGACGCGATCAGCACCGCCGACGTCGGCTACGACTACCTGGCCGCCCTCCGGTTCTGAGGTGATGTTGTGAAATCGCTAGCCATCGTGGCTGGGATGACGCTCGTGGTCGGCGCCGTGGCGACGCCCGCGGCCGCCGGTGCCGCCCCGACGCCCCCACCGGACAGCAGCTTCCAGAAGGTCACGCTCAACGACTTCCCGGGCGAGCCGATCAGCCTCGCCGTGCTACCCGACAACCGGGTGCTGCACACCGCGCGGACCGGCGAGGTGCGCATCCACGACCCGCGCACCGGGCTCAACGTACTCGCCGCGGACGTGCCGGTGTACCAGCACGACGAGGAGGGCCTCCAGGGCATCGCGATCGACCCGGACTTCGCCCGCAACAAGTGGGTCTACCTCTATTACTCACCACCGCTCGACACGCCCGTCGACGACCCGGCCACCCCGGACGTCAACGAGGGCGACGCGCCGACCACGGGCACGGCGGCGGACTTCGCGCCGTTCAAGGGCGCGCTGCGGCTGTCCCGCTTCAAACTGTCCGGCAACACGCTCCAGCTCGGCACCGAACAGCGCATCATCGACGTGCCCGTGGACCGGGGCATCTGCTGCCACGTCGGCGGCCAGATCGGCTTCGACGGCAAGGGAAACCTCTATCTGTCCACAGGGGACGACACGAACCCCTTCGAGTCCGACGGCTACGCGCCGCTGGACGAGCGGGCCGACCGCAACCCGGCCTTCGACGCCCAGCGCACCTCGGCCAACACCAACGACCTGCGCGGCAAGCTGCTGCGCATCCGGGTCAAGCCGGGCGGCGGGTACACCATCCCGTCGGGCAACCTCTTCCGCCCGGGTACACCGAAGACCAAGCCCGAGATCTACGCGATGGGGTTGCGCAACCCGTTCCGCTTCGACGTCGACCCGAGGACCAACCAGGTGTACATGGCGGACTACTCGCCCGACGCCGGTGACCCGGACCCGGCGCGCGGCCCGGCCGGGCAGGGGCGCTGGATGGTCATCGACCGCCCGGCGAACTACGGCTGGCCCTACTGCGCCACACCGGATCTGCCCTATGTGGACTACGACTTCGCCACCGGCCGGTCGGGCGCGCCGTTCGACTGTAAGCGGCCGGTCAACGAGTCGCCGCACAACACCGGCCTGACCCGCCTGCCACCGGTCGCGGAGCCGGAGGTCAACTACTCATACGACGCGTCGGCCGAGTTCCCGGAGCTGGGCGAGGGTGGCATCGGACCGATGGCCGGCCCGGCGTACGAGTTCTCCTCCAACGACCGTTCCCGGGTCAAGTGGCCCGAGTACTACGAGGAGAAGCCGCTCTTCTACGAGTGGACCCGCGACTACGTCAAGGCGTTCACATTGGACCGTCGCGGCGAGGTGAGCCGGATCGAGCCGGTGCTGCCGTCGTTCGTCTTCGACAACCCGATGGACATGGAGTTCGGCCCGGACGGCGCGCTCTACGTCCTGGAGTACGGCGACGGCTTCTTCTCGGAGAACCCGGACGCCCAGCTCGCCCGGATCGACTTCGTCCGCGGCAACCGCACGCCCATCCCGAAGATCAGCGCCTCGCCGCTGGCCGGTCTCGCGCCGCTGACGGTCACGTTCTCCAGCGCGGGCACCACCGACCCCGACGGCGACCCGCTACGCTACGCGTGGGACTTCGACGCGAACGGCACAGTGGACTCCACCGCGCCGAACCCCACGTACACGTACCAGCGCAACGGCTCGTACCGGCCCACGCTGAAGGTCACCGACAGGACGGGCCGCTCCGCCTCGGCCGAGCTGCCGTTCGTGGTCGGCCCGATCGCGCCGGTGGTCACCATCGTGGAGCCGGTGGCCGGGCAGCCGTTCCAGTTCGGGCAGCAGGTCTCGTACGAGATCAGCGTCCTCGACGACGAGCCGATCGACTGCTCGCGTGTCGTCATGAACTACATCCTCGGCCACGACCAGCACGGCCACCCCATCACCACCGCCACCGGATGCTCGGGCACGATCACCACGACCATCCCCGGGCACGGCGAAGGCGACAACCTGTTCGCCGTGTTCGTGGCCGAGTACACGGACGCGCCGAGCGACCCGGGCACGCCACCCCAGACGGGTACCGCCCAGGTCATCCTCGACCCCACGCCCGCCACATAAGCGCGCCTCCTGGGGAGCTGGCCGGGCCTTCGGGCCCGGCCAGCACTTTTCCACCGAATCCCTTATTTGGACAGAGATTTGAGCTACCGCGACGTCCGTCGTGGTCCGGACCGCTGCTCCCGCGGCCTCACCCGTCCGCCGCTGGTCGCGCCGGTGGTCGACGTTTGTCCACAATGTCTGTTCCCGGATCGGCGATCCGGGAAAGCAACGGGGTTGTCGTCGCCGCGGGTAACCGCCACGAGGGTGTGAGCGGCGCGAGCTTCGAGATCTAGGAGAGTTTGGGCGCTATTTCAACCCTAAGCCTCCTAGATCTCGAAGTCTCGACCCATGAGCTGGTAACGCTGCGTCAGGATGGCGCAGGTAGGCCCCGCGAAGACTCCGGCGGGGCTTGTCTCGCGGAGCTGGCAGTGGACGGCCGGGGGGTTCGGCGAGCGCTGCGAGCCGCCGGCCGGGAACGGTGCCCGCGGGAGCATACGGTCCGCCACTGACGCGGACGTGGGCAAATCTGCCTTGAAGCAACACCCCCGACGAGCGGCGACCCTGACCCCGAAAAGGTCTCTAGACCTAGGGTTTTCATCGGCGCGGGCGTGGCAGGCCGCTTCCTAAGCTCGGTGAAGGGTGCGACTACCCGATAACCAGCGGGGAGGCGAGGGGTGCCGCGGCCACCGGCGAAGGGCATGGTGCCGCCGCCGGTCGTGGCCGCGACAGTGCTTGTCGCACCGTCGCGGCCGGCCGTGGCCCCGCCCTCGCCGACGCCCCGGGCGGCTGGCGGCGTGCCCGCCCAGTCCACAGTGGGCAATGCCGCCGTGGCGGCCGGGCTGGCCGGGGCGGCGCCGGACGCGGTGCGGCCGCCGCCCGCGCTGGGCAACGCGGCGACGGCGGCCGCGCTGTCGGCGATACCACCGCCGCCGCTCACCCTGCCCGCGACGGGGCCGCCGCTGCCCGGCGCGCCGGTACCACCACTGGCTCTGACTCCGCCCACGACGGCGCCGCACCCGCCGGTGGAGCCCGCCCTCCCGGCGGCCGGCGCGGCTCCGCCGGCGCCTGTGGTCGGCGTGAGTCCGGCGCCTGCCCTCCCGGCGGCCGGCGCGGCTCCGCTGGCGCCTGTGGTCGGTGTGAGTCCGGCGCCCGCCTTCCCCGCGGCCGGCGCGGGGCCGGCGGCTGCGCCCGCGCCCACGGTCGGTCCGGAGGCCGCACCCGCGAAGCCTGAAAAGGCGGCGGCTGGGCCGGAGGTGGCCCGGGCGGGCGGACCGGATGCGGTGGCGGCGCCGGAGAAGGCGGCGGCCAAGCGGCGCAGTCCGGGGAGCGATCCGAAGTTCCAGGCGTTGGCGAAGGACGTCGCCCGGAAGAAGAAGGCGGTCACGTCGAGCCATCCGCCGGCCAAGGCCGAGGCCGGTGCCGCGCAGGCGGCGGCCGTGCCGCCGCCGGACGACCGCGAGGCGCGGGGCAAGGCGGCGCACGCGGAGGAGATGAACGAGGCGCAGCCGAAGGTGTTCGACCGGGCCGAGTTCGTCCGCGCGGTCGAGGAGGCCATCGCCAAGCGGACGCCGCAAAACCTGAAGGAGGCCGACGAGTTCGGCACGTCGGGCAAGACCGAGGAGGCCAAGGCCGAGGTCCAGGGCAAGGTCGGAGAGGGCAAGCGGGCCTCCGCCGAGGAGATCGCCACCACGACGGCCGCGCAGCCGCGGCCGGCGCCGGACGCCAAGGACGTCGTGCCGATGACGCCGGACAGGCCGCCGAGCGCGCCGGGCACACCGCAGCCGGCCAACGCGATACCCGATCGGCTCCCGCCGGCGGCCACCGACATGTCCGCCGGGCCCGAGCAGGTCGAGGCGCGGATGGCCGCGGCGGACGTGACCGAGCCGCAGCTGGCGCGTTCCAACGAGCCGCGCTTCAAGCAGGCCTTGGCCGAGAAGGAGAAGCTCGACGCCCACTCGGCCGCGGCGCCACCCGCGTTGCGGGCGGAGGAGGCGGCCGTGCTCGGCGGCGCCGAGGGCGACGCCAGGCGGCTCGGTGGCGGCGCGATGTCGTCGATGGCCGGCACCCGCGCGGCGACCGGGCGGACGGTGCAGGCCGGCATGGGCGGCGCGAAGAAACGCGACGAGGACAAGCGGGCGCGGGTCACGGCGATCCTCCAGTCGGTGTTCGACGCGACCCGCACCGACGTCGAGAAGATACTGTCCGATTTGGACGGTAAGGTCGACCGGCAGTTCACCGCGGGGGAGAAGGCGGCGCGGGAGCAGTTCACCCGCGAGCACGGCGCGGACATGCGGCGGTGGAAGGACGAGCGGTACTCCGGACCGTTCGGCTGGACGATGTGGCTGCGCGACTGGGCGCTGCCGCTGCCCGACGAGGTCAACCGCTTCTACGAGAACGCGCGCCGCAACTACATCAACCGCATGCGCGGGGTCATCTCCGACGTCGCCACCACCATCGAGGTGGAGCTGCGCCGGGCCAAGGACCGCATCGCCGCCGGCCGCACGCAGCTCCAGGACGCGGTGCGCAAGCTCCCCGCCGACCTGCGCGCGATCGGCCAGGAGGCGGCGGGCGAGTTCGCGGAGAAGTTCACCGAGCTGGCCGACACGGTCGACGAGAAGGGCACCGAGCTCGTCGACACGCTGGCGACCAAGTACACCGAGGCGGTCAAGTCGGTCGACGACGAGATCGCCCGGGAGAAGGAGAAGAACAGGGGCGCGCTCGCCAAGGCGGTCGACGCGGTCAAGGGCGTCATCGACGCCATCATCGAGCTCAAGAACATGCTGCTCGGTGTGCTGCGAAAGGCGGCACAGGCGCTCCGGGCGATCCTCGCCGACCCGATCGGGTTCCTCGGCCGGCTGATCTCGGCCGTGGGTGGCGGCCTGAAGCTGTTCATGCGCAACATCGGCCGGCACATGGCGGCCGGCATCCTCGGGTGGCTGCTGGGCACCGCGCCGCAGGCGGGGTTGCGGCTGCCGGCCCAGTTCGACGCCCGCGGCATCGTGCTGCTCATCTCCACGCTGCTCGGGCTGACCTGGTCCAACATCCGCGGCCGGATCGTCCGCAGGGTGCCCGAGCCCGCGGTGGCGGCGGCCGAGACCGCCCTGCCGATCGTCGGGAAGGTCAAGCGCCAGGGCGTCGGCGGCATGTGGGACGACATCAAGGGCCGCGTCGGCGACCTGAAGAAGGAACTGATCTCCAAGATCATCGCGTATCTCGTGCCGACCGTGATCATCGCCGGCGTCACCTGGATCCTGTCGCTGCTCAACCCCGCCTCGGCGTTCATCCGTGCCTGCAAGATGATCATCGACATCGTCCGGTTCATCGTGACCCAGGGCCGGCAGATCATCGAGTTCGTCAACGTGGTGCTCGACGCGGTCATCGCGATCGCCCGCGGCGGCGGCGGTGGGGTGCCGCAGCTCGTCGAACGCGCGCTGGCCCGCTCGATCCCGGTGCTCATCGGCGCGCTCGCCGCCATCCTGGGCATCGGCGGGATCGCGGGCAAGGTCAAACAGATCTTCCAGACGCTGTCCCGCCCGGTGAACCGCGCCGTCGACTGGGTCATCGGCAAGATCGTCGACCTGGTGAAGAAGCTCTGGGCGAAGCTGAAGCCCAAGCGCCGCCCGGACAAGCGACCGCGCCGCGACCGTCCCGGATTGCCCCGAGTGCCCCGCGCGCCACGCCGGCGGCGCCCTCCTCGCGCGTCGCGCCCGCCGCGCGCCAAGCGGCCCGACGACCGCCGGGACCGGCGCCGTCCGGACCAGCGGGAGCAGCGCCGGGCGCTGGCCGCCGCCCTCCGCGAGGCGCGCGCCCTGGTACGCCCCGGAGCGTCGATCCAGGAGATCCGGGCCGAGCTGCCGGAGATCCGCCACCGGCACCGCCTGACCTCGCTGCGGCTGGTCGTCGACGGGGTAACGGCCACCTCGACGTTCCTGCACTTCGAGGCGGTCGTCAACCCGAGCGAGCAGAGTCCGCGGGACGAGATCCGGCTGACCCACCAGGAGATCCAGGAGACATACGGCATCCTGGCCGCGCACCAGGACAGGTTCCAGCGGTTCGCCGACCAGCGCGGGCTCGTCATCGACATCCGCGCCACCAACCCCTACTCGGCGCCGTGGATCGAGCAAGGCGCGATCCCGAAACCGACCAAGGTCAAAGCCAAGACCATCAAACCCGAGGACACACTCATCGGAGTACAGGAATGGAAGCTGGGACTGGTCGGATTCTTCGAGCCCACCAGGCCTGTGCCGGGCTCGCGTAACTTCGACGCGGCGAACGAGCGGTTCAACGAGCGGACGAAGGAGTACGCGAAGTACTACAACGCCATGCAGGACCTCCGCCCTCCGCCCGAGACGCGCGGCTACTACGTGGTCGAGGACCAGGTCGTCTGGGGCTTCACCGACCAGGGCGAGAAACGGCGGCTGGCCGGCGACAACGATCTGTTCCAGATCAGGTACATCAAGGACGAGTCGCTGCTGGAGGGCAAGCCGTACGTGAAACTGCTCAATAGGATGATGGCGGCGAACATCGGCGTGGCGCACGGGGCGACCGTCAACTGGTCGCCCCCGGCAGACCTGGTCGAGATCAAGATCGAGGTCATCCGGAAGGCGGCGGACGAGAAGATCATCCGGTTCCGCCCGCACCTGCCGCCCCGGCTGGTCACGTCCACGACACCGATCGAGGCGGTCGACCGGGCACGATGAGGCGACGTCTGGAGAGGACACCCGCATGACCACCGGCTCCACCGCCGAACGGGCCGCGCTGCTCGCCGAGGGCAATCGGCTGTTCGCCGAGCAGCAGGCGCTGTCCGCCACCGACCCGGAGACCGCCGCCGACCTGGGCGACCGCTACTCGGACCTCGTCGACAGCTACCTCGAGCTGCTGGCCGAGGTGCCGCTCGCGCGCTCGCCCCACACGGGCGAGGTCGTGCGGTGGCGGATCGACACGGCCGGCCTGGACGGCTGGTTCTGGCGCCGCCACACGTCCGAGCGCGACGATCCCGAACCGATGCCGGCGGGCTGGCTCGCGATGCACGGCGCGATGCGTCTGGTCGAGCCGGTGGAGCGCACCCCGTTCCAGGTGGTGCCGGGCCCCGGCGTGCCGTACGTGGTGCCGCGGCTGCTGGAGGTGCCCGGCGTCCGCGCGGTCGTGTCCCAGGTGCCGGTCGGTCGCCACACCGGGTGGGCGGTCACCTACTTCGGCGCCAACCCGGACAACGTCGAGCTGGTCAACACCTGGGGCAGCGACACCTACTACGTGTACGACGAGTCGGGCACGTGGGTCGGCTGGCACCAGAGCACCGACCGCGTGTCCGACTACGACTTCGAGCTTGAGCCGTGGCTGCGGTCCGGCAAGCTGCTGTGGATCGCGCCCGACGACGAGTCGGCGACGCTTCGGGAGGGCGCGGAGGATTGCCCTTATCGCGACCTCGAGGGCCCGCGCCGGATCGCTCACATCCAGAACGGCGAAATCGAGTACGGCCCGGCGGCCTAGCATTTCCGGAAGGGCTGTTGTCCCGCGATCGGCTGGGTTTCCGGCGCGCCATGCCGGCGTCTCGCCGGCCGATGGGTCAAGATCGGGGCGTGGTACTGGCTGAGGATCTCGATACGTCCACCTTGAACGCTCGGCAGCAGCGCATTCTCGCCGCCATCCGCGACTGGGTGGTCCGGTACGGTTACGCGCCCTCCACCCGGGAGATCGGGGACGCGGTCGGGCTGGCGTCGACGTCGTCGGTCAGCCGGCACCTGCGCGTGCTGGAGGATATGGGCTTCCTGCGCCGCGGTCGCACCGCCACCCGACCGGTCGACGTGCGCCTGTTCCTCGGGGCCGGCGAGTCCGAGCGCCGCGACCCGGCGACCGTCGGCGTACCCCTCGTGGGCTCCATCGCCGCCGGGACGCCGATCCTCGCGGAGGAGATGGCCGAGGAGACGCTCACGCTGCCGCGCGACCTCGTCGGCAAGGGAAACCTGTTTTCGCTGCGGGTGCGCGGCGACTCGATGATCGACGCGGCGATCTGCGACGGCGACATCGTCGTGGTGCGCCAGCAGCACGAGGCGTACAACGGCGACATCGTGGCCGCGGTGATCGACGAGGAGGCCACCGTCAAGGTGTACCGGCGCCGCGGTGGCCACGTCCTGCTCGAACCGCGCAACCCGGCCTACGACGTGATCGACGGAGACCGCGCGGTCGTGCTGGGCCGGGTCGTCTCGGTGCTGCGCAGGATATGAGAAAGTCGCGAATTCGCGTCGGGTAACTACCCTCGCGATGTGGGTCTTTTGTTCGACCAAGCCGACAAGGTCGCGTCGGTCGTCGGCGCGCTCGCGGCGATTTTCGGGGCGTGGGTCGCTTTTCGCGATCGGAGTTTCCGCAGGCGTGATCCGCGCCATCGCACCACGGATGGGAGTTCTCCCATTTGGCGCGGCATGGTGGTCGCCGCGGTCGGTCTGCTGATCATTCTCGGCGCGGCCGCGTCAATGCAATATCGCCGCGACGCGGACGAGAAGCCACCCGGCCCGCCCGCATCGACACCTACTCCAACACCCGCACCGACGCCAAATTCAACACCGACGGGTGACGTGCGCGAGCTGGCCGTCACCTATCCGCTGCCGGGCAAGGTCGGCTTCCGCGAGGTGGTGCGGGTCGTGACGCCCCCGCTGCCCCCGGGGACCACCGTCGTCGCGATGGTGCGGGTGGCCGGCGGGAGCTGGTATCCCACGGAATGCGTTTTCGACGACGCGCGGCGGACCGGCGCCTGCACCTACGCGCAGTTCGGAGCGAATCCCGCCGCGTCCGCCGGCAAATTCGAGATCGTCGCTCTCGCACTGCCCGACGGCGTGGTGCGAGACCTGGTCGACAACCAGCCCTACCGGGGCGAGCTCGACGATCTCGGGCCTATGCGGCGTTCGAAGGTCTACGAATACTCGCGTTAGCCTCCTTGAGCGCCGCGCATATCTCCGGCAGCGAGGCGCCGATCGGCTCGCGGATCACCTCGACGGCCAAGGGGTCGTAGGGCGTGGGGTCGCGGTTGACGATCACCAGGCGGTTGCCCGCCTCGACGGCCATCGCACACAGCGAGGCGACCGGCTCGACCTGCAACGAGCTGCCCACCGCGAGCATCAGGCCACTGTTGGCGGCGATCTGCCGGGCGTGGCCGAGCGTGACCGCGTCGAGGTTTTCGCCGAACATGACGACCGCCAGCTTGAGGATCCCACCGCAGTCGCCGCAGCGCGGGTCGTCGTCGCCCGCGGCGACCCGCGCGAGGGTCTGCTCGCTCGGCGTGCGCCGCCGGCAGCGGGTGCAGGCCACCTCGTGCATGGTGCCGTGCAGCTCGAGGACCTTGCGCGGGCTGACGCCGGCCTTCTGGTGCAGGCCGTCGACGTTCTGGGTCAGGACTCGGACCGCCACGCCGGCCTGGTCGAGGTCGGCCAGCGCGCGGTGGGCCGCGTTGGGCTCCGCCGTCCAGGCGGCGTGCCCGAGGTACGCCCGCCAGAACTCGGCCCGCGTCGCCGCGCCGGCCATGTACCTGTCGTAGGTGAACGCGTTGGCCAGCTTGGGGTTTCGCGTCCACACGCCGTCCGGACCGCGGTAGTCGGGGATGCCGGAGTCGGTCGAGATGCCGGCGCCGGTCAGCACCGCCACCCGGGTCACGCCCTCGGCCCAGCTCGCGTCCATGACTGCCGATGGTAGGCGCGGCCGCGGCGCCCGGGCGACGGGTTATCCGGTGACGACCGCGGCGGTGGCGGCGACGATGTCGGCGATCCGTTGGTAGTCGAGGGTTTCCGGCGTGTCCGTCGGCTGGTGGTAGTGCGGGTTGCGGAAGTTGGCGGTGTCGGTGACCTGGATCGCCGGCATCCCGAGGTCCCAGAAGGGTCTGTGGTCGCTGCGGGCGAAGTCGCGCACCAGCGGCGCCACCCGGCCCAGGTGTCGCCCGATCACCGGGAGGTCGACCGGGTCGCGGGCCAGCATCACCGCGTGGCGGCCGGCGGCCTGGGACAGGGCGCCGCCGAACGCGGCCGCCAGCCCCCGGGCGGTCGCCCGGTAGAGGATGATCGTCCACTCGCCACGGTGCTCGCGGGCGCGCATCCGCTTGATCTGTCCACGGTAGAGCAGGCCTAGGCCGGGAGGCAGGTGCTGGCTCGCCGGGGTCGTGGCCGTGTAGCCGATGCACTCGAAGACGATGACGCCGCCCGGCTCCCGGCCGGCCGCGGCGAGCTCGTGGGCCAGCGCGCGGGAGCCGTGCAGGCCGGTCTCCTCCTGGTCGAAGACGGCCAGGGTGATGTCCGGCCTCGGCGGCACGATGCGGGCCAGTTCGAGCAGGCCGGCGACCCCCGAGGCGTTGTCGTCGGCGCCGGGGCTGCCGGGCACGGTGTCGAGGTGCGCCCCGACGAGAAAGCGGGCCGGGCCGCCACCGGTGATCAGGTTGACCCCGGCGACCCCGTCGTCGAACGGGCGGCGCCGCACCGACCAGCCGGCCGCCTCCAGCTGGTCGGTCACGTACCGTTCGGCGCGCGCCATCGCCTCGGGCGCGTGCAGCCGGCCGCGTGGCTCGTCGAGGCGTTCCACGTCGGTGCGGATCCGCGCGACGTCGACCTTCGCGCGCAGGTCGTCCAGGAGGGTGGTGGACGGGCGGTCCAACCGCGGCTCGGTGGCGCCGAACATGTCAGACCGGTGCGCCGCTGCGCTCGGCGGCCTCGATCACCGACTGGAGCGCGGCGAGCAGCGCGCGCCCGGTCTCCAGGTCGAGCTCGACCGCCACGCGGGCGGACGGGCCGCGCTCCGGGTCGACGAAGTCGAGCAGCAGCGCGTGGTCGAAGCGGGAGCCGACCGCGTGGTCGAAGCCGACGTTGGCCGCGGTGACCGGAAACCAGCCGGCACCGCCCTTGGCGGCCCCGGCGGCGGGCACGGTCTCGGAGATGTTCGTGCACATGGTCAGCTCCCGGTGGAGAGGTGGCGGCCGAAGAAGGTGAAGACCTTCGCCCAGCCGTCCATCGCGGACTCCGGGCGGTACGCGGCCCGGTGGTAGTAGAAGAAGCCGTGGCCGGCGCCGGCGTACCGGTGGAACTCGTACTCTTTGCCGTGCCTCTTGAGCTCTTCCTCGTGCCGGTCGACGAGCTCGGGCGTCGGGAACTGGTCCTGGTCGCCGAAGAGGCCGAGCAGCGGCGCGTCGAGGCCCGCCGTGTAGTCGAGCACGGAGACCGGCTGCTGCGGGGTGAGCGCGTCGGGCGCGGCCACCACCCCGCCGCCCCACAGGTCGGCCACCGCGTCGAAGCCGCCGGCCTTGCTGGCCGCGAGCAGCGCGTGGCGGCCGCCGGAGCAGGTGCCGAAGACGCCGACCTTGCCGTTGGCGGTCGGCAGCGCGCGCAGCCAGTCGCGGGCCGCGACGAGGTCGGCGACGGCGAGGTCGTCGGAGGCGCCACCGGCCGCGCGGACCGCGGCGGCGACGTCGTCGGGGTCACCGTGCCCGGCGCGGCAGTAGAGGTCGGGGCAGATCGCGATGTACCCGTGGTCGGCGAACCGGCGGGCGAACTCCCGGTACAGCTCGTCCCACCCCGGCAGGTGGTGGGCGAGCACCACACCCGGGTACGGGCCGGGCCCTTCGGGGCGGGCGACGTACGCGTGGACGAGGTCGCCGTTTCCGGCACGGTACGAGGTGACGCCGGCGAGCAGGCCGGCCGGCGCGTCGGTGCGCAGTGAGTTCCACACGGACAACACCCTAAAAGAGCGTCAAGGGCTCCACGGGTACCGGCTGGGGGAGCGGCGCCAGCTCGGGCACTCTGGCTCGCACCTCGTCGTGGAATCGGCGGGCGAGCGCGGGCGCCTCGGCGTTGTCGGGGGTGTGCACGAAGACCGTCGGCGAGCGCCCTTCGCGCAGCCACCTGGCGGCGACCTCGACCCACCGCCGCCAGCCCTCGACCGTGCGGTCGGTGTCGTCGCGGCCGAGGTAGCGGACGATCGGCCGGCCGGTCAGCGCCCGGGTGCGCACCGGGACGCGCGGCTTCTTCATCCAGGCGTCCCGCTCGGCGTCGCTGGTGGGCGGGCTCGCGAAGAACGCCGTGGTATCGAAGGGAATCCACTCCGCGTCGGCGGCGGTGAGCACCTCCTCCAGCCGCGCGGCGGTGCCGGTGTCGGCGAAGAACGCGGGGTGGCGGACCTCCACCGCGTACCGGTGGGAGGCGGGCAGCCGGCGGAGGAAGCGGGTGAGCACGGGCACGTCGTCCGGCGCGAACGACGCCGGCAGCTGGATCCAGAGCGCGTGCGCCCGCGGCCCGAGCGGCTCGATCGCGTCGAGGAAGGCGCGCAGCGGCTCGCCCGAGTCGGCCAGGCGGCTCTCGTGCGTCACCACGCGAGGCAGCTTGAGCACGAACCGGAAATCGGGGTCGGTCTGGCGCGCCCACGAGGCCACCGTCTCCCGGGTGGGTGTGGCGTAGAACGTGGTGTTGCCCTCGACCGCGTCGCACCAGCCGGCGTAGTGGCGCAGCCGCTCGTGCGGCGGCAGCGGGTGCGGCACGAACCGCCCCTGCCAGGCCTTGAGCGTCCACATCGCACAGCCCACGTGAAGACGCATGGGCACAGCCTACCGGCGCGACCGCCGCCCGCGGCCGACGAGGAACACCATCGCCACCACGAGTACCGCCGCGCAGGCGAGCGTGATGACGCCCCACGGTGTGGTCGACGGCGCCGGGGCCGCGGGCGCGGGCTCCTCGGGGAGGGCGCACGTCACGGCCGCCGGCGCCGCCGGCACCTGGAGCTGGGCGTCGCACCGGGCCACCGCCGGGATGGCCATCTCGGCGGTCACCGTCCACCGGCCCGGTGCGAGCTGACCGGAGTAGGTCAGCGCGCCGTCACCGAGCGCCTTCAGTGGCACCGGGCCGACCCGCTGGCCGGTGGCGGTCGCGGTCAGGATCGCGCTGGCCGACCCGGTCACGGGATGGCCGTCCGCCCACTTGGCGGTGATCCAGACCGAGCCGGCGCCGT
Organism: Phytohabitans sp. LJ34; assembly: GCF_052068095.1. Classification (NCBI taxonomy): domain Bacteria; kingdom Bacillati; phylum Actinomycetota; class Actinomycetes; order Micromonosporales; family Micromonosporaceae; genus Phytohabitans; species Phytohabitans sp. LJ34. The sequence continues at coordinate 4,840 of NZ_JBQHDG010000048.1, read as the reverse complement.
CCGAGTGGACAGTCAGGACGGCGCCGGCGTGTGCCATGTACCTCAGAATCACAGGGCCTTGACTTCCAGCAGGCCCACCGACCCGGCGCCGCTCTGGAGCAGCACCCGCAGCCGGGTCGTGCTCACGCTGGTGAAGGTCACCCGGTTGTACTGGTTGAGCGCGACGGGATACCCGCTCGCCCCGGCCACGTCGACGTACGCGCTGCCGTTCCAGGACTGGAGCTTCCACGACGCGGGCACGCGCACGCCGCCGTTGTCGTCGAAGAAGTACACCTCGGCGGAGGTGAGCGTCTGCGCGGCCGACCAGGTCAGCAGCGCCCACTGCTCACCCGTGTTGGGCCAGGTGCCCCAGCGTGGGTTGACGGTGTCGTTGGACTGGGCGGGCTCGGCGCCGTCGTTGATGGCGGCGACGCTCTCCCACGACGAGGTGTACGACGCTGATGCCGCCGCGGCGAGGGCCTTGTTCGGGTTGGGCTGCGGGTTGCCGCCCCCGGGGCCCTTGATGAGGAACAGGTTGTCCGCCACGTTGAAGTTGTTGGCCAGGTAGGAGCCGGCGGCCGGGTTGGTGTGGTAGTAGTCGTCGTGGTTGCAGTCCAGCCGGTTGTCGTGCGCGCGGTCGGTGCACTTGGTCTGGATGACCACGTTGGGCCCGTCCTTGTAGCACATGACGTCCCACTCGTCGACGCAGTGCGCCGCGCCGGATGCGTTGGGCGCGTTGTTGTTGACGGCGCCGAGCGTGTGGCCCAGCTCGTGCGCGGCCACGCCGGCGCTCCAGCAGCCGTTGTCGGCGCGCGCGTACTCGGGGCCGGAGTTGGAGCGGTTGGCGTCGGTCTTGCGGGTGTCGCCGGCGAAGCCACCGATTCCACAGTAGACGTTCGCGTCGACGAACTGGAGGTACTTGCGGTCGGTGCGCGTGTAGCCGGCGGCCTTCACCGCGTTGAGCAGTGGCGCCCAGTCGTTCGCGTTGAGCGCCGAGTCGGCGATCTGCACGTCGCGCACTACCGGGCGGCAGGCGCCGTTGACGGTCTCGGTCACGTACCGCACGTGGCGCTCGCCGCCGGTCTCCCGGGCGCTCTCGTTGAAGATGACGTCGACACCCTCGGCCAGCGAGCGGAACGTCTCCAGGTACTGCTGGTACCGGCTGGTCGAGCCGTGTATGTACAGCACCTCGACGCGGCGGCCCGAGGTGCCGTCGCCCTCGCAGACCGCGAGCGCGCTGGCGGCCGCGGCGGGGGCGGCGGCGAGCGGCTGGATGCGGCGCTTGACGGACAGGCCGACCGGTGGGGTGTCCGGGCCGTGCGTGCACATGACCGGCGTGACGCCCTTGACCTGGAACATGCCGGCGCACGGACCCGTCCGGTCGACGCGGAGTCCATTGTAGATCATGCCGCGGGCGGCGTCGTTGGCCGGCAGTGCCGGGTCGGCCGCCTCACCGGCGAACGCGCTGCCGCCGAGCAGTCCGATGAGGACGGTGATAGCGAAGGCGCCGGCGAGCAGTGTCCGGCGCCGGCGGCGATGGGGATGGTCGGGCATTCGCGGCTTCCCTTTCATAGGAGAAACGGCGCGCCGCCCGGAGGCGCGGGGGGTTTGTCATAGACAAGCAGCAAAGGTCATCAATGTCAAGGCGGTCCATGACGGTACATTGACCGCATGAGCGTGAATCGACGTACGTTGATCAAGGCGGCCGGCGCTGCCCCGCTCGCCCTCGCCGCGCCGACCCACGGCCGCCCGCGACCGCCCGTCACCGTGCGGGTGGCGACCCCGTTCGCCGCGGGGCACATCTTGGCCGACACCGCGCTGAAGTTCAAGGAGATCCTGGAGGCCGGCACCCGCGGCCGCCTGGTCGTCGAGGTGGCGACCTCGGTGCTCAACGAGCAGACGATCAACCCGGCGATGGCACCCTGCGACCCGGCCGAGCGGGTCGCCGACATCGTCCTCACCGGCGGCCAGCCGATCCAGGACTACGCGCCGGCCTACTTCTTCTTCAACGGACCGTACGTGATCCGTGACTACGCGCACTTCCAGCGGGTCTGGCGCAGCCATCTCGGCGACGAGGCCCGCGCGCTGGTCCGCTCCGGCGGAAACCTCGTCTCGCTCGGCACCGTCTACAGGGGATTCCGCCAGTTCACCGCCAACAAGGAGATCGTCACCCCGGCCGACCTGGCCGGCGTCAAGCTGCGCCTGCCGCCCGTGCCAGACTGGGTCGCGGTCTGGTCCGCGCTCGGCGTGGTGCCCGTGGAGGTGCCGCTGAACGGCATCTACGAGGCGCTGCGCACCGGCGTCGCCGAGGCCTCCGAGGGCGACCTCACCCAGATCTCCTCGCTGCGCCTCTTCGAGGTGCAGTCACACCTGGCGCTGACCGGCCACCTCGTCGGCTTCGGCCTCGTGGCCGCCAACGCCTGCTTCCTGCGCGACGTGCCCTGGCCGCACAAGGTGCGCGCGGCCATGCGCGCCGCCACCGACTGGGGCTCCCGCTTCATGGCCGACCGTGAGGCCACCCTGCTGACCGAGCTCGCCGCCGCCGGCATGACCGTCGTGACCCCCGACGCCGCGGCCATCGAGGCCGCCGCCAAGCCGGCCATCGACCAACTCTTCGCCACCCGGTGGAACGTGACGACCTGGGAGGAGGTGCTCGCCCTCTGATCGGAGACTTTCGGTGTCGGGCCCGCCGTGACGGTTCAGAGGCCTATTTGCCCATGCCCGCGTCAGCTGCGGACCGCCGCTCCCGCCGGAGACCGCGGACGCCGGCGGGTCGCTGGCGCGAGCCGAGAGCCCCGGCCTCCGCTGCCGGGTCCGCGAGACAAGAACCCAACGGCCGGCTTCGCCGGCCGCGTAGGCCCTGGGGTGACCTTGTGGGCCGCGGAGGGTGAGGCCGCGGGAGCAGCGGTCGAGACCACGCCGGACATCGCGGTAGCTCAATATCTCTGACCCTGGAAGCTCTTCGTCGAAGAGAATGATCAACTAATTGTTCACGATGTGATCACTGTGCTTTGCCCGTGGGTTTCAAAAGGGTGGCACACACTCAGGCCACCCCCTTCCTGAGCTGGAGCGTCGTCCCTTGCCCCTCCGTGGCCTCGCGTGCGCCGTCGCGTGTGCCGTCGCCGTTCTCGCGGCGCCGGCGCCGGCCGGCGCGCACCCGTTCGGCGACCCGCAGACGGTGGCGATCGCGGCCGACCCGGGCCGCCCGGAGGTCGTCGACGTCCGGTGGAAGGTCGGTGGGCTCGATGACCTGACCGTGCTCGGGGTCGCGCTCGGCCTGCTGCCGGAGGACCGGGTCATGCTCGACGGCGCGGTCTTCTACCGCGACTCGGACGCGGCGGCGGTCGGGCCGTCCCCGCGGTTCGCGGCGTACCTGCTCGAACGGGTCACGGTCACCAGCGACGGCGACGCCTGCGCCGGCCGGGTCACCCCGCCGGCCGACCTGGCCCGCGACGGTGCCTCGATCGAGTACGCCTGCCCGGGGCCGGTCGGGGTGGTGTCGGTCGCGGTCCGCACGCTCACCGACCTCGACCCGGCCTACCGGACGCTCGCCACCGGACCGGGTGGTGCCCGCGCGGTGTACACCTCCGCGGAGTTCACCCACAACTGGACGCTCGGCGACGTCCCGGCGGCGGCCGGCCGCGGGCGCGGCGCTCTCCTCCAGATCGGCGCGGTGGTCGGTGCCGTGGCGCTCCTCGCCTTCGCCGCGGTGACCCTCGGTAGGCGGCGGAGGGCGGTCGCGTGACGACCATGCAGGCCATCATCGAGTCGCCGGGCGTGCCGCCGCTGGCGTTCGCGCTCGCGTTCGCCGCCGGGGCCGGCCACGCGGTGACGCCGGGACACGGCAAGAGCCTCGCCGCCGCGTACCTCGTGGGGTCGCGCGGCCGGATCCGGGACGCGGCCTGGCTCGGCGGCTCGGTGGCCGTGATGCACACGCTCTCCGTACTGGTGATCGGTCTGCTGTGGACGTTTCTGTCCCTTTCGGACGCGATCCGGCTGGAGGAGCTGACCCGCTGGCTCCAGCTGGGCGCCGGCCTCCTCGTGGTGGAGCGCCACGAAGGTCTACGACACCGGCGACCGGGTCACGTACCAGGGCAAGGTCTTCGCGGCCTCGTGGTACGCGAAGAACAACAAGCCCGGCGACCCCAACGGTCCGTGGCAGGAAATCGCCATGACCGAGGAGGGCGTGGCGATCTGGACGCCGTCGCGCGTCTTCAACAGCGGCGACGTCGCGACGCACGAGGGCAAGCGGTGGCGGGCCCGCTGGTACACCCGCAACCAACCCCCAGGCGACCCCAAAGGCCCCTGGAGGCCCGTCACCTGACCGTCGCTCCCGCGGGCCGGGCACCGGCGGGGTAGCTTCGGCCCCCTCTTTAGACAGAGATTTGAGCTACCGCGACGTCCGTCGTGGTCCAGACCGCTGCTCCCGCGGCCGCACCCGTCCGCCGCTGGTCACGCTCACCCCGGAGGCTGCGCCGGGCCTTTACGGCTCCGGGTGGGTAGGTGTGCGCGGGATGCATTTGCTCTGCTTCCCTAGAGTGGCCATCCCACGCCTCGACGGGTGAACGCGTTGACGCGCGCGGCTCGACAGCTTTCCCGACGGACCAGCCGCGGCCGGTCCGCGAAGATCTTCATCCAAAACCTTGTTTCGCGGGCCCGGCAGCGCGGCCACATCCTCCCGCGGCGGTCTCCGGCGGGAGCAGCGGTGGCGGCGGTGTGCGCGGCGCGGGATTCGAGATCTAGGTGTACTGCCCACGGACGTTGGTGACACGGGGATCTTGATTGGGTGAGGACCTCCTCGGTAGGTGTGGAGCTACCACAACAGCCGCACCATCCGAGGGAGGTCCTCGTGCCCCACCGT
>NZ_JBQHDG010000047.1:0-26219 GCF_052068095.1 Phytohabitans sp. LJ34 | reverse complement strand
GACCAGCAAGTTGACGTCGCTGGCAGCTCGGGCGGCGGCCGCCACTGAAGCGGGGTCGGTGATGTCTAGCGGCAGGATCTCCATGCCCTTCTGTAGGACGTGTGGCAGTACGCCCGCGTCGGCCAACCAGGTCGGCCCTTTGTGCCGCAGGTCGTGCCGTCGCAGCCACTCAAACCCGAGGTCCCTTACCACGTCGTCCCAATGCGTCGCGTCCCGCAGCACGGCCGTACTGATCCGCCCGCCACGGGGACCGGTGAACAGCCGACCTTGCGAATCGGTGAGCGCGTCGAGCCGCGCAGCCACCACGGTGCGGGCACGCTTGCCCTTCGTGCCCTTGTCGATCAGGCCACCTGGTCCTGGCGTTGTCTGGCGCCGGACCGTCCACATCCACGTATCCCGGTCGATGTCTTCCTTGCGGACGCCGGACACCTCGCCGATGCGTGCGGCGGTGCACGCCGAGGGCTTGGAGATCGTTGCCGCACTGCACGGCGGTCGGCGGGAGTGACCGAGGCCGTCATTGAGCTGGGCCGCTTGCCGCGCGGCGACGTCCTGCGCCAGCGAGCCGCCGTCGCGCTGGCCGGCACACCCGGTCAGGGTCAGGGCGGCCGTGACGGCCGCGCAGGTCAACGACAAGACCCGGGTCGCAGCCGGGCGGTCATGAGACGCCGATCTGGGTCAGCACCTGGTCGGCCCTTCGTCTCGTCCATCCGCCATCCCTATCCGTCGACAGGGCGGCCCGGCCCAACCTTGTTGCCCACCGGGCGGGTCAGCGTCTAATCCACCGGGGCCTTGACGGCGCGGAGCCACCGGATGACGGCCTCCACCGTGCCCGCTGCCGCGGCGTCGGTGGAGGGCCCGGTTCGCGACAGGTACACGACCGTCGTGTCGCCGATGACGACCGTGCAATCTGCGAAGTTGTCGCGGGGGCGGTTGGCGTCGGTCAACGGCCGACTGCGGCACGCCACCCGCATCCCGTGCGGGACGAGGATGCCGCGTGGGGTGGAGCCCGTCTCGATGCTCTTCGTCCACCAGGCGTCCTTGATCCGGGCGAGCGAGGTGTACCGGCGGACGGTCAGCCTCATGGTAGAGGCGTCCGGCGTGCTCCACTGTTCGGTGGCCGCCGCCAACTGGCCGTCTTTCTTCGCGGTGGCGATCTCCGCCGCGGCGTCCCGCGCTGAGATCTCGTAGGCGGTGGCCCAGTTTTCCGGTGTGACGGCGATGCCGGCTCCGCGGTTGTAGCGGGCGGTCCACCCGTCCGGGCCGAGGTCGACGATCAGGTCGATGGGGGCGGTGGACGCCAGTTCGTCGACGGAACGTCGGTCAGGCGCGCCGGCGGTCGCGGATGCCGGCGCCGCACCCGTGGCCGACCCACCTGGCGTCGGATCCCCGTCCGGACCGCCGCAAGCCGTGATGAGGGCCGCAAAGGTCGTCGCTATGGCCGTGCGCCGGATCCCCACGGCAGCTCCTGACCGTCTCTGCTGGAAGGCCTTTCAATCCACGTTAGTGTATGAAGTGCCGTTCGTGGGCCGGGCGGTCATGCGGACCCGAAGGTGATGACGAGCTCCGGCGGTGTGCTGGTCGCGGCCTCCCGGCTGTGGAAGCGTTGCTCCGCGCCCGAGCCGTTTCTCGCTCGCGTCCCGCACCAGGAACCTGTGGTTGGCGCCGGCGTACATCGCCTGCACCTGGCCGGCCACAGTCCACGGCACCTAGCCGGTCGACGACGCGGCGGTCGCGGCTGTCCCGGTGGTGCTCGGCCGGGGTGTTCCCAGGTGACCGACGTCTCCGACCAGGTGCTGGCCGCCCGGATGGCCTGCAAGTCGCGAAATCGACCCCTTCAGCGAAGGTCTATGAGCCGAGTCGCACTGGGGCGTGAAACCGAGTCTGGCTGCCTGACGATGCTGATCTTGGTGCACCCGAGCCGTGCCATGGCTTCTTCGATCATGGCGACGCGACGTGGATTCCGCAGGTCGGTCCAGGCGTTCAGCGCCTTTTGGTAGGTGCGGGCTGAGGCGTCGAAGTCGCCTCGGCTGGCACGGATGTCTGCCAGGGTGTGTAGTGCCCGTGCCGCGGTCCAGGGGTCGTGGGTGCGGTTGGCGACGTCGATGGCTGCGGTGGCGAGCTGTTCCGCGAGGTCGGCGCGGCCGCAGGTGGCCGCCACGCCGGCGAGGTCGCCGCCGGAGTTGAATAGGTTGGCCTCGTTCTGGTGCAGAGCTTGCCCCCGACGCAGGCACCCTTCAGCTTCCGTGAACCGGTGTTGCCGCAGGTACACCAGGCCCGGGTTCTTGAGCATCCACAGCTCCAGCAAGGGTATGTCGCCGGCCCGGAACGCGTCGCGTGCCTCCTCGAACAATGCGAGGTAGTCGATCTGCGCGCCCTCGAGCCGCTTTTCCTCCGCCAGCCGGCACGCCTCCAGCCCGACGGCAAGTGCGTCACCACGACGCCGCGCGTCTTCGAGGGCAGGGGTGCACACCGCAGGCGCCTGTGCGAGCGGCGGCGCTGGCGTCTGCACGGCCTGGTACGCGGCGAACGCCAGTGCGGCGTAGCGCAGGGCGCTGTCGTTCTCGTCGCGGGCTGCTTCGGCCTGCATCATCAGGCCCAGCATCGTGGCCTGTCCCTGCCGGTCATGAGCGTTGTCGGCGGCGGCGAGGCCGGCACGCAGTACCCTGCCCCAATCGTCGTAACGGCCGCGCAGCTCAAGATGGGACGACATGCGTTGCGCCAACGCCCACGTCACCGCGTCGGCATCACAGTGGACGACGGTCATCAATGCGTCGTGTTCCTCGTCGAACCAGCGCATCGGGTCGGCGGCGACCGCTGCCACCGTGTCCTGCGGCGGTAGCCAGACCGGCGTGGGTTCGGGATCGAGACCGAACCAGTGCGCCAGCTGGTTGTCGGCCGTGGCGGCGAGCGCGAGCCACCCGTGCCGCAGCCGCGTGATCGCCTCGACGTCGACCTCATCCGCGAGTTCCCTGGCGACTAGCCGGACCAGGTCGTGTATCCGGTAACGCGGTCCGGTAACCCCGTGCCCGGTCGGCTCCACCAGATGTGCCTCGACCAGGTCGTCGAGCACTCGCTCCGCACCCCAGCGGTCCTGGCCAAGCAGTGCCGCGGTCACCCAGCCCGCGAATTCGCCGAAGTCCAGCAGGCCGAGCCTGCACAGCAGCCGGTGCTGGTCGGCGGTCAGCTCTGACATGCTCTCCGCGAGGCTGGTACGGACGCCGATATCGCCGAGTTGTAGCCAGTCCAGTCGGCTGCGGGTATCGGTGAGCCGGTGCACGAGGTCATCGGCCGTCCAGTTAGGACGGGTGCGCAGCCGTGCGCCAGCTATCTTGATCGCCAGCGGCAGCCCGCCGCACAGCTCGACGATCGCACCGGCGTGCCGGTCGATGTCTTGTGTGCCGGCCGTCGTTCGCATTAGGGAGATCCCGACGTCGACGGGTAGGACGTCCAGCGGCAGCGACCGCAGCGACTCGAGACCGGCTAGTCGTCTACGACTGGTCACCACGAGACCACAGCCGGAGGCGACCGGGAGCAGCGGACGCACGTACGACTCGTCGGGCACGTCGTCGAGCACGATCAGCACCCGTCGTGCGCCGAGCAGTTCCCAGAACAGCTCGCCTCTGTCGCGTGGGCTCTTGCGCAGCTGCCCACTGATCGGGATGCCGAAAGCGCCGAGGAACCTGGTCAGCATGGACTCGTCGACCGGTTCGGAACCGCGTCTGGCCACCAGGATCCCGTCGGGGAACGCGGCGCGTGCCCGGTCGGCGAGGCACAGGGCGAACGTCGTTTTCCCGACTCCACCAGGTCCGGTGACCGCCAGCCACGGCGTGGCCGACGCGAGCACCTGCTCTCCCGCGGCGAGCGTGTCGTCACGACCAACGAGCAGCGGCAGGCTCGACGGCAGCTGGCAGGGCACACGGGTGGGTATCGGTGGTGACGCCTGTTCGGCGATGACCGTCTGGTGCGCGGTTCGTAGCGCCAGGCCGGGATCGACGCCAAGCTCGTCGCGGAGCCGTTCGACGGTCTGCTGAAAGACGGTGAGCGCGTCCGCGGTCCGGCCACTGCGGTGCAGCGCGAGCATGAGCTGGCTGACGAACCGCTCGCGCAGTGGATGCCTCGCGACCAGATCGGTCAGCTCAGCAACCAGGCCCTCGTCCTGGTCTGCTTCCAGCATCGCGTCGAACTGCTTCTCGAGCGTGGCCAAGCGCAACTCGGCAAGCCGGGTAACCGCAGCGGTGATCGCTGGGGTGGGTGGGACATCGGCGAACGGCGTGCCGTGCCACAGCTGGTCCGCTTGACGCAGCAGAGCGATCCGGTCCCGCGGTGCGACGGTGCGGGCGCTGGCAACGATCCGCTGATAGCGATGGAGGTCCAACTCCTGCTCACCGACATCGAGCAAGTAGCCCGGTTTGCGAGTGACGAGCCGCCGAGCTGCGGCCTGACCGGAGGACCCACTGCCCAGGACTCGTCGCAGCCGCGAGATATAGCCATGGATCAGCGCGCGCGAGTCGGGTGGCGGCGCCTCAGGCCACAGATCGTCGATGAATTTGTCCATGCTCATCAACTGGCCGGGAGCAGTCAACAGAACCGCGAGCAGTACACGTATACGCGGTGGACCGAACGTCAGCCTTTCGGCACCGTCATAGATCTCCAACGGCCCCAGAATCCGAAAATCCATCACCGTCCCCCAGAACGCGACCCGACCCCGCTCCCTCCGGAGCCGCAGACCCGAGTCTGCCACCGACCCCCCGGACACGGCCCCGGTGTTCGGTCTTCGGATGGCGCATCGTGAGCACAGAGGAGATGCATCCCAGTATGCATCCTGTTGATGACCTGGTACGGCGGTAGAGCGGTGGCCGTCCGGCGGCACGGTCAACGCCCATGTACCGGCTGGACCAGAACATGTTCGTACGGCTGCCGCTGATGCAGGGCGGCGCCGAGGACGTGTGATGGAGCAGTAATGGCTGCGATCACCACGTCGATGTAGCCCAGCCCTCCACGGTCCGTGACCACGGTCCGGCCACCGCCGCCCAGTGGCGAACTCGTCCCCCTACAGCCCGGGACGATGCACGCCCGCCGCGCCGATCACCACCATCAAAGCCCGGGAACCGCCCAGGCGGGCGCAACGGGCCACCCCTGGCTGGCCAGACCCGGCTGTGGCGTCGCCATCCGGTGTCCGCTCGGCCGTACCGGACACAGATAACTGGCGCTATGTCGACGAACCGGCGGGCGGCGCCCCGAACCGCCACCCGCCGTTAAGCCGAATCCATCAGCCGCCGGCTAATCGCACCTCACCCAGCGGGTGCTGAGGTTGTCTCCACGAACATCTCCCCTTAGCAGGATCGAGCCGTATAGCCGGACACAGTCGCCGGGCGCATTGACGAAGACCGGGCCGGCATACGTGTGGTAGGGCCCCGACCCGCGGGCAGGCGGGTCGCACTCCTCCGCGCCGGTGTCCTGGCGCACGATGCAGAGCCTGATGCGCTCGGCCACGCCCTCCGTGCCGGGCGGGTTGGCGTAGAACAGAGCGCAATTGGTCGGCGGGGTCGACCGGTAGTAGATGTACGCGGTGCCCGCCGGACCCGTCTCTCCCGGCGGAGGAGTGGAGGGGTAACTGCTTGGCGACCCGTACCCCCGACTGGTGCACGGCTCGCCGACCCGGACGGCGGCGCTCGCCGGCGAGCCAGAGACCGCGACCAACGTCACCGCCACGAGCAACACGACGTTTAGGCCGCTCCAGAGCCTGCGACGTCTCCATGACGCTGTCATGACCACCCCCGAATTTCGGTAGAAAACACTGTCTCGCACAGCCTGCCGCCAGGCCCTGGTCAAAACCTGGATAAAACATGGACGACCGGATGATCGTGTAGCGCCTAGGCTAGGGTCGCGGCATGGCGATTCCTGGCTTCGTTGCGAGATTCGGGTTCTGGCGCACTCTGCGTGGTTGATCTCTCGGGCTGCGATCTCTCGACCGTCCATTGTGTACCTTGTCGCGGCTTGTGATTGATCTGGAAACCTTGCTACCGCACTTGAGCGCAGTCACAGTGGAACGCGTCGAGGTCACCGAGTTGGCGTTACATATCCACGTCATCCCGGCTGTCACAGTCGGGACCTGTCCCTCGTGCGCCGGGAGGGGTAGTCGGGTGCACAGCCGCTACCAGCGGCGTCTGGCGGACCTGGCCATCGGTAGCCGCGGGGGTCTGTCACTTCTTCGCTGGCGTTTCCGCGCTGGGCTGCGGCGCTCTTCCGGTCGGCCTCCTAGTCGATGAGGGTGGCGACGGTCTTGCGGAAGGTGTGCGGGGTGACCCATTCGAGGCCGGTTTTCCGTGCGCGCTTGGCGCCACTGCCGGCGGACGTTGTTGGGGAGAGCCAGGTGTCGCGGCGGGTAGCCAGCACCGCTCTTGGTCCACTCCTGCCGGAAGAGTCCCTTGCCCTTGACGTACACCCAGGTGCCGCAGATCGTCAGGGTGGGACGCTCAGCGGTGAGGTTCAAGTCTCCCCAGCGCATGGCCCAGGATCTCGCCGAAGCGGGCACCGGTGGTGAGCATGAGGTCGACGATGTCGGCCAGGTCGCCGGTGTGCTGTGGTCCGGGCTTGCCGGGGACGGGTTGCTGCCAGTCGCGGATCGCCGCGCGACAGCCTGCAGGTGCTCGTCGGTGAGAGCGACGGGTTTGCGGCGGGGTGTGTAGTCGACCGGTGTCGCGTACCGGGTTGGTCGTGAGCGCGCCGTGGCGCACGGCTAGGGCGAACATCTGGCTGAGCACGACCTTGGCGCCCTTGGCCGCGGACGGATGGTTCTTAGCGATGCCGCGGACCTTGTCGAGGCGGCCGACGGTAGCTTCCCGGACCCGAAGGGTGCCCAGGGCGGGCGCGACGCCTGTCTCAGGCTGGTCTGGTACTTGTGGATGGTCTGCAGTGCGAGGCGGTCCTCTTCGGTGATCTCGTCGATCCACAGTTCGGCGAGCGAGTTGGTGCGGGTCTCGCGGGTGATCTCGTCGTCGTTCGGCGGCGTCCGGTCGCGGAGCTTGACGATCAGTGCCCGCACGGCGGCCGGGCCGGTAGGCCCGGTGGCCTCGACGTCGCGGGTCTTGCCGTCGTAGTCGCCGAACCGGTTAGCGCCGAGCCTTTCGGTGCGGATTTTGCCCCAAGTGCCGATGGGCAGTTCAGGCCGGGCCACAGATCACCTGCGCTGGTCGGTGTGTTCGTCGAGCCAGCGTTCGACTTCGCTGCGCCGGTGCGCAAGGTGTTGCCGACGCGGATAGCGCGGTCCCTTGCCTCGGCTGTGCCAGGCGTAGAGCGTGTTCTTTGGCTTGCCCAGCCAGTGGGCAACCTGGTCGATGGTCAGCAAGGGATCGGGCTGCCACGTCTTGTCGGCGCGGTCAACCTGGACGGCGGAGGATCGTCCACATTGGTCGCGCAAGGTCGGCGAACCCGCCGTCACGGTACGCAATCGCCCGTCCGGCGGCGCCGAGCGGCCGGTCCCCAACGGTATCGGCGTCTTCTCGCGCCTCGGTTTAGGCTGCGAGTTTCCGAAGGGTTTCGCTGCGGCATCGCGCGATCTCCCGGACGGGTGTCCACATTGCTTGACGCCTCGATCACAGTCGTGGATGTTCATGGAAATCGTGGGCGAACAGGGAGGGTACCTTGGTCGGATACTTGCGTCGGGTCGGCGTGACGATCACGGCGATCGGCGTCATATTGGCTGGCTCGTTATTCGTTTCCGGGCGTGCGGCGCAGGCCAGCGGATGTGACATCGAGCTCGACCTCCAATTCAACAACGGCGTGCTGACCGCCTCCCATTGGGCAGTTTGTTTCGAGCCGCCGAGGTGGAGGACGATTCCCCTCCAGGTGCTGATGGAGAAATACGTCGATGTCGGCGGCGGCACCAGGCCAAACTTCAAGTGGGTTACCGTCGCGCGTGGCCGCGGCGACATCAGTTACACGTGTGTATCTGGCATCGCTCACGAATTCCGCGTGGAGCTAGGCGAAAAGCACGGCCTGTTCCAATGTGGCTGACCCTCCTCGCTGTGACGGCTGGAAAGGCGCATCGTCGGATCGCCTCGCTCGTGGTCGTGGCGGCGGTCGTGGTGCTCGTCCCCGAGCCGGCGGCGGGCGCCACGACCGCTACCCCGCCGTTGCGGCTGGTCACCACCGGGGCGGTGACCGTGGAGCGGCTGCCGGGCGAGTTGGTCCGGCTCGACCCGGGCACCCACGTGGTGGCTGGAAGCGCTCCGTTCGAGGTGCGGGCGACGCGGGCCTCCTACGCCGAGCCGATCATCGCCACGCAGCTCGTCCACGTTGGAGGTAGGCAACGGAGGGTAGCGCTGCCGCCCGGCCTGCTGACCGACCTTGCCGGCTTCCCCGCGTTCTTCCACATGTCGGTGACGGACGCGGCGGGACACACGGTGGCCGATCGGGACGAGACCTTCTGTCCCGGCGACGCGGTGCGGACCCGTCCCGACGCTCCGGCCGCGTCGCCCTACGCCAATCGCTGCTCGTCTGTGCCCTTCGCCCTAGGTGCGGTGTGGGGGATCCAGGCCGGCTGGGGAGTCAGTACCGCGCGACAGCGGCCCAGCCCGCTCTTCCTCGACGACGGCGCCTACACGGCGGTGGTCTCGGTCAACCAGCCGTACCGCGACATGTTCGGGTTTCCGCCCGACCAGTCCTCGGCGACGGTCCGGGTGACGGTGCGGACCGTCGAAACCGCCGCCGCCACGGCGAAGCCGGGCTCCGTCGTCCTGTCACGGCCGAACGCCGCGTCGACTGTCCCCAAAGGACCGAGACCGGACCTGCGGCCGCTGCCAGCCTTCGCGATCCACCCGTCCTACGGCGAGGAGGGTGACTACCTCTCCTTCGCGGCGACCGTGTGGGTCGCCGGCACGTCTCCGCTCGTCGTCGACGGCTTCCGCCGGCCCGGCGAGGATGTGATGGACGCGTACCAGTACTTCTACGACACCGCCGGGAGGCAGGTCGGCTACGCGCCGGTCGGCACCATGCGGTGGGACGCCCGCGACGGCCACCACCACTGGCACTTCACCGACTTTGCCAGGTACCGGCTGCTCGACGCGGACAGGAAGGTCGTGGTGCGCAGCGGCAAGGAGGCCTTCTGCCTGGCGAACACCGACCCGATCGACTACACCCTGCCGTACGCCAACCGGCAGCCGGACAACACCGACCTGCACACCTCGTGCGGCGACGCGTCCTCGATCGCGGTGCGGCAGGCGCTCCACGTCGGCAACGGCGACACCTACCACCAGGACCTGCCGGGTCAGAGCTTCGATATCACCGACCTGCCCAACGGCACCTACTACATCGAGATCACCGCCAACCCCGACAACACCCTCCACGAGAAGACCACCGCGAACAACACCGCATACCGCGAAATCATCGTCGGTGGCGCGCCGGGGGACCGGACGGTGCAGGTCCCGCCCCACGGCCGCGTCGACGGGTAGCCGAGGGACCGTTGATCGGATTACCGGTTGCTAGCGGTCCGCTTGTGCAGTGATGCCCGCAGGACGGTGTGCTTCGGCGGGATGGCATCCGTCCCCTTGGCGGCGTCGGGGCGAGACGGCGGCTGGCGCTGGCGGCTGAGCGGGCGCAGCAGACCCAGGCCCGACGTCTCCGGGCATGGTCGGTCGGTTCTGGGGAGGTCGTCGGCAGGCTCGATAGCGGTCACATCGCTGTCGAGCGTGAGGTGGGTGGATGGCTGAGCCGGTACGAGCGCGGCGGCTTACTGAGGACGAGGCGTGGGGGCCACATCTACACGATCAGTCCCGACGGTACCGGCAACATCCAGGTCACGTCCGGCCCGGCGACCGGCGAGGTATCCGACTGGCGCCCCGCCTGAGCGCCATCCGCTCCGGGCATAATTGACAACTGTGAGTGTGAGGTCGATCGGCTCGCTCCTCGTCGTCTCGGCGCTGCTCGGCGCCGCCGGCTGCGACGGCGGCCCGCCAGGGCTCCCACCCGCTTCCGGCGGGCCGAGCGTCGAGGCGAGCGCGACCCCAGCCGTGGAGGGCGACGACCTCGCGGTGAAGATCATCAAGCCGCCGCCGGACTACCTGAGCATCGACGAGGTCTTCGACGCCGTACCGCCAGCCGGCGCGGACGCCACCGTCCTGGCTCAGGTGATCGAGAAGATCCGGCAGGAGACATTGATTCTCGGCCGGGTCAAGGGTGGCATCGCGGTGAAATGCGCGGGCGGGCGCGTCGCCCTGAGCGCCGGCGCGAAGACGCGATGCACCGCCACGTACGCCCGGGTCACCATCCCGTGGATCGTCACCATCGACGCGGGCGTCGCGCCGACCGACCGGCTCGTCAGGTACCGCGTCACGCTGGAAGGCAAGAGCGTGCTGCGCGCCAAGGCGGTCTACGGCGCGTTCTGGGACTTGTACATGGTGGTGCGCGAAAAGGTCAACCCCGACGGCATCGACCCCCGGCTGAGCTGCGACGCTATCCCCGACGCCCAGTTGGCGGACCTCGGGAGAACAGGGCACCGCTGCCAGTACCTGGAGGACTTCGTCGGGACGCAGCGCTGGGTCAGGTACGACGTCCTGCTCGACGGCAGCGGCGCGGTCACCTTCGATCAGCCCTAGTGCGGTGACGACGAACGTTTACCGGGTTTGAGGTCAGGCGGCTTTGGAGCGGGGTCGGCCCCAGCGTTGTTGGCGTTCGCTGCGGATGCGGGCGCGTTCGCGTCGTTGGGCGGCCAGGACGTCGGGATGTCGTGCGTTGGCGTTGCGCCAGCGAAGGTAGGCCTGCATTTGTTTCGCGTGCACCAGGCCCGGATCGCTGGGGTGGTGTTGGCGGACAGGTTGTCGCAGATGATGTAGATCGGGGCACCGTCCGGACGGGTGGCGCGGATCGACTTGAACGCGGCCAAACTGTGGTCGCCGATTCTTTCCAGGTCCGGGTGCGCTGGAACGACACGCTGTTGTCGCGCAGCAGCTGGCGTAGCCGTTCCCGACCGACCGCGACCGGCCGGTCGGGGTTGGTGGCCAGGTAGTCGGCCAGCTTGCGGATGCTCCAGCGGGTGAACGGGCGGCCCACCCTGGTGGGCCGTCCGGTGGCCGTCGCGACGATGAACTTCTCGTCGTCTGTGCTGATCCGGCGGGGACGGCCTCCCGCCCAGTTAGGGTCCAGCGCACGCAGCCCGACCTCGTTGAATGCGTGGATCACGTCCCGCACGGTGTCCTCGTGCGCCGTCACCAGGCGGGCGATCGCCGATACCGGCGTACCGGACGCCGACGCCATGATCATCATGGCGCGGCGGACCCGAATGGTCCCGTGCTTGCCCCGCCGCACGATCTGCTGCAACCGGCGGCCTTCCTCCTCAGTAAGCCGCCGCGCTCGTACCGGCTCAGCCATCCACCCACCTCACGCTCGACAGCGATGTGACCGCTATCGAGCCTGCCGGCGACCTCCCCAGAACCGACCGGCCACGCCCGGCGTGTCAGCAACCCGGTAAACGTTTGTGGTCACCGCACTACGGCATCGTCAGCATGCCCACCCGAACTGGCCGGCCCCGTCCAGCTCAACCACTACGTCCGCGAGCACTGGTGCGTGGAGAACCGTCTGCATTGGACCCGCGACGTGACGTTCGACGAAGATGTCTCCCAACTGCGCACCGGCGCAGCACCATGGGCCCTGGCCAGCTTCCGCAACCTGACAATCAAAACCTACCGCCTGGCCGGCAGAGCCAACATCGCCCACGCCCGCCGCGACCTGCACGACCGCGCCGACACCTTCAGCTTGCACAATGGGCGGGTGACTCGATTTGATGTTGTGTCCGGTGGTGCGGGCTCCTGCGCCCTAGCGGAGTTCGAGCTCTCGTTCGTCGACGAGGCCGATGAGCAGCGGGTCGGGTAGAGCTGGCCGAGCGCGAACTTGCGCTATGGGAGCGACTCCGCGCCGCCGGGCACGACGTCGACGACGTGGTGACCCGGTTGCGACTCGGAGCGGATTGGTGGGAACCGGTGAAGAAATGGCTGTTCGTCGCGATCTCCGCGGCCCTGGTGTCGGCATGCGGCGGCGAACCGGCGCCCGACCCGGACATCACTGTGGTACCCGAGCCGCCGCGAATGCAGGGCGTGGCCGTGCTGAGTTCCGACACGAACGGCAACCGGCTGGAGTTCGTCGACCCCGGAACCGGCACGATCACCACTACACTTCCGTTTCCCGCCACGGAAGAACCGTTGGTGACCCGGTACGGCCCGTGGGAGGCGAACGAGGTCTTCTCGCCTGATTGGCGGTACGCTGCCGCGCGCGCCGGGAACGACATCCAGCTCTACACCCTCGCCGAAGCTGAGAAACGGTATGTCCCCACCCGCAGGATCACGCCGCCGCCGGGGGCGGGCGTGATTGATTCGTTCCGGTTCGGCCGCAGCGGGTCGAAGCTGTGGATTACCACTGGCACCTCCGCTCCGGTCTATTCGGTCGACTACCTCGTGGCGGACAGCGCCCCGGTCCAGGAGGACGCCGCTTTGAACCACACGTGGGGCCTGATGTGGGACGCTCGAGGCAACCTCGTCAAGGAGTCCGTGCTCACTACCATCGCCCCGGACGGCAAGTCGTGGATGTACTCCGTGGCGGACAAGTCCGGCGCCGTCGTCGAAGCCTCGCTGAGCATGGGCTCCGGGAACGAGTACCAGCTCGTCGCGCCGCCCGACGGCGACACGCTCCTGTTTGGCGCGAGGAGCAAACCCGCCGGGCCGGCACTGATCAGGGTCGTCAGAGACCAGGCCGCGGCGACCATCCGGGTCACCGAGATCGCGAACTCACCGCAGCCCGTCACCAGCACGGTGGTCTCGCCGGACAAGACCGAAGCCGCCTTCGGGACGGAGGGCGGACCTTGGTTCATCTCCTCGACCGCTCCCGGCGGCACACCCCGGCAGGCCGTGGTCCAAGGTCTGCCGGAAGACGGGAACGGGATGTATCACCGGTTGCTCGGGTGGGCTTGACGATCGCCGCAGTGCTGTTCTTCCTGATCTCATTGGTCACTGACGTCGGTACCAAAGTGGCCGTTCCTCTGCTGGTGATCACCGTTCTGGTAGTTGCCGGCACCAGCGTGACGGACCTCGCGACCAGGCGCAGACGATGAGTCCTGCATGATCAGACGAACGACAGCTGGTCCGCGTTCGCATCCGCCCAGGTGACCGAGGGAGCACGTGGCCGGGGGGTTGGCAGGCGCGTCGGTGCGGCTGCGCGCGGAGTCCGGCGACGGCTGGACCAAAACCTCGGCCGTCGAATCCGCAAAGTAGGTCCGGGCAACTCGGCGGCCAAGCGTCCGGACCTAATTTTCGTGGCGCAGGTCAGCGACTTGCCCATCCGCAAGGCTTAACCGGACGAGACATGAGCTTGCGCGATGTGCAGATCGCTGCTCGGCACGCCGACCCGCGTACCACCATGCGTTACGACCGGGCGCGTAAGAACCTCGACCGCCACCCCAACTACGTCCTCGCTGCGTTCATGGCCACCGGAACGTAACCCGAGCTCCCAACTTTGCCGATGAGCGCGCAGGGAGTTGTGCGGCTCGGTATGTAGGGTGCCAGTGTGGCGACGCGGTCGTGGTTGGGGCGGTGGTACACCGCAGCGGCGGCCTGGTACTCGATCATGGGTGGCTGCGTGTCCTTGGATCAGGTGACGACGAACATCGCCTGGCCGGTATCAGCGAGATCAATCAATGACAACGTCACGGGCGGCATTCTCGTGGCACAAGACGTTGTGGGTGGCCAGTTCGCCTGGATGCCGGACTCTAGCGGCACTTCATTGATCTGCGGCTGACGGCTCGTTGATCAGGCTCACCGATTTTGGTGGCCGAGACGAGTGCGTTCGACCTCGGCGACGTTAATGGCTGGCGAGCGCCGCCATTTGGGGCTCAGTTGAGGCCGGCGGTGAACGCGGCGCGGGCGGCGAGCAGATCGTCCATGTGCTCGGCACACCAGGCGCGGGCAGCGTCGACGAGGGTTAGCAGGCTGCGGCCCAGCGGCGTCAGCGAATACTCCACCCGGGGCGGGTTCTCGTCGTAGGCATGCCGGATCACCAGCCCGTCGCGTTCCATCGCGCGCAACGTCTCGGACAACACTTTCGGGCTGATCGTCCGCAGCGGGACCCGCAGTTCGCTGAACCGGCGCGGTCCGTGCTCCAGGCACAGCACCACCATCGCTGTCCACTTGTCGCCGATCTGGAACGGCATCGCGGTCGACGGGCACGCGACGTCGAACATGTCCGGGCTGAGGCTCGCCGTCATGAGCGCAGCGTACCGCCGGTTTCGTTGCGGTAACCGGAAGCGGGGGCCCTAGCCTGCTGGACATGACCAACATCGTCGTCTTCGGCGCAGGTGGCCGGGCAGGCCGCGCCATCACCGCCGAGGCTCTCGGCCGCGGTCACGCCGTGACCCCGGTCGTCCGCAACCTCGCCCGCCACCCCGACCTGCCGGCCGCCGTGCGCGGCGATGTCACCGACGCGCAGCAGGTCGCCGCGATCGTCCGCCGTCATGACGCCGCGGTCAACGCCGTCAGCCCCGCCTCCGGCCCTGAGGAACTGGCGCAGCTCGACCTCGATCCGGAGTTCTTCGCCCGTGCGGCAGATGCACTGGTCCGCTCCGGCGTGCCCAGGATCGTGGCGATCGGCCTGTTCAGCAATATGGAGGGCGCCGATCCGCTGCCGGAGCAGTTCCGGGCGTTCGGCGAAGCGCACGCCGCCGGTCTGGCACGGCTGCGGGAGTCCCACACCGACTGGGTGATGCTCACCCCACCGGCGATGCTGCTGATGAACAGCCCACGCCTGGGCCGCTATCGGCTCGGTGGCGAGACCGCCGAGACAGGCACCTTGTCATATGCGGATCTGGCCGTCGCCGTCCTCGACGAGATCGATAAACCGACCCTGCACCGCGCCCGTGCGGCTGTATTCAACGAGGCATAGAAGGTGCAGCGGCGCGCGGTTCCAGGCCACGACTGTGCCGCCGCGAGGAGCGCGACCATCCTGATCTGCCGCGATGTGCTCGCTACGAAAAGTGACTCAGCTGCGTTGATCGTCGGCGTCAGGTCGCGGCGGGAACGACCGAAGATCGCTGTTGTTCTCTGCTCTAGCTTGACCGAAGAACGGGAAAGGCTCGCCGACTCGGGTCAGCGGACTACGTCGAGAACGATCGCGGTGACTGGGTCTGGGCCTGTCGCCAGCGGGCGGTTGCCAGGTGCGGCCTGTTCAAACGCTGGTAGGCGTTTTCCACGGTGAGCAGGTTCGGGCGTACGCGAGCGCTGGCCGGCTCGCGGTTGGGTGTCCGCCACGCGCCGGCGGCGGCAAGCTGGCTGTGCGCCTGGGCCGCCGCCAGCGTGTACCCGGAGGCGTGCGCCAGGAAGGCTCGCAGGCCGCGTGGCTACCAGGTCACCGGCAGCCGCGTCGGGCCGAGGATCGCGTGCCCGGCTTTCCACGGCACCTCGTCGGGGGGCGCCGCGAGGCGCAGCCCTGGAAGGTCGCGCAGCAGCAGCCCGATCGCGGTGCGAACCTCTAAGGCGCCCAGGTGGGCACCGATGCAGTAGTGCGGGCCGTACCCGAAGGACAGGTGAGGGTTGGGATCGCGGTCGAAGTCCATCCGCTCCGGGTCGGGAAATACCTCAGGATCGCGATTGGCGGCGTCGTGCGAGGGGATGACGATGTCCCCTTCGGACAGCCGGTAGCCGCTGGGCAGCTGGACATTCGTCATGACGCGCCGTGGCATCTCGTCGCCGTTGGAGGTGGAGTACAGCCGTTCCAGCTCGCCGACGGCGCCATTTACCTTCTCCGGGTGGTCGAGCAGGTACGCCCAACCAGTCCGGCCGCGTTCGTAGGGGCGCGTTTGGAGCACGTGGACGAAGGTGGCGATCGAGCTTGCGCTGGTCTCCCAACCGCCCACGACCAAGGCGATCGGCAGCTTGATCTGGACGTCCATAGGCTGGTCGGCGGCGGCCGTTGCGATCTGCGTCATCAGGTCGCCGCTGGGACAGACTCGCCGCCGTTCGAGCTGACCCCACAGGTAGCCGCCCATCTCGACGGCCGACTGGGCGGCCTCGTCGCGGCTGAGATCGCCGGCACCGAGGAACATGTCACCCCACCGCCGGAACTGCGACCTGTCCTCCCGTGGCAGGCCCAGCATGTCGCAGATGACGTCCAGGGAGAACGGGATGGTGAAGTCCTGGACCAGATCGGCCGGGTGGCCGCGGGAGACCAGCTTGGCCAGTTGCGACTCAGCCACGGCTTGGATCATGGTGCTCAGCTCGGCCACCACCGGCTTCGTGAAGGTGTCCTTGACCGTGCCGCGCACCTTCGCGTGCTGTGGTCCGTCCATCCCGAGCATCGTTCCCGCCACGTCGACCTGGTCTGCGTGTGCGGCAGCCGCCCGGGAGAACACGTCCTGGCGCCGTAGCACCTCCCGCACGTCCGCGTAGCGACAGATCAGCAACGCCGGGAGCATCTCGCCGGCGACCTGACGGACGACCGGCACCACCCCGGACCCGGAGGCGGCGAACCGCGCATAGTAGGGGTGCTTTTCGGGGCCCGGAGGCCGATTGACGCCCTCGGCGTCCAAATAGAACGGGTGGTGCAAGCCGGCGGCGGTGTGCCGGCCGGGAGCGCTCATGGTTACACGATCTCATCCGTGCCACACATACGGCAATGGATGGGTCACCGACCGTCGATCCTGTTGGAGATTCGGCGCCGTTCGAGAGAGAGGAACGCCGTGGCTGGTGTCAGAGGTGCAGATGCCCGTCCGGGTACTTCGGATGCACCAGGTCCTGTTCGCGGGATGCCAAGTGCCGGGCTGGTGTGGTGCTCTCCCTATAGACGATGCCGTCTCGCAGGATGCCCTCGGCTTCTGCGCTGCGCCCTGTCTCGTCCAGGTAGTTGGCGAAGCTGAGCCGGGCGTGGTGTTCGTGTGCGGATACTGCTGCTCGCCACGCCATCTCGGCTTCGTCGTGCCGATTCTGTCGGTGTAGCAGCTTGGCGAGATCGACTCGGATCTGCTGTCCAGCATCGATCCCGTCGCGTAGGACGAGTTCGGCCTCGTCGAGTTTGCCTTGATCTTCAAGCAGGCCACTTAGTGAGCCGCGCGCGTGTGAGTCGCCGGTAGCGACGGCGTCGCGCCAGGCGAGTTCGGCTTCGTCTAGGCGACCGCGTTCTTGCAGAAGCTGGGCAAGCATCATGTACGCGTGGCTCTCACCGGCTGTAGCGGCCGCCCGCCACGCTTGCTCGGCTTCGTCTAGGCGGCTACGTGCGTGAAGCAGGTGGGCGAGGCCACTCCAGGCCGGTTCGCCTGCGTCGATGGCATCACGCCAGGCCTGCTCGGCTTCCTCGTGCCGGCCCTGCCGGTGTTAGCAGCTCAGCAAGTTCACTTCGTGCGGTGCCGCGGCCGGCAGCCAGTGCGGCACGCTCGAGCCGCTCGGCGTGCACCGGCAGCGAACGGCGTTGGGCGCTTTCGGCGAGATCGGCGAGGTCGTCCGGGTCGCTGATCTCTGCGGCTGCCGTCCGCCAGAACAACTCCGGCGGAGTGACGCTGACCCGTGTCCGCTGGCTATGCTGGGGCAGGTAGTCGGCCACAACATAGCCGACGGTGACGCGGTTGTCTGGATCGCTGACGGGCAGCAGCACGGCCGTCGCGCTTTCCTCCATTCGGGCCTGGGTGGCCGTGGCCAGCGCTTCGGGAAACCAGTCATCGTTGGCTGCGGGACCAGGCAGGTACGCCCGCGTCGCGGCGCGAAGAAGACCTTCGGTCAGCGGTGTGTGACGCCTAGCCGTGACGCGTCCACGGCGGCGTTGATCAAGGCTCTGACCGGGGCGGCTGCCAATCTTGGGTCGCGTGCTGCCAACTCGGCCGCTCGACGGCGCTCCTGATTGTCCATCGTGGACAAGGTGACTCGGTGTATTGCGGTGAAGGTCAACAGGGCTTTTGCCTCCGGGTACCTGGGCACGGGCACGCCGTCGGTTGTCAGCTGCGTCGCCGCAGCGAGCGGCAGGACGACATCCGGCCACGCGGTACCGACGATCACTACGGGAGTACTGGCGTCCAACAGTCGCTGAACATCTGCCTGCGTTAGCGCCGTTGGCCCACGTAGGAAGGGGCCCTGTAGGTATCGCTGGAACTCATCGAGCCACACGAGTAGCCGCGGCGGTGTCGAGCCGGCCGCCGCCATGTCCATGAGGGTCTGCGCGGTATCGGGATGCAGCACCGTGAAGTCGGGTATCACCTCGCGCGCCAACTCGTACGCCAGACGCGTCTTGCCGACCGATGAGTCCCCGAGGATGAGCAGGAAGCCGCCACGCACTCGGGCGCCGGTCATCCACGCCCGCAGGCCGGCCGCGACATTGCGTTCCACCCATACCGGCAGCTGCGGCTCGCACGTCGTCGTAGGCGGCCAGCGCGACGTCGGGGAGTTGAACCTTGGCGGCGGCGTAGAGATATGCGTGCCGGTCCGCCGGCGTTGGTTGGCGGGCGGACCGGCACGGTTGGTGGTGTGGTCGGGTCAGGGTGTGGTGCAGGTGAGGGCTGGTGTGCTGCTGGTACCGGAGGCGATGAAGCCGAAGGTGGTGCTGGTACCGGCGCCGAGTGAGCCGTTGTAGGCGGCGTTGCGGGCGCTGACCGTGGTCCCGGTCGTGGTGACGGTGGCCCCCCACGCCGAGCTGACCCGTTCGCCGGCGGTGAGCGCCCAGTTCACTGTCCAGGCGGTGATCGCCGTGGACGTGGCGGTGACGCGTACCTCGGCCTGGAAGCCGCCGGACCATTGGGAGATGACCCGGTAGGTGGCCGAGCAGCCGGCGTTCGGGTTGCCGGTCGGGGAGGTGGTCGGGGTGGGCTGGGTGGTCGGGCTGACGGTGGGTGTGGGGCCGGGGCCGCCGCCGGTGAAGTTGACGTCGCTACAGAAGTAGTAGGACTGGTCGAGGTGGCTTGCTTGCCACACGGTGTAGACGATGTGGTGTCCGGTGCGTCCGGGTGCGTTCACCTCGACGGGGGTCGTCGTGCCGGTCGGGACGTTGGTGACCTGGCCGGCCAGTTCCAGGTCGCTCCACCTCGGCCGTTGGGTGGTGGGGTCGAAGCCTTGTTTGGTGACGTAGACGTGGATGTAGTCGGCGCCGTGCGAGGACTGGTCGTACAGGTTCAGGGTGAACCGGTTGGGGCGGTCGACGGTTTTCCATTGGCCGGGTTCGTCGAAGGCGGCGTATCGGCCGTTGGCGGTCATGCCGCCGCTGCACAGTTGCCCGTCGGGTACGGCGCTTTGGTGGTTGCCGCCGACTCCGTCGCGATGCAGCCCGTTCCAGTTCCACATGGCGCCGGGGTTAGCCTGCCATGCCTGGTAGCACATCGGGTCTTCGGTGGCCGTTTGCGCCGACGGTCCGTTGGGCCAACGCTGGTAGCAGCCGTAGTGCCGGGCGATCGGGTCGCTGACGGCGCCGTGTGCCGAGGCCGGGGCGGCTAGCACGGTGCTGGTCAGCAGCCCGGCCGCCACCGCGAAGAGGATACGCCGGATCCAGGCCCGGCGTGGGAACGCCTGGTGTGTCATCTTCTTCTCCATGTAAGGGCAGCCGGGTGTCAGGAGTACGGATTCTGGGTGAGCAGGTGTGCCTTGTAGCCCTCGCCGATGCCCGGCTCCGGAGTCCCGCTCCAGTCGAGGATGAGCACGTGTCCGCTGCTGCAACCCCAGGGGTTCCAGGTCCAGGCCAGGTAGCTGACGCCATGAGCGTCGGCCCAGTTCACCAGGGTCCGCATGTAGTCGAAGCCGCAGTCCGCACCGAACTCGCCGAGCACGATCGGCACCTGCTGCGCCAACGGGGCGATCTGGGTGTCCCAGCAGGACACGGTGGCGCAGGCGTTGTTGCTGTACGCGTGCCACGAGGCGGCGATGTTGTTCAGCGGGTCGTTCGGCTTGTACTGCAACCACTGCCGCATGTCGTTGGCCCACTCCAGGCCGCCGACCATGAGGATGTTGGTGGCGCCGGTTGCCCGTACCGCGTCGACCATGTCTTGCATGCCGGCCACCTCGTAGGGGATGCCGGTGCAGGTGCCGCCGTCGCGCAGGCACTGCCAGCCCAACGTCTTGTTCCATGCAGCGGAGTGGTCCGGGTACGGCTCGTTGAACAGGTCGAACACGACCGCGTCGTTGCCCTTGAACGCGTTGGCGACGCCGGTCCAGAACTGCGGGGCGTACTGCGCGTCCGGCATCGGCTTCTGGCAGACGGCGGCCGCGTCCTTGCAGTGCCAGTCCGGGCTGGTGGTGTGGGCACCCCAGGTCCAGTGCAGGTCGAGGATGACGTTGACGCCGTTGGCGACCAGCAGGTTGACGTAGTTCTTGACACCCTGCTGGTAGGTGGCGCCGCTGGGCGAGCCGTTGAGGCCGAGCCAGCACTCCTCGTTGAGCGGGATCCGGACGGCGTGGATGTTCCACGTCTTCATCGCATCGACCGACGCCTGGTCGACTGGGCCGCCGTCCCACTGGCCCTTGCCCTGCACGCAGGCATACTCACCGCTGGAGCGGTTGACGCCCAGCAGCCGGTACGGTGTCCCGCCCGCGGTCACGATCTTGTTGCCGGAGACGCGCAACTTGGGGGCGGGGCCGGTGGGCGCAGGTGTGGTGGTGGCTGTCGGTGACGGGCTGGCACTGGTCGGGCTGGCGGTCGGTGTGCTTACCGAACCGGTACACACGGTGCCGTTGAGCGAGAACGACGCCGGCACCGGGTTCGCGCCACTCCACGCGCCGCCGAACCCGATCGACGTCGACGCTCCGGTGCCCAGCGACCCGTTCCAGCGCATGCTGGCCGCGGAGACGCGGGCACCGGACTGCGTCCAGGTCGCATTCCAGCCTTGGGTGACGCGTTGGCTGGCGTTCGGGAAGTCGAACGTGAGAGTCCAGCTCGACATCGCGTCACCGAGGTTGGTGATAGCGACGTTGGCGGTGAACCCGCTTGTCCACTGGCTCTGCACGGTGTACGTGACGGAGCATCCGGATGCGGCCGCTGCTGCGGGAAGGGTAGCCGTGGCCATGCCGCCCAGTACCAGCACGCCCGCTGCGCCAGCGGCCAGCAATGCATGACGATGCTTCATGTGATCTCCTCGTCATCGTGAGGGATCGATGGGAGCGCTCCCGACATCCTTTATTAGACCATCTACGAAAGTCAATGCTCTACGAGCTCGACCTTCCCCCCGTCGGTGGACGCCGAACGGTAAGCGCTCGACAGGTAAGTGAAGTAGCCTGGCAAAGCGCCGGACGGAGGAGGACAACCGTGCCGACCAGCCCGATCTGGGCTAGCCGCTCGAAGACGCGGGGGCTGGTCCTGGATTTGATCAGGGCGCGCACGATCAGCCGGGTGGAGCTCGCGGCGGCGACGGGTCTGACCGGCGCCACGATCTCCGAGGTCGTGCGCGAGCTCATGGGCGACGGCCTGGTCGTCGAGGCCGGCCGGGGCGCGCCGACCGGCGGCAAGCCACGCACGCTGGTCCAGCTCAACCCGCTGGCCCGCTACAGCGTCGGAGTCCAGCTCGAGCGCAACACGTGCGTGATCGTGGTCGTCGACCTGGCCGGCCGTCCGGTGGCCCGCACCTCGTTCCAGGGCGTCGCGTCGATGCCGCCGGAGCAGGCGCTGCCCCTGGTGGCGGCGCAGGTGGACGCGCTGCTGGCCACGGCGGCCGTCGACCGCGACAAGGTGTTGGGGGTCGGCCTGGTCAGCTACGGCCCGCAGGACCGGCGCGCGGGTGTGCTGTTGACACCCCAGCCCACCGATCAGTGGCTGCGCCATCCGGTCGCGGGGCGGCTGGCCGAGAGCCTGGGGCTGCCCGTCCTGCTCGACAACGACGCCGCGGCGGCGGCGATCGGCGAGTACTGGATGGGAGCGGTGGACCCGCGCTCCACCTATGGCTGCATCTACATGGCCACCGGGATCGGCGGCGGTGTCGTGGTCGCCGGCGAGGTGTACCGGGGCAGCTCCTCCAACAGCGTGGAGATCGGCCACATCTCGATCGACGTCCACGGCGACCAGTGCTCGTGCGGCAACGTCGGCTGCCTGGAAAACTACGCCGGCCCGACGGCGCTGGTCCGGCAGGCGATGGCCACACCGGGGCTCGCCCAGCGGCTGGCGCTCGACCCCGCCTCGGCCGACTTCCTCACCGAATTCGCGCGGATCGCGGCCGCCGCGAACGCCGGCGACCCCGCCGCGCGGAGCCTCGTCGAGCAGTCGGCGCGCTATATCGGCTGTGCCGCCGTCACCATGGCCAGCCTGTTCGACGTGGACACGATCGTGCTGGCCGGGCCGAGCTTCGCGGTAGCGGGCTCGATCTACCAGACGGTGATCCAACAGGAAGTGGACCGCCGCACGTTCACCAAGCGGGCACACCCGGTGCGGGTAGTGCCGTCAGTCAACGGATCGGACGCGGCAGCGATCGGCGGAGCAGTCCTCGTCCTGCAAAGCGAGCTGACCCTCGCACATTCCCGCCCGGAGGACGGGACGCGGCCGGTGCCCGCCGCCACGGGCGAGGCGCCCTGACCCTGCCTCAGGGTGGCGCGGGTCGAGGAAGACCTCCCGGACCGGTCCGCGCTCGACGACCCGCCCCCGGTAGAGAAACCAGGATAGGGCTATCTGGGCACTGCCGCGATCACCGGCACCCGCAAACCCGCGGCCAGGAACCGACCGACGTCCAATGCGCCTGCAACACCGCGATCCACACAGTCCGAGCCGCCGTCGAACGCTGCATCGCGCACCTGGCCAACGGGAAGATCCTCGACACCGGTTGGCGCGGACGCCTCAGCGACCTTCCCCGACGTCCTACGCACCGTCACCGGGCTGGAGATCTACCGCGCGTGGGATAAGCCGTTCTGAATAGCGCTCCAGGACCCCAACGGCCCAACCCACGATGAAAATGGCTCAGTGATCACGCCGACCGCTCGGAGCGCTCCCTCCCCGGCCCGGCGCAGGGTTTCGTCCTGGACGGGCAGCCATGCCACAGGTGCCGTACCGCATCAGGGCAATGAGTCGTGCCCCTCACCAGGCGAGAAACCCGCGACCCCGCCCACGCCATGCACTGGTCCCGACGGCGACGCAAAGTCCAAGCCCGCGCCCGAAAAGCCCACTACCAGCGCAGGCACACCCGCGACAGACAAGTGATGTTGGAGTGTTAGAGGTCTACTTGAATTCCGACCGCGCTACCACGTCCATTTCTGGAGCGCATTGCCGTTGCAGGTCGCGATGGTGATCGTGGCGTTGTTGGCCGATGACGCCGCAGCGAGACACAATGCGGTACTTCCGGTCGGCCGGATCGTCCCGTCCGAACCGAACTGCCATGTCTGTGCGACCGTGTTGTTGCACGTATAGGTCCAGATCCTCTGACCCGTCACGAAAGTTCTTGACGGCACGTCGAGGCAGTTGCCGAGAACTCGTATCGAATTGTCATTGGGCAGCCGTGTCAGCGCCTGCGCCTTGGTGTTGTTACAGTTGTATGCCTGTAGATATGTGCGGATGGCCGTCGCGGAGGATGGCACGTCAATGCACCGGCCGGTGTTATTCCTGACCGGGCTCATCACCGGGTTCGGGCCTTTAGCCACCTGGACCATCTTCGCGACGGACGGGACGCCGGTGGCGTCGACGATGAAGAGCATGTAGTAGCCGGGAGGCGCCACGCCGCCGTTCGGCGGGCCGGTGACCGCCAGCGTCGTACCGGAAGCCGAGAACTTCAATGGAACATAGCGCTGGCCTTGGTCCACGCCGTGGGTCACGTCGCCCAGTCCGACCAGCGCGACCTTCCTGATGCTCGCCGCCTGCGGGGAGGAGATCGTGAAGCTGGAATTGACGCCGACGCTGGCTGGTGCCGCGGAGATGACCGGCCGCGACGCTAGCTGACCGCTGCCGTCCTTCTTGTAGAGGTAGGGCGGGGTGAAGTATTCGACGTTCTTCTCGAGATACCCGACATCCGTGCAGACACCGCAGACTCCGCCGCCGCCCGTCATGACTCGCCCGTCCGGCAACAGCACGGCCGTCGAATGATATTGCCGTATGCGGCTCGCGCTCGCGAGCACCGTCCATCCACCTGTCACGGGATCCCAGCGTTCCGCGGCCGTCGCGGCGTTGTTCAAGTCGACGACGGCGGAGCCCGCCGCACGGGTCATGCCGCCGGTGGCCAGCACCGAACCGTCGGCGAGCAGGGTCGCGTTGAGTTGCCGTCGCCCGGTCGACAAGGATCCGGTCGATGTGACGGACGGGATCAGGCCGGCGCCGCTGTTCACGACGACGGCGGTTCGGGTGGGGACGTTCGCGACACCACCCTCGGTGATCTTGCCGCCGCCGACCACGATGGACTTGCCGATGTCGTACGTGGAGAAGCTTCCGTAGTCCCGGTTGATGCTGTCGCGGGTGCCGCTTGCCGTGATGACGCCGTTTCCCGAGGTGTTGATCGTGTACGCGGTGGTGGACGGGCCGAAGAGTCCGAGTTGGGTGTCCGGACGCGAGCCCATGAAGGGATAGATCCGCGCGCTGTATTTCGTGAAGCCGGAGACCGCACGGATGGCCCCGTTCGTCTGGTACACCTCGGCTGTCGTGGGGCCGCCGCCGACTATCACCTCCTCGCCGTTTGCCATTTCCGCCACCGAGGGATACCAGCGTGCGGCGGCCATGTCGTTGCCGCGGGTCCACGTCTCGGTCTGCCAGTGGAAGATGTAGGTCCGGACCGTGCCAGCGAGATTCGCGTCGGCATTTCCGCCGGCGATCAGGATGTTGCCGTTTCCGAGATGCGCGAAACCCGCACAGAAGATGTTGGAACCCTGCAGGTCGACCCGCTTGTACGTGTTGTCGGCGGGGTTCCAGACCATCGCACGCGTGAAGCTGTGATCCGGGTACTCCTCGGCCGCGTTGTCGCCGACCGAATCCCAGCTCAGTACCTTGCCGTTCGGCAGCACCGCCTCGAACACCGGCACGACGGGCGTGCCGAAGACCGGGCTCCACGATCCCGACTGTCCTGGGTCGGCGACCGCGGACGCCCTGTTGCGCGCCGTGCCGGGGCGCAGGCCGGTCTCGCGCTGGATTCGCGCCGCATTTTCGGCGGTCCGCTTCTCGATGACCCGCATCGGTGTCCCCACCAGGTCCTCCGCAATGTGCTCGCGGTGGTCGTCATGCTCGTGGACATGCATCCCGGCGTCCGCCCGCCCAGCACGGCCAGCAGCGGTGGCCGAATCGACAGGAGAAGTGCCGGAAAGGAATAATGCGGTCAGTAATCCGGGAGCAATGAGATCGCGACGCGTACACATCATGAGCCCTTCCGCCGAAATCAGGCATCGGCTGTTATCGGCGGCGCGCGGACCACATTTCGAGCCTTATCGGGCTGGCAACATCTTGATCTGTGCCCGTTTCACTACCGCATACCAAAGAAGGGCGACGCCCGTGCGTGTCGCGCCACTCACCCTCGCGGCTCGAAGAACGATCTGTTGCCCATGCTCAGATTGGGGCCACTGTGAAATCGCTTCCAATGCTGCCTTTCTCATGTCGCCGATAGAAGAACCATAACCCTTCCCTAAATTATTGTTCAATGTCTCGTGGTGGCACGCTGTGGCTGATCCGCGTCGCCATTTGGCGAGAGGTGCTGACCGAACGGCTGGCGCCGGGGGAACAAAGTCGTCCGGTGGTGCCAATGAGGCGAAACGAGCGTGCGGTCGGCGTCGCCGCGACGACACGAGCTCTTACGCGGTGATCACTCGGCGGAGCCGCCAGGGCGCCGGCGCGAGCAGCGCGGTCGCCGTCACGAGCAGCACCCCGGTTTATGGGAGTACGTCGACCATGCCGCCGCCATGCCGCACCAGCTCGGCGTAGCCGTCGACGGCCCAGGCATGTGGCGTGAGGCGGGCGACGGTGCGCATCGTCGGGGCATCCGCAATAGCCCAAGTGTCTCCGTGCGCTGCCGCTATGGTCGCAAATTTGACCGTTGTCTGACCTTTGCCGACCTTGCTAGTACGGTGCTGACCGACCGCCTGTTTAGGTCACCAACTGACCGGTGGTCGTGGGCCAGCTCGGATGAGAGCGCACACTGTTCTGCATTCGGCAGTCTGGGTGATGGTGCCTCTCCCAACCGGTTCCCGACCGGTGGTTTCCCCGAGATCGTGGCAGGGCTGATGACAGACGAGATCAGCGACGCGGAGCTGGTCGCGGCCGTTCGGGCCGGTGACACCGCCGCCTACGAGCTGGTCTACCGCCGGCACGTGGACGCCGCCCGGCGGATG
>NZ_JBQHDG010000046.1:0-28805 GCF_052068095.1 Phytohabitans sp. LJ34 | reverse complement strand
AAGACCCGAAGTCAGTCCGTCGTAGGGTCAGACCCCCGACGGGAGGTGCTCACAAACATCATCTCTGTCCGTCGTGGTCGCTCTCCGTTGCTCCCGCGGCCTCACCCATCCGCTGTTGGTCGCGGTTACCCCATTAGCACTCCGACCATCAGGATGGTTGAAGTGCCCGACGTTTTGTCCACATTGTCGCTGGCCAGGTCGGCAGCAAGGGCCTTTCGTGGCGCTGAGTAACCGTAGAGGTGGCCGTGAGCAGACCAGCGCCGGCATACGGCACGGCGAACACCGCGACCACCCACCAAGAAGGGTGAACAAGCCGGGGACGGCCCGGCCGGAGCCCGAGACCCCGCAGGAGGCGCCGCACTAACCGCAACCACAAGCGAAGCCGAAACCGCAGAGCAAGGAACAACCGGCTCGAACTTCGAAATCGAAGATGCTGCCGCAGGCCGTAGCGCTGCGTTATTTCCATGCGAGCGGCAGCCACGCGCCTCAGCCGGTCTGGGTTGGTTGTGAAGCGCGGAGGGTGAGGCCGCGGGAGCAGCGGTCCGGACCACCGCGGACATCGCGGTAGCTCAGATCTTCGAAATGGGTTATGGGACCTTGTACTCCAGAAGTGGAGTGCCGTCCTTTTTGGTGAGTGTGATCCGGGTGAGCTCGCCCGGCGAAAAGCTCGTCATCCCGGTAAAGCCGACGTCGGCGCCGGGAGAGACCGCCCACGAGCCGATCGCTTCCTTTTCGCCCTCGGAGTCCCACGCGTACAGCCGGTAGGTGTAGGTCTTGCTCTCGCCGCTGTGCATCGGGTAGGCGCAGTGCATCGTGATCTCGGTGCCGAACTTCGTGGCGGTGAGGCCGATCTCGGCGGTGACCGGGATGTCGCCGACGACGGACTTCATCGCGAACATTCGCGGCTTGACCGGCCCGGGCGACGCGGTGCCCTCCGCCACGGGCGGCGCCTGGGTGCCGGCCGAGCTGCCGTCGCGCAGGATGCCCGCTCCGAAGCCGGCGAACAGGGCGAGGCAGGCGGCGGTGAGCACCGAGCCGGCGGTACGCCAGCGCCGGGTGGCTCGCTCCTTGCGGCGCGCGTGCGCGACGGCGTCGAGCAGCTCGGGCATGCGCGACTCGGAGGAGGGTGCCGAGGCGATCTGCTCCAGGCCGGCCGGGTCGAGCCTCCCCAGGAGACCCGGCAGCACAGCGACCTCACCGACCGCCTCGCGGCAGATCGGACAGTCGGCCAGGTGGCGTTCGTAGCCGGCGCGCTCGCTCGGAGACAAGGCACCGAGCACGTAGGCACCGCTGTCGTACGCGTAGTCGCACCTCATCTCGTCACCCCCATCTCCTCGAGTACCAGGCGCAGCGAACGCAGCGCGTAGTGCGTACGGGATTTCACCGTGCCCGGCGGTACGCCGAGCCGGGTCGACGCTTCGGCGACCGAGCGCCCCTCGTAAAAGCACTCCACGAGCACCTCGCGGTGCGACGCGGAGAGCCGCCCGAGAGCCTCGGCCACGGTCCACGCCTCGACCGCCCGGTCTGCCTCGTCTACCGCGGGCGGCGGCTCGGGCAGCTCGTCCGTGACGATCTCCCCGACCCGGGCGGAGCGCCGCCGCCACGCGTCGATTGCCAGGTTGCGCGCGGTGGTGAACAACCATGCCCGCACCGAGCCGCGTTGCGGATCCAGTGCTTCGGGATGCCGCCACGCGCGCAGCAGCGTCTCCTGCACCAAGTCCTCGGCTCGTTGCCGGTCGCCCCCGGCCAGCCGGAGCGCGTGAGCGAAAAGTGCGTCGCCATGCTCGTCCTGCAAGGCACGCATCAACTGGGCATCCTGGTCGGTCAAGCCACCCCGGCCTCCTCTCGATCTGTCTTACGCAGGGATCGGCCGGACGGTTCACTTCTGGCCGCTCGTGGCGGTGTTCACCTTCCGTTAATGTCGGGGCTGAGCAGCGCTCATGACCTGCTCTTAGCGTCCGGCACGCGTGTTCTCGACCGCGGCCAGAGGTCGGCGCGGCCCTCCCGAGCACGCACCAACCAGCGAGGAGGCTCTTCTACATGAGCGAGCAACCGCGATTGCTTCCGATTCTTGGCCAGAACCACTCCG
Organism: Phytohabitans sp. LJ34; assembly: GCF_052068095.1. Taxonomy (NCBI): domain Bacteria; kingdom Bacillati; phylum Actinomycetota; class Actinomycetes; order Micromonosporales; family Micromonosporaceae; genus Phytohabitans; species Phytohabitans sp. LJ34. Next base: position 26,716 of record NZ_JBQHDG010000046.1, on the reverse strand, counting down.
GACGCAGCGCGATGACCTGCATGTACCGCTGCGGAAACGCGTGTGACCACCCGGTGCCGAACGAGTCGGACAACCCGTACTTCGGCGACGTCGTCCAGACCGAGGTGTCCCGCCGGGGCGTCGTGCGGGCGGGCGCCGTCGGCGCTCTCGTGCTCGGCTTCGCGGGTGCCGGCGCGGCCTCCGCGGCACCGGCGCTGGCCGCGCCGGCCGGCGGCGGCGAGGACGCGCTCACCGCGTACCACGGTGGTGGGGGTGAAGCTCCGGCCGCCGCGCTCACGTTCAGCACCATCCCGCCGAACAAGCTCGACAACTTCGTCGTGCCCAACGGGTACGACCACTCGGTGGTCATCCGCTGGGGCGACCCGGTGGAGCCGGACGCGCCGGCGTTCCGGCTGGACCGCCAGTCGGCGTACAGCCAGTCGAAGCAGTTCGGCTACAACAACGACTTCCTCGCGGTGCTCCCGCTCGACAAGCACGGCGAGCGTGCCCTGCTGGTGGCCAACCACGAGTACACCAACGAAAACCTGATGTTCGCCGGCTTCACCACGCTCGACGCGCTCTCGGTGGAGCAGATCAGGGTAGCCATCGCCGCGCACGGCCTGTCGGTCGTGGAGCTCGAGCGGGTCGGCCGCACCGGCGAGTGGAAGCTCGTCACCCGCGGGGCCCGCAAGTACAACCGGCGGATCACCGCGCTGGCGACCCGGTTCGATCTCACCGGTCCGGCGGCCGGCTCGGCGTACCTGAAGACCGCTGCCGACCCGCGCGGCAAGACCGTCATCGGCACGCTGAACAACTGTGCCGGCGGCGTCACCCCGTGGGGCACGATTCTGAGCGGGGAGGAAAACTTCAACCAGTACTTCGTCGGCGGCGACGCCGTGCCCGAGGCCGACAAGCCCAAGCTGGCCCGCTACGGCATCAGCACCACCGCCCGCTACCCCAGCGACAGCCGCAAGTGGGACCGCGCCGACGAGCGCTTCGACCTCGCCAAGCACCCCCACGAGGCCAACCGGTTCGGCTGGATCGTGGAGCTCGACCCGTTCGACCCGGACGCGCGGCCGCGCAAGCACACCGCGATGGGCCGGTTCAAGCACGAGGGCGCCAACGTGATCGTGGCCAAGAGCGGCTACGTCGCGGCGTACATGGGCGACGACGAGCGGTTCGACTACCTGTACAAGTTCGTGACCGACAAGAAGATGGCCAAGGGCAACTCCTGGCAGGCGCGCAAGCACAACCTGACGCTGCTGGAGTCCGGCACGCTGTACGTGGCGAAGCTCGACTACACCAGCGCCAGCGAGATCGACGGCTCGGGCAAGCTGCCCTCTGACGGCGCGTTCAACGGCACCGGCAAGTGGATCCCGCTGGTGCGCGGCGACAAGTCGTACGTGTCCGGCATGACGGCCGCCGAGGTGCTCACGTTCACCCGGCTCGCCGGCGACGCGGTCGGCGCCACCAAGATGGACCGCCCCGAGGACGTCGAGCCCAACCCGGTCAACGGCAAGATCTACGTGGCGCTGACCAACAACAGCAACCGCGGCACCGGCACCAACCCCAAGGCGGACGAGGCCAACCCGCGCACGGCCAACCGGCACGGGCACATCCTCGAGCTGACCGAGGACGGCGGCGAGCACACGAGCGAGACGTTCACCTGGTCGGTGCCGATCGTCTGCGGCGACCCCGCCGACCCGGCCACCTACTTCGCCGGGTACGACAAGACCAAGGTCTCGCCGATCTCCTGCCCGGACAACGTGGCCTTCGACGGCGCAGGCAACCTGTGGATCTCCACGGACGGCAACGCCCTGGGCACCAACGACGGCCTCTTCGCCACCCCGGTCGAGGGCCCGGAGCGCGGCCACCTCAAGCAGTTCCTCACGGTGCCGATCGGCGCCGAGACCTGCGGCCCGGTCATCACGACAGACCACAAGTCGGTCTTCGTCGCGGTGCAGCACCCCGGCGAGCTCACCGGCGCCTCGATCGAGAAGCCGGCCTCCACGTGGCCTGACGGCGACTACGCCAAGCCGGGCGTGGTCGTCACCTGGCGGCACGACGGCAAGGCCGTCGGCAGCTAGGGCCTCGTTTTGTCGGGGCGCCTCCGTGTGTCGGCGGGGGCGCCCCTTCAATCTTGACCAAATTCCGATTGGGCTACCGCGATGTCGCGTCGTGGTCCATGCCGTTGCTCCCGCGGCCTCACCCGTCCGCTGTTGGTCGCGCTTACCCCTTTGCGGACTCCGACCGCGGGGGGCGGCGGTGTCTGTCCACAATGTCGCTTGCTCAGCCGCCCTCGTCGCCCCTCGTAACCGCAGCGACGGCGCGAGTGGTGCGAGATTCGAGATCTTGGCGACTCAGGGCGCCTCGCCTTTCGGATTGTTCCTTGCTCTGCGGTTTCGGCTTCGCTTGTGGTGCGGTTAGTGCGCCTCCGGCGGGGTCTCGGGCTCCGGCCGGGCCGTCCCCGGCTTGTTCACCCTTCTTGGTGGGTGGTTGCGGTGGGAGCCGTGCCGTATGCCGTCGTCCAGGCAAAGCCGAGCAGACCAGCGCCGAGGCCGGGGCCGCCTTTTGTCTGATCGTCACCGTTCGGGGGTCGTGGCGGCCCCGGCGCTGGTCTGCTCCCCGGGCGGGTGGACGACGGCATACGGCACGGCTCGGGCTTCGCCCGCTGCTGCGGCAAGGGGCGGGCCGGCCGCAGAAGGGGGTCATGACCGTTTCAGCCGACTACTTGCAGGCAGATCTTTCCAGGTCCGTGTCAGCGATAGACCGTATTGCGCCCCGCTCGCAAGGTCCGCTCCGGCCCATCGGGCTATCGGTTACATGGCGTCACCGGCCGGGATCGGGGGCTTTGAGATCTAGGACAGTTAGGGTTGATATGGCGCCCTAATTCTCCAAGATCTCGAATCTTGTGACGCGTGCACGGCGACGGCGGTTACTTGAAGCGACGAAACCCCTTGTTGTTGCGAGATCGCCGATCCGAGACCAGACATTGTGGACAGGGGCGACTACGGCCCAGCGGCGGATGGGTGAGGGCCGCGGCTGCGGCGGTCCGGACCACGACGGATATCGCGGTGGCTAGTGAGATGTCGAGCAGGTAGAGGCCGTAGCCCGCATCTCCCACGTGACGGGACCATCGGGCCAGGATCTGGAAGGCGCCGTGATCGTTAGCCCAAAACCCGTGTGACACGCCGACACGAACGCGGGTTTCGGGCTAACGATCACCGAAGCGCCGTGGATACCAGGCTTACGAAGCCTTGCTTCGCCGGGCCACAAGCCGGCAAACCGCGAACGTGAGGGGCGCCATTTTTCGGCCCTTGCGTCTCCTTGATCCGGAAGTCTTACGCCGCGTCACCTCCGTGCGGGCGGCCACCAAGCGTTCACGCCGGCATAGGTCACGTCCGTCCCCTGCCGGCCAAGATCCCGACAAAATCCTTGCTTTTGTTGCCTCAGAACGCGCGCGAGGCAACAAATGCAGGGATTTTGCTGGCAACACAGCCTTCTCGGCGGGGATCGGGGCGCGCGGTCGGCGAGCTGGGCGAGGCAGTGCGCCCCCGGTGGGGGCGCGGTTGCCCCGGGCGCGCGGCGGCTACTTCGTCGCCCTCCGCCGGGGTTGACGAGCTGGCCGGGACCAGCAGCGGACGGGTGAGGCCGCGGGAGCAACGGCATGGACCACGACGCACATCGCGGTAGCCCGGATCTGCTTCTCAACAGATCTAGGCGTCGGCGGCCATCGCCTCGGACAGCTCCTTGGCGACGGAGGCCAGGCGGTTGCGCACGACGCGGGCCGTGGTCATCAGCTCGGCCGCGGGCATCGCGCACGCCAGCACCACCCGGCGCTCCATGTCCTTGTCGGAGCTGACGAGCACGGCCGCGCAGCCGACGCCCTGCCGGTACTGCCCCATCTCCAGCTGCATGCCGCGCCGGTCGCCGGCGGCCAGGTCGGCCTCGAACGCCTCCGGCGTGGTGAGCGTCTGAGCGGTGAAAGACCGCATGCCCCACTCCTTGAGGTACCGGAAGCGCTGATCGGGCGTCAGCGTGGACAAGAGGGCCTTTCCCAATGCCGTGGCATGGGCGCCGTCGTCGAAGCCGGGGACCAGATCCTCCAGATACGGCGAGCGGGGGCCCTCCGCCGAGGCGGTGATGGCCACCCGGCCACCCACGAAACGGCCCACGTAGTGGCTGTAGCCGGTCTCCATCGCGGCCCGGCGCAGCGACTCGCCCACGGTCGCCGGCCCGCGGAACGCGGCGACCAGCTCCCGGTAGCGGTCGGCCACTTCGAGTCCGACGATGTAGGTGCCGTCTTCGCGCCGGATCACGTAGCCCTCGTAGGCAAGGGTGCGCACCAGGTGGTACGTGGTGGCGACCGTCAGCTCGCAGCGACGAGCGATCTGCTTGACCGTCAGGCCCCGCGGTGCCCTGCCGACCGCCTCCAGGACACGCAGCGCACGCGAGACGCTACGGATCAGATCCGAAGGTTCCGCCAAGGGGTCGCGCACAACCACCTCCGCCGGCCGGGGACTTACACCATATGAAAAACCGCCCGAGAGCGAAATGCCCGTTCGGATCGAAGGCACCGGATGTACGGCGACCGTCGGTGGGCGGGGCGCCACGTTGCGTTGGTTTACCCCGTTTTTCAGCGGCTTATGTCCACATTCGATCTTCATGTTCTGGAGATGGAATTTTCTTCGCGTCCACGTTCGACATCTGCTCGTTCGGGCGCATGTCATTTTTCGCGCCACGAGCGGCCAAGCCGTCGAGCACGCAACGAGATGCGTCGTTGCGCGGTCAGAACATAGTGATGTACGCCACTGTCTTTCACGCCGCCATGGCGGGTGTCAGTTGGTGCGGTCGGCGATGAAGTCGCAGAGGGACTCGAGCGCCAGCTTCGGCGCGCTGTCCGGCAGCGGGGACAGCCGGGTGCGCGCGTCCTCCGCGTACATGCGCACGGTCTCGCGGGCCCGCTTGAGCGCCGGTGACTCGCGCAGCAGCCCCAGCGCCTCCGCGTGCAGCGCGTCGTCGGTGACCGGGCCGGCCGCGAGGATCTCGCGCAGGCGGGTCGACGCGGCGTCGGCGTCGTCGGAGGCCAAGGCGTAGAGCACCGGGAGCGTGGGCACGCCCTCGCGCAGATCGGTGCCGGGCGTCTTGCCGGACTGGGCGGAGTCGGACGCGATGTCGAGCAGGTCGTCGGAGAGCTGGAAGGCGACACCGATCGTCTCGCCGTAACCCGCCAGGGCCTCGATGTGCTCGGGCGCCGCGCCGCCGAACATGCCACCGAAGCGGGCCGACGTCGCGATCAGCGAGCCGGTCTTTTCCGAGATGACGTCGAGGTAATGCGCGACCGGATCTTCGGCGCGCGGGCCGACCGTCTCGGCGATCTGGCCGTGCACCAGGCGGGCGAACGTGCGGGCCTGTAGCCGCACCGCCTCCGGACCCAGCTCCGCGGCGATGTCCGCGGCGCGGGCGAAGAGGTAGTCGCCGACCAGGATGGCCACCGAGTTGGTCCAGCGGGAGTTGGCGCTGGGTGCGCCACGCCGCACGAGCGCCTCGTCCATCACGTCGTCGTGGTAGAGCGTCGCCAGGTGAGTGAGCTCCATCACCACGGCGGCCGGCACGACAAGTGGGGCGCGTGGGTCGCCGAAGTGGGCGCCCAGCGCCACCAGCAGCGGGCGAAACCGCTTGCCACCGGCATCAACGAGGTGGCGCGCCGCCTCGGTCACGAAAGGGTCGGCACTCTTGACGCCAACCCTCAGTTCTTCTTCGACCACGGCCAGCGTCTGCCGCACCGAAGCCTCGAGAGCGGGATCGACAAAATCGAGCCCGATCGACGTTAATCCGCCCGTAACCTGCGCCCCGCCCACGCACCAACGATGCCACACCGCCCGGACGACCGGTGGGGCAGGGAGTGCTACAGGACCTACCTCACACACCCGCCTCGCCGGGGCCGCGGGCTAGGGATTTCATCGGCAAGGTCGATCTGCCTGTGCGCCTAGCCTCAGGGTTCACGCAGCCCGGAAACTTCTTCAGACGCCGCTTCCTCCGACCGGGAGCCGTCGGGAGCCGGTCGGGATCGGTCTCGAAGGCTCGCCGGAGAGCGGCGGCGACGGCGCCGGCCGGAGGTGTCGATCATGCCGCCACCCGCACCCGCGTCGCAGCTCCGTCCGGCACCGCCACGCGTCGCCTCCCCTCGGGCGCCGAAACGAGGCGACGCGGAGCGCCGGCACGGCAGCCCGGTCACCACGCTCGGCGGCTCCGTCGCCGCGTTGGCCCCGGCGCTCCAGGACGCGGTCCGCAACGCCGCGGTGGTCTCGATGGCCATGCGGACCAGCCGCCCCGAGACGCCCGAGCAGGCACCGACGACCGCGTCCGCCCTGGCCGGGCCGGCCCCGGCTGTATCTGGCTGATCATCCAGTTGGTGAAGCTGATCATCCGCTTCGTCGCCTGGCTGCTGGAGAAGGTGCGGGAACTGCTGCGGCGGCTCCGGCGGATGCTCCGGGAGCGGCGAAGGCGCCGCCGCAGGTCGCGCCGGACACCGCTGACCTGGAACGCCTCACTCTCGTACGGCGTGGTCACCGCGTCGGGCGGCATGCCGGGCACGCTGGACACCACGGCCAGGCTTCCGGCCAGGGCGCCCTTGCACGCCCACCACGTCTGGCCGAAGTACGTCGGCGGGCCGGAGGTGCAGCCGCTCATGTCCGTCCGGGACACCGTCCACATCAGCACCCTCCACCCGACCCTGCACCCCGTGCTGGCCGCCTCGGCCGCCGGGATGGGCTACCGGATCGTGTCGAACCGCACGAACACCGAGTTCATCCAGCATCTGCGGGCGAACATGGCCGACCGGCGGATCTTCGCGGCCGACATGACCGCCTACTACGTGGGGCTGAACAGGATCACCCGCCCGACGATCCCGCCACCGGCGTACTCTCGCGGCATCGCCCACTCCCTTCCCCGGATCTGACATGCGACGCACCTGGACGGTCGCCCTGTTCGAGCACGAGCAGCCCGACGCCCGCGCCCAGCGCGCGACCCGCCGCCTCGTCGACGAGTGGAACAGCGAGCAGACGCCGGCCCTGACGACGCTCCCCGGCCCCGACTGGATGCCCACGTCGTGGCGCGCCACCTTCGACGAGGCCGCGCGTGACCGCGTGGAGTCCCTGCGCGCCCGCCTCGTGGCGGCCCACGATTCCGACGGCGTCGAGTACCACTTCGCCTGGCGAGACCACGTCGAGGAGGAGGACTACGCCTCCGCGGACTTCATCGGGCTGCTCGGCGCGGAGCCCGACCTCTCGTTCCGCTTCCTCGTCAACGAGCAGACCGCGTTCACGCCCGCGCCGCCCTGCCCGACCTGCGGAGCCCAGGGCCCACTGGACGTCGCGCAGGACGAGCCCCTGGTGATCGACCGAAAGCTGCTCGACCGCGCCCTCGCCGACCTGGAGCGCCCCGCACCCGGCGGCTGGGACGCGGTGGGCCTTCCGTACGGGCGGCTGCTCGTCTCGCACAGGCTGCTCGCGACCCTGCGGGAGCGGCACGCCCGCGGCCACCGGACCAGCCCGGTGATCGACGCGGCCACCGGCGAGCCCGCCGACGAGTTGGTCCAGCTCTCCGCGGACCGCGCGGTGCTGGTGCCGTGCCCGGAGCACACCCGTGTGGACGGCGGTGGCATCTGCCCGACCTGCGGCACCAGCCACGGGACTCTCGACGGCTACTTCTGGATCCGGGACGACTGGCTCGACGACGACGAGGTCATCTCCCAGCACCCGAGCCGGGCGGCGGTGCTGAGCCTCAGCCGCCGGCTCCTCGAAGCGGTGCGGTCGTCCGCCCCGAACGGCGTCCGGCGAAACGGCGTGACGATGGTCTGCCGCCACCGGGCCGGCGGCGACCGGCGGTCAAACCCGACGCGCTAGAGACCTTTCGGAGTCGGAGGGTGGCTTCGCCCCCCATTTAGGACAGAGACTTGAGCTACCGCGACGTCCGTCGTGGTCCAGACCGCTGCTCCCGCGGCCGCACCCGTCCGCCGCTGGTCACCGCACCCCTACGCCCAACCGACGGAGGGGAAGGGGGCGGGGTTGACCGGGCTCACGCCAGCCCGACCCCGAAAGGTCTCTAGTGCGGCCACAAACGTTGGCCGGCTTCGCCGGCCCGGACACCTTGTGGCCGCGCTAGCGGACGAACTCGGCCGCGTTCGCGGTCAGGTCGAGCAGTGGGGCCGGTGCGACACCCAGCACGAGCGTGGCGACCACACCGATCATGAGCGCGGCCGCGGTCAGGCCGCCGGGTACCGACACGGCGGGCGTGCTCTCGCCGGGCTCGGAGAGCCACATCATGACCACCACGCGCAGGTACGGGAACGCGAGCAGCATGCTCGTGACCACACCGAAGATCACCAGCCACGCGTCGCCGGAGTCGAGGGCCGCGCCGAAGACCGCGAACTTCGCGATGAAGCCGCTGGTCAGCGGGATGCCCGCGAACGCCAGCAGGATGAACGTGAAGATGCCGGCGAACAGCGGCGAGCGGCGGCCCAGCCCGGCCCAGCGGGACAGGTGGGTGGCCTCGCCGTCGGCGTCGCGCACGAGCGTCACGATGGCGAACGCGGCGATCACGGTGAAGCCGTACGCCACGAGGTAGAACATCGTGCTGGACAGGCCGTCCTTGGACAGCGCCAGCACGCCCACCAGCAGGTAGCCGGCGTTGGCGATCGACGAGTAGGCGAGCAGCCGCTTGATGTCGGTCTGCGTCACCGCCAGCACCGCGCCGACGAGCATCGTGAGCACCGCGATCGCGCCGAGCACCGGCGTGTAGTCCCACGCGGCGCCGTCGAACGCGACGTACAGCACGCGCAGCAGGGCACCGAACGCGGCGACCTTGGTGCAGGCCGCCATCAGGCCGGTGATCGGCGTCGGCGCGCCCTGGTACACGTCCGGCGTCCACACGTGGAACGGCGCCGCGGCCGCCTTGAACAGCAGGCCGATCGAGAGCAACGCGATGCCGCCGTACAGCAGCACGGTGCTCTGCGTCGACTCGCGCACCGCGTCGTGGATCGAGCCGAACTGCACGCTGCCGGCGTAGCCGTACACCAGCGCGACGCCGAACAGGAAGAACGCCGAGGCGTACGCGCCGAGCAGGAAGTACTTCAGCGCCGCCTCCTGGCTGAGCAGCCGCCGCCGGCGGGCGAGCGCACACAGCAGGTACAGCGGCAGCGAGAAGACCTCGAGCGCCACGAACATGGTCAGCAGGTCGTTGGCCGCGACGAACAGCAGCATGCCGGCGATGGCGAACACCGCCAGCGGGTAGATCTCCGTGGCGCCCTGCGAACGCGCGGCCTGGCGGCGGTCGGCATCCGAGCCGACCGTGATCGCCGCCTGGGCCACGAACGCGCCGCCCTGCTCCAGCGACCGGTCGCCGACCAGCAGCAACGCCATCAGGCCGAGCAGGATGATCGCGCCTTGCAGGAAGAGCGTCGGGCCGTCGATGGCCACCGCGCCGCCCGCGGTGAGGATCCTCGTGTCCGCCTCGAACACGATGACGACGAACGCGGCCACGAGACCGGCCAGCGCCAGCACCAGCTGGGTGGTACGGCGGGCCGTGCGGGGCAGCACCGCTTCGAAGAACACGCCCACGCAGGCGACGCCGAACAGGATCAGCATCGGCGCGACGGCGCCGTAGTCGATCGGCGGAAGTTGGAGATCTTGCATCAACGCGATGCCTCCTGAACGGCGGGCGCGGGATCAGACTTGTCCACGTCCTGCATGGTCGCCTGTACGGCGGGGTTGATGACGTCGGTGACCGGCTTCGGGTAGAAGCCGAGCAGCAGCAGGAGCAGGATCAGCGGGGCCACCACGACCTTCTCCCGGATGGTCATGTCGCGCCGCATCCCGTCCACAGTGCTCAGTGCCGGGTTGAGCGTGCCCTGCGTAGTGCGCTGCACCATCCACAGCACGTACGCGGCGGCCAGGATGATGCCCGCGGTCGCGATCACCGCGACCGTCTTGTTGACCGTGAACGTGCCCACCAGCACCAGGAACTCGGAGATGAACGGCGCCGTGCCGGGCAGCGCGAGCGACGCCAGACCGGCGAAGAACAGCACGCCGGCCAGCAGCGGCACGAGCTTGCCGGCCCCACCGAAGTCGCTGACCAGCGCGGAGCCGCGGCGGGCCACGAACATGCCCACGACCAGGAAGAGCAGGCCGGTGGCGAGGCCGTGGTTGACCATGTAGAGCACCGCGCCGGTGCCGGCCTGCGTGGTGAACGCGAAGATGCCGATGCCGATGAACCCGAAGTGCGCGATCGAGGTGTACGAGACCAGCCGCTTGAGGTCGTTCTGCCCGACCGCCAGCAGGGCCGCGTAGATGATGCCGATCAGCGCGATCGCCAGCGCGTACGGCGCGAACCAGCGGGACGCCTCGGGGAACAGCGGCAGGCAGTACCGCAGGATCCCGAAGGTGCCGACCTTGTCGAGCACACCGACCAGCAGCGCGGCCGAGCCGGCCGGCGCGGCGCCACCGGCGTCCGGCAGCCAGGTGTGGAACGGGAAGAACGGCGCCTTGATCGCGAACGCGACGAAGAAGCCGAGGAACAGCCACCGCTCGGTGCCGGTGGAGAAGTCGGCCGACAGCAGCTGCTGCCAGTCGAACGTCTTGCCGCCCAGCACCCACAGCCCGATCACCGCGGCCAGCATGAACAGGCCGCCGACCAGCGAGTAGAGGAAGAACTTCACCGCCGCGTACTGGCGCTGGTGGCCGCCGTACGAGCCGATGAGGAAGTACATCGGCACCAGCATGATCTCGAAGAACACGTAGAACAGGAACACGTCGGCGGCCGAGAAGACGCCGAGCATCGTGCTCTCCAACGCGAGCAGCAGGGCGAAGTAGACCGGCACGCTGCGCTTGGAGGCGTCCGCGTCGTGCCACGACGCCAGGATCACCAGGGGTACCAGGATCGCGATCAGCAGCAGCATCACCAGCGCGATGCCGTCGACGGCGAACGTGAACCGCGCGTCCCAGGCCGGGATCCACGTGTACGACTCGCGGAACTGGAAGCGCTCGCCCCCCGCGTCGTACGCGATCCACATCACGACCGCGAGGACCGCGACGGCGACCGACCAGATCAGGGCGACCCGCTTGGCGAGCTCCGGCTTGGCGCGCGGCAGGAACGCCACCACCAGCGCACCGACCAGCGGCGCTCCGGTCAGGATGGACAGGAACGGAAAGTCACTCACGCCAACCATCCCAGCTGGAGAGCGAGAAACGCGGCTACGACCAGCAGCGCACCCGTGAGCATGGACATCGCGTACGACCGCACGAACCCGGTCTGTAGCCGGCGCAGCCGGCCCGACCCGCCCCCGACCGCGGCGGCGAGCCCGTTGACGAGGCCGTCGACGCCGCGGTTGTCGAGGAAGACAAGCGCCCGGGTGAGGAAGATGCCGGGCTTTTCGAAGACCGCCTCGTTGAACGCGTCCGCGTAGAGGTTGCGCCGCGCCGCCATCACGATTGGGCCAGCGGGCTGCTCCTGCTCGGCCGTGCCGTTACGGAACAGCGCGTAGGCCAGGCCGGCGCCGAGCACCGTGACCACAAGGGACAGTGTGGTGATCAGCCCGTGAGACAGCACCGCCTTGTGCTCCTCGTGCTCGCCGAGCACCGGCGTCAACCAGTCCACGACGCTTGTCGACATCAGCCAGCCGGCGGCGACCGAGCCGACCGCCAGCAGCACCAGCGGCACCCACATGACCGGCGGCGACTCGTGCGGGTGCTTGATGTCCTCGGTCCACCGCTTGGGCCCGTGGAACGTCAGCACGAACAGCCGGGTCATGTAGAACGCGGTGAGCGCGGCGCCGAGCAGGGCCGCCATGCCGAAGAGCCAGGCGGTCCAGCCCTCGCGCTCGAAGGCAGCCACGATGATCGGCTCCTTGGTGAAGAAGCCGGAGAACGGGAACATGCCGATGATCGCCAGCCACGCCAGGCCGAACGTGACCCAGGTGATCCGCATGTACCGCCACAGGTCGCCGAAGCGCCGGATGTCGGTCTGGTCGTGCATCCCGTGCATGACCGAGCCGGCGCCGAGGAAAAGGCCGGCCTTGAAGAAGCCGTGCGCCAGCAGGTGGATGATCGCCAGCGCGTACGCGCCGCCGCCGAGCCCGACGCCGAGGAACATGTACCCGATCTGGGAGACCGTCGACCAGGCCAGCACCCGCTTGATGTCGTCCTTCGCGCAGCCGATGATGCAGCCGATCAGCAGCGTGAGCGCGCCGACGCTGACCACGACCGTCTGGAGCGTCTCGTTCGCCGAGAAGACCGGGTTGGACCGGGCGATCAGGTACACGCCGGCGGTGACCATCGTGGCCGCGTGGATGAGCGCGGAGACCGGGGTCGGGCCTTCCATCGCGTCCGGCAACCAGGCCTGGAGCGGGAACTGGCCGGACTTACCGGTCGCGCCGAGCAGGAGCAGCAGCCCCATCATCAGCACCACGCCGGAGGAGAGCTCGCCGACGCCGTTGAACACCCCGTCGTAGTTGACGGTGCCGAGCTGCTGGAACATCAGGAAGATGGCGACCGCGAAGCCGGCGTCGCCGACCCGGTTCATCAGGAACGCCTTCTTGCCCGCGGTGGCCGCCGACGGCCGGTCGTACCAGAACGCGATCAGCAGGTACGACGCGAGACCCACGCCCTCCCAGCCGAAGTAGAGCATCACGAAGTTGTTGCCGAGCACCAGCAGCAGCATCGCGGCGGCGAAGAGGTTGAAGTATCCGAAGAACTTGCGCCGCCCCGGGTCGTGCTCCATGTAACCCACCGCGTACAGGTGGATGAGGGAGCCGACGCCGGTGATCAGCAGCACGAACACCGCGGACAGCGGGTCGAACAGCAGCCCGAAGTCGACGTGGAACGAGCCCACCGAGATGAAGTCGAAGAGCTTCACCTCGGCCGACTTGTTGTCGAGCCCGCGCAGCTGGAAGAAGTAGATCAGGCCCAGCACGAAGGTGACGGCGATGCTGCCGACGCCCAGCACGTGCCCCCACTTGTCGGCCCGCTTGCCGAGCACCAGCAGGATCGCCGCGCTGGCGAGCGGGATGGCCACCAGCAGCCAGACGGTGGACAGGAAACCATCCGCGGCCGCGTATTCCACGGTCTCGTGCATATCCGCCTCAGTACTTCAACAGGTTGGCGTCGTCGACGCTGGCCGACCGCCGGGTCCGGAAGATCGACATGATGATCGCGAGCCCGACCACGACCTCGGCCGCGGCCACCACCATGACGAAGAACGCCATGATCTGGCCGTCGAGGTTGCCGTTGAGCCGGCTGAAGGTGACCAGCGCGAGGTTGGCCGCGTTGAGCATCAGCTCGATGCACATGAACACCACGATCGCGTTGCGCCGGATCAGCACCCCGACCGCGCCGATGGTGAAGAGCACCGAGGCAAGTACCAGGTACCACTCTGGATTATGAAGATTCACTTCACAGCCCCATCTTCAGTTCGAGAGTTCGCTGCGCTCACTTCTCGGTACCCTTCGGCGCTGACTCCGCCGGAGTCAGCTCGCGGGCGGGCAGGATCTGGGAGATGCTCCGGTCGGTCAGCGTGCCGTCGGGCAGGCGGCCGGGGGTGGCGACCGAGTCGGATGTGGCGTAGACGCCGGGGCCGGGCTTCGGGCCGGGGTAGTTGCCGGGGGCGAACCGCGCCCGCATCATCTCCGGCTGGGTGCGCTTCTCACCGCGACGCCGCTCGAGGTGCGCCAGCACCATCGCGCCCACCGCCGCCGTGATCAGCAGCGCGGACGTGACCTCGAACGCGAAGACGTACCGGGTGAACAGCAGGGAGGCGATGCCCTGCACGTTGCCGGCCTGGTTGGCCTGTTCGAGGCCGACCGCCGGGTCGTTCTGGAACGCGCGGGAGACACCCGTGCCGACCAGCCCGGCGAAGCCGAGGCCGAGCACGACGGCGCCCAGCCGCTGGCCGCGCAACGTCTCGATCAGCGAGTCGGACGCGTCTCGGCCGACGAGCATCAGCACGAAGAGGAAGAGCATCATGATCGCGCCGGTGTACACGATGATCTGCGCCAGGCCGATGAACGGCGCCGACTGGAGCACGTAGAACACGCCGATGCAGAGCATGGTCAGCACCAGCCACAGCGCGGAGTGGATCGCGTTGCGCGCGAAGACCATGCCGATCGCGCCGATCAGCGCCGGCCACACCAGGATCCAGAAGGTGACCGCCTCGCCGGTGGACATGCCGCCGGCGGCCGCGAGCGAGCTCACGCCGCACCTCCCGTGGTGCCCGAGCCGTCCGCCGTGTGCTGCTCCGACCACGGGGCCCGCTCGGCACCGGCCGAGGTGCCCGGGTTGGTCAGCGCCCCGATGTAGTAGTCCTTCTCGGTGTCGCCGAGGTACATCGGGTGCGGTGGCTGGTCCATGCCCGGCAGCAGCGGCGCGAGCAGCTGCTCCTTCGTGAAGATGAGATCCTGGCGGCTGTCCCGGGCCAGCTCGTACTCGTTGCTCATGGTCAGCGAACGGGTCGGGCAGGCCTCGATGCACAGTCCGCAGAAGATGCAGCGGGCGTAGTTGATCTGGTACACGCTGGCGTACCGCTCGCCCGGCGAGTAGCGCTGGTCCTCGGTGTTGTCGCCGCCCTCGACGTAGATCGCGTCGGCGGGACACGCCCAGGCGCACAGCTCGCAGCCGATGCACTTCTCCAGGCCGTCGGGGTGCCGGTTGAGGATGTGCCGCCCGTGGTAGCGCGGGGCGGAGACCGGCGTCTCGAACGGGTACGCCGTGGTCACCGTCTTGCGGAACATGTGCGCGAAGGTGACCCCGAACCCCTTGAACGCTCCGATGGCGCTCATCTAACTCTCCTTATCCGGGAGGTCTCCGCCGGCGCCCGCGCCGACGTTCGCCGGCTCGCGCTCGGCCACCGCGCGGCGGGCGCGGGGGCTCGGCGGCACCTGGAGGTCCATCGGCGGGATCGGGAAGCTCCCCGGTGGACGGGACTTGACCTGCTCTTCGAGGGGCTTGTCCGGCGCGCGCTTGCCGCTCGGCCAGAGCAGCGCGAGCAGGACGATCCCGACCAGGAACCCGCCGAGGATCACGAACTTCTCGTCGCCGGTGTCCTCGTCGCGCGCGACCTGGAGGGCGGCCAGCGACAGGATCCAGACCAGGTTGATCGGCAGCAGCACCCGCCAGCCGAGCTTCATGAACTGGTCGTACCGGAGCCGGGGCAGCGTCGCCCGCAGCCACACGAAGACGAAGACCAGCAGCACGACCTTGATGAAGAACCACAGCATCGGCCACCAGCCGGAGTTGGCACCGGCCCAGATCGTGGTGATCGGCGCCGGCGCCCGCCAGCCGCCGAGGAACAGCGTCGCGGTGGCCGCCGACATCGCCACCATCGCCACGTACTCGGAGAGCATGAAGAGCAGGAACTTCAGCGACGAGTACTCGGTCATGTAGCCGGCGACGAGCTCGGACTCGGCCTCGGGGAGGTCGAACGGAGCGCGGTTGGTCTCGCCGACGATCGCGATGAAGAAGATGATGAAGCTCGGCAGCAGCAGCAGGGCGTACCAGCCCGGCGCGTCCACGTTGATCGGGCCGAGGTCGAACTCCTTGCCGCTCGCCTGCGCCGCCACGATCTGGCTCGTCGACATCGTGCCGGAGAGCATGAAGACGGCCACGACCGACAGGCCCATCGAGACCTCGTACGAGATCATCTGAGCGCTCGACCGCAGGCCGCCCAGGAGCGGGTAGGTCGAGCCGGAGGCCCAGCCACCGAGCACGATGCCGTACACCGCCATGCCGGAGCAGGCCAGGATCAGCAGCACCGCCACGGGTACGTCGGTCACCTGAAGCGGGGTGCGGTGCCCGAAGATGCTCACCATCGGCCCGAACGGGATGACCGACAGCGAGGTCATCGCGCAGATCACCGCGACCGTTGGCGCGAAGAAGAAGACCACCTTGTCCGCGGTACGCGGCATGATGTCTTCCTTGAACGCGCCCTTGAGGCCGTCGGCGAGTGTCTGGAGCAGGCCGAACGGGCCGGCCTGGTTGAGGCCCGGCCGCACCGCCATCCGCGCCACGACCCGCCGCTCGAACCACACGCCGAGCAGCGTGCAGACCATGCCGAAGGCGAAGACGAAGACGACCTTGATGAGCACCAGCCACCACGGGTCGTGCCCGAAGTCCTGGAGCGTGGGGTCCTGTGCGAGCGGCATCAGTGCGTCCCCCTCGAAAGCCGTACCACCGCGCCAGACGTGGCGCCGAGCGCCCGCCGCACGGTCGAACCGGGTGAGTTCGTCGGCAGCCAGACGACGCCGTCCGGCATGTCGGTGATCGCCGCCGGCAGCGTGATCGCGCCGCGGTCGGTGCCCACCGTGACCGGGTCACCGTCGGCGACGCCGAGCGCCTCCGCCGGGCCCTTGGCCAGCCGCACGACCGGCGGGCGGGCGGTGCCGCCGAGGTACTCGTCGCCGTCGGTCAGGCTGCCCAGGTCGATCAGGTGGTGCCAGGTCGCCAGCACCGCCTCGCCGGCGGCCAGCGTAGGCCGAGGTCCCGGCGCGGTCGTCGGCGCGTCCGGCCGCTCCGCGCGGGTCGCCGGCAGCGAGCCGAGCTCGCGGCGGATCAGGTTGACCTCGCCGGTGCCGAGCGTGACGCCGAGCTGGGCGGCCAGGGCGTCGAGCACGCGGGCGTCGTTCATCGCCGGCGTGGAGAGCACCGCCTCGAACGTGCGCAGGCGCCCCTCCCAGTCGACGAAGCTGCCGGCCTTCTCGACGACCGGTGCGACCGGGAAGACCACGTCGGCGCGGCGGCTCACCGCGCTGCGCCGCACCTCCAGGCTGACCAGGAACGGCACCGTGTCCAGCGCCTGCTCGGCCAGCCGCGGGTCGGCCACGTCGGCCGGGTCGACGCCGGCCACGACGAGCGCGCCCATCCGGCTGCCAGCGGCCGCCGCCAGGATCGCGTTGGTGTCCTTGCCGACCTGGCTGGGGATGACGCCCGCCTCCAGGTCCCAGGCACCGGCCAGCTCGGCGCGGGCCGCGGCGTCGGTCACCAGCCGCCCGCCGGGCAGCAGGTTGGGCAGGCAGCCCGCGTCGACCGCACCCCGGTCGCCGGCGCGCCGCGGCACCCAGGCCAGCTTGGCGCCGGTACGCCCGGCGAGCGCGGCGGCCGCGGACAGTCCACCTGGGACGGTCGCGAGCCGCTCGCCGACCAGGAGGATCGCGCCCTCGGCCCGCAGCGCCTTCTCGACCGACTCGTCGTCGGCCAGCGCCTGGGCCTCCTCGCCCGGCGCGACGAGCGCGACCGAGGCGCCGAGCTTTTCGAAGCCGCGGGTCGCGAACGGCGCGAGCGCCAGCACGCGGGTGCGGCTCTTCGTGACCGCCTTGCGCAGCCGCAGGTAGAGGATCGGGCACTCCTCCTCCGGCTCCAGCCCGGCGATGACCACGACCGGCGCCTTCTCCACGTCGGTGTACGTCACGTCGGTGCCGCCGACCACAGTGGACGCCAGGAAGTCGGCCTCTTCGGTCGAGAGCGGCCGGGCGCGGAAGTCGATGTCGTTGGAGCGCAGCGCCACCCGGGCGAACTTCGCGTACGCGTACGCGTCTTCGACCGTGAGCCGGCCGCCGGTCAGCACGCCGATGCCGTGCGCGCCGTCGCGGGCCTTGCGCAGCCCTTCGGCGGCCACGGCCAGCGCCTCGGACCACGGCGCCTCGCGCAGCTCACCGGTCTTCGCGTCGCGCACCATCGGCGTGGTGATGCGGTCGAAGGCGGTGGCGTACTGGAAGCCCCACCGGCCCTTGTCGCAGTTCCACTCCTCGTTGACCTGTGGGTCGTCGCCGGCCAGCCGGCGCATGACCTTGCCCCGCCGGTGGTCGGTGCGCTGCGCGCAGCCGGCCGAGCAGTGCTCGCAGACGCTCGGCGAGGAGACCAGGTCGAACGGGCGGGCGCGGAACCGGTACTGCGCGCCGGTGAGCGCGCCGACCGGGCAGATCTGCACGGTGTTGCCGGAGAAGTAGGAGTTGAACGGGGTGTCGCCTTCCCCGTCGCCGGCCGCGCCGTCGCCGGTGCCTTCGCCGCCGAAGAAGTCGTCCCGGTACACGTTGATCTGCTCGCCGGACGAGCGGTCCATCAGGTCGATGAACTTGTCGCCCGCGATCTCCTCGGAGAAGCGGGTGCAGCGCTGGCAGAGCACGCACCGCTCGCGGTCGAGCAGCACCTGGCTGGAGATGTTGATCGGCTTCTGGTACTCGCGCTTGTGCTCGTGGAAGCGGGAGTCGGCGCGGCCGGTCGACATGGCCTGGTTTTGCAGCGGGCACTCGCCGCCCTTGTCACACATCGGGCAGTCGAGCGGGTGGTTGATCAGGAGCAGCTCCATGACTCCCGCCTGCGCCTTCTTGGCCACCGGCGAGCTGAGCTGGGTCTTGACCACCATGCCGTCGGCGACGGTCTGCGTGCAGGAGGCGACCGGCTTACGCTGCCCCTCGACCTCGACCAGGCACTGCCGGCAGGCGCCCGCCGGCGCGAGCAGCGGGTGGTCGCAGAACCGCGGGATCTCGATGCCCATCTGCTCGGCGACGCGGATGAGCAGCGCACCCTTGGGCGCGGTCACCTCGACGCCGTCGATGGTGAGCGTTACCGTGTCCGCCTTCTTGGCCACGTCGGTCATTTAGTGCGCTCCCACAAGCTGCTTGGCGCTCAACCGAGGCGCTTTCCGGCCCTCGATGTAGTCCACGTAGTCCTGCTTGAAGTACTGGATCGACGAGGTCACCGGGCTTGTCGCACCGTCGCCGAGCGCGCAGAACGAGCGGCCGAGGATGTTGTCGCAGGTGTCCAGCAGGGTGTCCAGATCCTGGTGGGTGCCGGCGCCGGAGAGGATCCGGCGGTAGATGCCCACCATCCAGTAGTTGCCCTCGCGGCACGGGGTGCACTTGCCGCACGACTCGTGGTGGTAGAACTCCAGCCACTTGTACGTCGCGTACACCGGGCAGTCCTGGTCGGAGAAGATCTGCGTGGCCGTGGTGCCGAGGATCGAACCGGCGGCCGCCGCGCCCTCGAAGTCGAGCGGCACGTCCAGGTGCTCGGCGGTCAGCAGCGGCGTCGACGAGCCGCCCGGCGTCCAGAACCGCAGCTCGTGGCCGGGCAGCATGCCGCCGGCCAGCTCCAGCAGCTCGCGCAGCGTGATGCCCATCGAGCACTCGTACTGGCCCGGGTTGACGATCCGGCCGGACAGCGAGTAGATCATCGGGCCGGACGACTTCTCCGTGCCCATGGTCTTCCACCAGGCGGCACCGCCCAGCACGATGTACGGCACGCTGGAGATCGTGCCGACGTTGTTGACCACCGTGGGGCTGGCGTAGAGGCCGTGCGTCGCCGGGAATGGCGGG
Organism: Phytohabitans sp. LJ34; assembly: GCF_052068095.1. Classification (NCBI taxonomy): domain Bacteria; kingdom Bacillati; phylum Actinomycetota; class Actinomycetes; order Micromonosporales; family Micromonosporaceae; genus Phytohabitans; species Phytohabitans sp. LJ34. Next base: position 7,377 of record NZ_JBQHDG010000046.1, on the reverse strand, counting down.
CGCAGCCGCGGCTGGCCGCGGAAGCCCTCCAGCGAGTCCAGCAGCGCGGTTTCCTCGCCGCAGATGTACGCGCCTGCTCCACTGTGGACGACGACGTCGAGGTCGTGCCCGGAGCCGAGGATGTCGGTGCCGAGGTACCCGGCCGCGTACGCCTCCTGCACCGCGTTGCGCAGCCGGCGGGCCGCGTGTACCGCCTCACCGCGGATGTAGATGAACGCGCGGTTGGCCCGGATCGCGTACGACGCGATGATCACGCCCTCGATCAGCGAGTGCGGGTCGTGCGTCATCAGCGGGAGGTCTTTGCAGGTGCCCGGTTCGCCCTCGTCGGCATTGACCACGAGGTAGTGCGGCTTGCCGTCGTTTTGCGGGATGAAGCCCCACTTCAGCCCGGTGGGGAAACCGGCGCCGCCGCGACCGCGCAGGCCCGAGTCCTTGATGAGCTGGATCAGGTCGTCGGGGTGCGCGGCCAGCGCCTTGCGCAGCGCGGCGTACCCGTCGAGCTGCTCGTAGACGCCGATCCGCCAGGCCTCCGGCGACAGCCAGCGCTTGGTGAGGACCGGAGTCAGCTTCTCCAGCACCTCACGACGGGGGGACGTCATTTGGCCTCCTTGAGAGCCTGCTCGTGCGCCTTCGCCGGCTGGCCCGACGGCGAGCGGTCGCGGGCCGGCTGGTTGGCCGCCACGCCGGCGGCCTGCGCCGGAGCGGCGTCGCCCTGCGAAGACTTGATCGGCGTGTCCGGGTCGAAGCCGGAGACGCTGACGCCGTGTTGCTGCGCCAGCCGCACCCCGCGCAGGGTGGGGTCGCCGGCCGGCCCGTCGGCCATCGCCTCCTCGCGCGGCTCGGCGAAGCCGGCGAGCTGGAGCGACATCTCCTTGAGCGTGCAGAGCCGGGCCCCGCGGGTGGGCTGCGGCCGCTGCCCGGCGCGCAGCTGGTCGACCACGTGCACGGCGGTGTCCGGGTCGACGCGGTCGAAGAACTCGTAGTTGACCGTCATCACCGGGCCGTAGTCGCACGCCGCCAGGCACTCGGCGTGCTCGAACGTGATGGTGCCGTCGGCGGTGGTCTCGTCGTGCCCGACACCGAGGTGATCGCTCAGCCGGTCGTAGATCTCCTGGCCGCCGAGCACGTTGCACATGGTGTTGGTGCAGACGCTGACCAGCCAGTCACCGGTCGGCCGCCGCTTGTACATCGTGTAGAACGTGGCCACCGCACCGACCTGGGCCTTGGTGATGCCCAGCAGCTCGGCGCAGAACTCCACGCCGGCCGGGGACACGTTGCCCTCTTCGGACTGCACGAGGTGCAGCAGCGGCAGCAGGGCCGACCGCGACCGGTCGGCGGGGTAGCGCGCGATGATCTCCAACGCCTTCGCGCGCGTAGCGTCACTGAATCCCACTAGCGGTCACACCCACCCATCACGGGGTCGAGGGAAGCGCCCCCGGCGATCACGTCGGCGATCATGCCGCCCTCGGCCATGGCCGGGATCGCCTGGAGGTTGATGAAGCTGGGCTCGCGGTAGTGCACCCGGTAGGGCCGGGTGCCGCCGTCGGAGACCGCGTGCACGCCGAGCTCGCCGCGCGGCGACTCGATGCCCACGTACACCTGGCCGGGCGGAACCCGGAAACCCTCGGTGACCAGCTTGAAGTGGTGGATCAGCGACTCCATCGACTGACCCATGATCTTGGCGACGTGTTCCAGCGAGTTGCCCATGCCGTCGACGCCGATGGCGAGCTGCGCCGGCCAGGCGATCTTCTTGTCGGCCACCATGATCGGGCCAGGCTTGAGCCGGTCGAGCGCCTGCTCGATGATCTTCAGCGACTCGCGCATCTCGGCCATGCGGACCAGGTAGCGCCCCCACACGTCGCCCGTCGGCGTGGTCGGCACGTCGAACTCGTACGTCTCGTAGCCGCAGTACGGCATGGTCTTGCGCAGGTCCCACGGCAGGCCCGCCGAGCGGAGCACCGGGCCGGTGATGCCGAGCGCCAGGCAGCCGGTCACGTCGAGCACCGCGACGTCCTTGGTGCGCTGGTGCCAGATCGGCTGGCCGGACAGGAGCGCCTCGTACTCCTTGAGCTTCTTCGGCATCATCGCCAGGAACTCGCGGATCTTGACGATCGCCTCGTCGGGGATGTCCTGCGCGACGCCGCCCGGCCGGACGTACGCCATGTTCATCCGCAGGCCGCTGACCATCTCGAAGATCTCGAGGATGTACTCCCGCTCGCGGAAGCCGTACAGCATCATCGAGATCGCGCCGAGCTCCAGGCCGGTGGTGCCCAGCCAGACCAGGTGCGAGGCGATCCGGTTGAGCTCCATCATGAGCACCCGGATCGTCGTGGCCCGCTCGGTGATCTCGTCTTCGATGCCGAGGAGCTTCTCCACCGCCAGCGCGTACGCCGTTTCGTTGAAGAGCGGCGCGAGGTAGTCCATCCGGGTCACGAACGTCGAGCCCTGGATCCAGTTGCGGTACTCGAGGTTCTTCTCGATGCCGGTGTGCAGGTAGCCGACGACCACCCGGGCCTCGCGGACGGTCTCGCCCTCAAGCTCCAGGATCAGCCGGAGCACGCCGTGGGTCGACGGGTGCTGCGGGCCCATGTTGACCACGATCCGCTCGTCCTGGATCGGGTCGGTGCCGCCGACGACGGTGTCCCAGTCACCACCGGTGACGTTGAAGACCTTGCCCTCGGTGGTCTCGCGCTCTGTCGCGTACCCCGGTGTGGTCATTGGTAGCTCCTCCGCTTGTCCGGCGGCGGTATCTCGGCGCCCTTGTACTCCACGGGCACCCCGCCGAGCGGGTAGTCCTTGCGCTGCGGGAAGCCCTCCCAGTCGTCCGGCATCAGGATCCGGGTGAGGTTGGGGTGGCCCTCGAAGATGACGCCGAAGAAGTCGTACGTCTCCCGCTCCTGCCAGTCGGCCGTCGGGTAGACCTGGGTGACGCTCGGCACCCGCGGGTTTTCGGCGGTGACCGCCACCTCCAGCCGCACCCGCCGCCGGTATGTCATCGAGGTCAGCTGGTAGACCACGTGCAGGCGGCGGTCGTCGGCGCCCAGGTAGTCCACACCGGACACCGACGAGCAGAGCTCGAAGCGGAGCCCCTCGCTGTCGCGCATCACCCGGCAGACCTCGGCGATCCGCTCCGGCTTGATGTGCAGGGTCAGCTCGCCCCGGTCGACGATCACCTTCTCGATCGCGTCCTCCAGGCCGGGGAACGCGTAGTCGAGCGCGTCGTACACCTCGTCGAAATAGCCGCCGTACGGCCGGGCGGTGCCGACCGGCTCGACCCGACGGCGCACCAGCCCGCCGAAGCCGGAGGTGTCGCCGGAGCCGTGGATGCCGAACATGCCCTTGCCGGCCGGGCTTGCCGGCGGGTACTCGGCGGGCGCGCCGGCGGTGGCACCAACCGGCGGTGCCTGCACGGGCACGCCGCCGCCCGGGTCCTCGCTGGGCTTGTTGGGTTCAGCCATTACCAGCGCCCTCCAGCCTGAAGGTGCCTCTCCTCTTGCATCCACTTTTCGATGCGCAGCTGCTCCTCGCGCCCCTCGCGCACGGCCTGCGTCCACTCGGCGCGCTTGGCCTTGTCGGAGCGGTACGACGAGGGCATCGAGCCGGGCGCTACCGCGGGCACGTCGCCCCGGGCGATCCTGGCCTCGAGCATCTTGCGGCCGTTGGCGCCGAGCGGCTCGTACATGATCTTCTCGCGGAGCTTGAGGATCGCGTCGATCAGCATCTCCGGCCGCGGCGGGCAGCCGGGCAGGTACATGTCGACCGGCACGACGTGGTCGACGCCCTGCACGATCGCGTAGTTGTTGAACATGCCGCCGCTGCTCGCGCAGACGCCCATCGACAGCACCCAGCGGGGCTCGGCCATCTGGTCGTAGATCTGGCGCAGCACGGGGGCCATCTTCTGGCTCACCCGGCCGGCGACGATCATCAGGTCGGCCTGGCGGGGCGAGGCGCGGAAGACCTCCATGCCCCAGCGACCCAGGTCGTAGTGCGGCGCACCCGCGGCCATCATCTCGATCGCGCAGCACGCCAGCCCGAAGGTGGCGCCCCACGTCGAGGTCTTGCGGGTCCAGTTGACCAGCTTTTCGACGCTGGTCAGCAGGATGCCGCTCGGCAGCTTCTCTTCGATTCCCATGGCGCGTAAGACCTCAGTCCCAGTCCAGACCCCCGCGCCGCCAGACGTAGGCGTACGCGATGAAGACCGTCCCAATGAAGAGCAGCATCTCCACGAACCCGAAGACGCCGAGCGCGTCGAAGGACACGGCCCACGGGTACAGGAAGATGATCTCGATGTCGAACACGATGAAGAGCATCGCGGTCAGATAGAACTTGATCGGGATCCGCCCGCCGCCAACCGGCTCCGGCGACGGCTCGATGCCGCACTCGTAGGCGGCGAGCTTGGCCTTGTTGAAGCGACGCGGGCCGAGCAGCGGCGCGATCGCGACGGAGAAGACCGCGAACGCCGCGGCGAGGGCGAAGACCCCGATGATGGGTACGTACGGCGAGAGCGACATCCTCTTTCCCCTGCTCGTCCTTCCCTGCCTGCGTCTATCTCGGTCCAGCGGTTACTTCGATCGATTCACACTATTCACACGCGTGCGGGCTCATACCGCCGGGGCCACCCTGGTCATGGCGTTGATGACCCGGTCCATCGCGTCGCCACCGCGCGGATCCGTCAGGTTTGCCAGGAGTTTGAGCACGAACCGCATCAGCGTCGGGTGCGGCATGCCGTGCCGGGTCGCGATCTTCATGATCTGCGGGTTGCCGATCAGCTTCACGAAGATGTTGCCCAGCCGGTAGTACCCGCCGTACCGCGCCTTGAGCTCGGCCGGGTAGGCCGCGAGCGCCTTCTCCCGGGCCGGTCCGGCCGGCCGGGACAGCGCCTGCACCGCGACCTCCGCGGCGAGCTCGCCGGACTCCATCGCGTACGCGATGCCTTCGCCGTTGAAGGGGTTGACCATGCCGCCGGAGTCACCGACCAGGAGCACGCCCCGGGTGTAGTGCGGCACCCGGTTGAAGCCCATCGGCAGCGCGGCGCCGAGGATCGGGCCGTCGGCGTTGGCCTCGTCGGCCATGCCCCAGTCCGGCGGGGTGCTGCCGAGCCAGTCGACCAGCAGCCGGCGGTAGTTGGTCTTGCCGAACGCGGCCGAGGAGTTGAGCACGCCCAGGCCCACGTTGACCCGGCCGTCGCCCATCCCGAAGATCCAGCCGTAGCCGGGCAGGAGCTTGTCGCCCGCCTCGCGGCTGCGCAGCTCCAGCCAGGACTCCAGGTAGTCGTCGTCGTGCCGCAGCGGCGAGTGGTAGTAGCGCCGGACGGCGACCCCGATCGGCCGGTCTTCGCGCTTGGCCAGGCCCATCGCGAGCGGGAAGCGGCCGGAGACGCCGTCGGCGGCGATCGTCAGCGGCGCGTGGAACGTCTTCTCCTCGCCGTCGACCTCCGCGACCACGCCCACCGCGCGACCGGCGCCGTCGAGCACCGGCCCGGTGACGTTTGCCTTGGTGTGCAGCACCGCGCCGGCCTTGACCGCCTGCTTGGCGAGCAAGTCGTCGAAGTCGAGCCGGGTGCGCACGAGGCCGTAGTCGGGGAAGCTGGCCAGCTCCGGCCAATCGAGCTCGAGGCGCACGCCGCCGCCGATGACCCGCAGGCCCTTGTTACGCAGCCAGCCCGCCTCCGGGCTGGTGTCGATGCCGAGCTTGACGAGCTGCTTGACGGCGCGCGGAGTGAGCCCGTCGCCGCAGACCTTCTCCCGGGGGAACTCGGTCTTCTCCAGCAGGAGCACACGCAACCCGTGTCGGGCCAGGTGGTAAGCCGTTGTGGAACCACCCGGACCGGCGCCTACGACAATGACGTCGGCTTCGTCGGTCACGGTTCCACCTCCGATCGGTGCGCTCGTGAAATGCTTCACAAGCGTTTCCGTGTGGAGTCTAGAACCGGCCCACGGGGGCCACTTGGTTAGGCAACCCTAATGTTCTTGGTTGGCCGCGACTTCGCTGGCCGCACTGCTTTCGGTGACCCGTCCGGGCATCGCCGGGACCTGTTCGGTGACCTTCTGGCCATCGAAGTGCATCCCTGCCCGCCCCAGTGCGGCCGTCAGGTCGGCCGCGAGGCGCTGCGCGGCCTCCGGGTGCTCTTCGGCCAACTGCCGCATTTGCGCGAGCATGTCCGCGATCGCGTCGCTTTCCCCCGCCATGCGCGCAGCATAACCGCGAAATGCCCCATTTGTGGCTTTCTACGGGCGAGTCGCGCGGTGCAGGGCGACGATCCCGCCGGTCAGGTTGCGCCACGCCACGCCCTGCCAGCCGGCCGCATCGATCACCGCCGCGAGCCCAGCCTGGTCCGGCCACGCCCGGATCGACTCGGCCAGGTACACGTACGCATCGGGATTGCTCGACACCCGGCGGGCCACCGTGGGCAACGACCGCATCAGGTACGACATGTAGACCTGCCGGAACGGCTCGGCGGTCGGGTGGCTGAACTCACACACCACGAGCCGCCCACCGGGCCGGGTGACCCGGGCCAGCTCGCCCAGCGCGGCGGCCGGGTCGACAACGTTGCGCAGGGCGAACGAGATGGTCACCGCGTCGAAGGCGGCGTCCGGGAAGGGCAGCCGCAGCGCGTCACCGGCCAGCAGCGGCACGCCCGGCCGTACGCGGCGACCGGCCTGGAGCATGCCGATGGAGATGTCGAGGCCCACCGCGTACGCCCCGGAGGTGCCCAGCTCCTGCGTCGAGACCCCGGTGCCGGCGCCGACGTCGAGCACCCGCTGCCCCGGCGCCAGGTCGAGCGCGTCGCGGGTGGCCTTCCGCCACCCCCGGTCGCGGCCGAAGGAGAGCACCGTGTTGGTCAGGTCGTACCGCCGGGCCACGCCGTCGAACATCGCGGCGATCTCGTGCGGCTGCTTGTCCAGGTCTGCGCGGGTCACGCGTCCCATCATCGGGTACCCGAAAAAACGCCGTGAGCGAGGCGGTCTCCCACCCCGCCCACGGCGGTCTTGCTCTATGTATACGACCGGCGCACGGTCGAGACGCAAATCACCGTCTGGGGGCCACCGAGACGGCGATAGGACGCGAGGACGCTAACGTCGCGCCACGATCTCGCGCGACCCCCGGTTCGTTATCACAGGGTGATCTGATCGCGACCTCGGCACCAGTTCGTCCACATTGGTCCGCAGTTTAACGAGCCGAACCGACTCGGCGTCTGAGAGAGATCCAACGGAACGCGCACCAACTGCCAACCGTTCGGCCCAGTCGGTTGGTGCGCTCCAGATCCCAACCCAAAGATAGAGATGTGGGCTACCGCGACGATGCTCCTATGGTTGTCAAGCGGCGGGGTCAGGGTCGTTTGTTGTGATGATTTGGTAGAGCTCGCGGGCGATGTAC
>NZ_JBQHDG010000045.1:0-29718 GCF_052068095.1 Phytohabitans sp. LJ34 | reverse complement strand
TTGATATACCGCCACGTGTTCGTGAACAGCTTCGCCAGCTCCGCCTCTTCGGGCTCCAGCGGCACGATCTGGTCGGTCAGGTGACGGAAGAGCTTTTCCGCGCGGGCCAAGGCCTGCGGCGTGCGGGCGGAGACGATCTGCGGCAGGGCGAACAGCTCGGTCATCGCCTTGCCCTCGGCGATCCGCTCCGGGCAGAAGGCCACGTCGACCGCGATGCCCATGCCGGTGAGCAGCTTTTCGGTCAGGGCCGTGACGCCGGGGTACACGGTCGAGCGGAGCACGACGAGCTGGCCGGGGCGCAGGTGCTCGGCGCACCGCTCCAGCGCCCGCGGCACCGCGCCGAGGTCGGGGTTGAGGTGCTCGTCGACCGGCGTGCCCACCACGACGACGAGGTGTTCGGCCGAGCCGACCGTCGCAGGCTCGGTGGAGGCGCGCAGCCGCCCGGCCGCGACGACCTCGGCGAGCACCGGGCCGGCGCCCTCCTCGTCGAAGGGCAGGGTGCCCGAGTTGACCGTCTCGACGGCGGCGGCGTTGATGTCGTAGAGCGTCACCGTCAGGCCCCGCGACGCGAGCGCGATGCCGAGTGGCAGGCCCACCCGTCCGCAGCCACCGACGATGCACACGTCGGTCGTGAACGCCTCCGTCATCTCAACCCCGTTCGACATCTCGTGAGAATTGTGTGCCCAAGGACCACCGAAAGATACGGCCTCGCGGCTACCCGACGGATGCCGGGGGTCCGATACCGCGCAACCATCCCAAAGCGTTACGCGCCGCGCAGAACAGCCCCAAACCGGGCAGCGGCCTCGGCCACCGCGGCGTCGCGGGCCGCGACCGCCTCCTCCACGGTGAGCGTACGGTCAGGTGCCCGGAAGGTCAGCTTGTAGGCGAGCGACTTGCGCCCCTCCCCCAGCTGCTGCGCCGAGGTGTAGACGTCGAAGAGGTGCACCGACTCCAGCAGGTCGCCGGCACCGGCCACCACCGCGGCCTGCACGTCGGCGGCGGGCACGGACTCGCCGACCACCAGCGCCACGTCGATCAGCGCGGGCGGGAACCCGGAGACCCGCGGCGCCGGCGCGACGCCCGCCTCGGGCAGCGCGTCGAGGTCGAGCTCCATCGCACTGGTGCGGCGGGGCAGATCGAGCGCGGCGAGCGCGGTCGGGTGCAGCTCACCCGCGTGGCCGATGGTGACCCCGTCGACGGCGATCGCGGCGCAGCGGCCCGGGTGCCACGGCGCCCGCTCGGCCGCCTGGACCGTCACCCGCTCGTCCGCGATGCCGGCCGCCGCGATGGTGATCCGGGCCGCCTCGATCGCGTCGGCCCAGCCGGCCTGGCGTCCCGCGCCCCACCAGCCGGCCGGCTCGACCTCGCCGGCCAGCACGACCGCGGCGTGCCACGGCTGGTGCGGCACGGTCGCGTCGGCGGCGGCGAACTCCTCTTCGGTCGGGCGCCGGTCGACGCCCATCTCCGGCGGGCTGCCGGCACCCGGACGGGGCAGGAAGACGGTGCCCATCTCGTACAGGGCGGTGTCTCGGTGGCCGCGACCGATGTTGCGCTTGAGCGTGCCGAGCAACGGCGGCAGCAACGAGGTGCGCAGGAACGGCTCCTCGTCGGAGAGTGGGTTGGCGAGCCGCACCGCCGGACCGTCCACAGCGGACGGTCCCACGAACGGGTACGACAGCACCTCCACGTAGCCGTTTTCGGCGAGCGCGCTGGCCACGGCGCGGCGGCGGCGCTGCGCCGGGGTGAGGCCGTTGCCGGGCGGGGCGACCGGCAGCACGCTGGGGACCTTGCCGTATCCGTCGAGCCGGATCACCTCCTCGACCAGGTCGGCCGGGTCGGTGAGGTCGGGCCGCCAGGTCGGCGGGGTGACGTCCAAGAACCCGTCCACAGTGGAGACTGTGCAGCCGACCGCGGTCAGCGTCTCCACGACGCGGGCGGCGGTGTACGGCACACCCGCCCGCCGGCCCGGCAGCGTCGGGTCGATGACCAGGGACCGCGGCGGCACCACGTTGTCGATGTCGAGCACGTTGCCATCCGTCGCGCCGCCGCCGTACTCGACGAGCAGCGCGACCGCACGGTCGAGCGCGACCAGCGGCGCGGCCGGGTCGACGCCCCGCTCCCACCGCTTGGCCGCCTCGCTGAAAAGCTTGTGGCGGCGGGCGGTGCGGCTGACCATCACCGGATCCCAGTGCGCCGCCTCGAAGAGCACGTCCACTGTGTCCGGCTGCACCTCGCTGGTCTCGCCGCCCATGACGGCGGCGAGCGAGATCGGTCCCGTTTCGTCGCAGATCACCATGTCTTCGGCGTCGAGCACGCGGGCCACACCGTCCAGTGTGGTCAGCTTCTCTCCCGGCGCGGCCCGGCGCACCAGCAACGGCCCGCGGATGCGCGCCATGTCGAACGCGTGCATCGGCTGGCCCAGCTCCAGCATCAGGTAGTTGGTGATGTCGACGGCGAGGCCGAGCGTGCGGATGCCCGCGGTGGTCAGCCGCCGCCGCATGAACTCCGGCGAGGGCGCGTTGGGGTCGATGCCGCGCACGGCCCGCGCCGCGAACCTGTCGCAGCCGACCGTGTCTTCCACGACCACGGGATACGCCGGCTCGGGAGTGGCACCGGGCGCGTCGGCCAGCCCTGGGTCGCGGAACGGCACCTCGAACGCGTGCGACAGCTCGCGGGCGATGCCGCGCACCGACATCGCGTAGCCGCGGTCGGGGGTGATCTCCAGCTCGAAGACGACGTCGTCGAGCCCCACGTACGGCCGGGCGTCCGCACCCGGGCTGGCGTCGGTGGTCGGCGGGAGCACGATGATGCCCGCGTGCTCGTCGCTGATGCCCAGCTCGCGCGCTGACACGATCATGCCGGCCGACATCCGCCCGTAGGTCTTGCGGGCGCCGATCTCGAAGCCGCCGGGCAGCACGCCGCCGGGCAGGATCACCGCGACGAGGTCGCCGGTGGCGAAGTTGGTGGCCCCGCAGACGATCTCCTGCGGCTGCTCACGCCCGATGTCGACCCGGCAGAAGCGGATCGGCTTCTTGAAGCCGGTCAGCTCCTCGATCTCCGCGACCCGGCCGACGACGAGGTCGCCCTTCACCGTCTCGCGCTGGTCGACGACGGCGTCCACCTCGATGCCGAGACCGACGAGCGCCTCCGCGACGTCCGCGCCGGCCGGCAGGTCGACGTACTCGCGCAGCCAGGAAAGTGGAATCCGCACCGTGGCCCCCTAGACCGCCATGCCGAACGCGCGGGTGAACCGCACGTCGCCCTCGACCATGTCCCGCATGTCGCTCACCCCGTGCCGGAACATCAGCGTGCGCTCGATGCCCATCCCGAACGCGAAGCCGGAGTACCGGTCCGGGTCGATGCCGCAGGCGCGCAGCACGCGCGGGTTGACCATGCCGCAGCCACCCCACTCCACCCACTGTGGACCGTCGCGGTGCTGCGGGAACCAGACGTCGAACTCCGCCGACGGCTCGGTGAACGGGAAGTAGTGCGGCCGCCACCGGGTCTTGGCCTCGGCGCCGAACATCGCGCGGGCGAAGTGGTCGAGCGTGCCGCGCAGGTGGGCCATCGTGATGCCCTCGTCGACCACGAGGCCCTCGACCTGGTGGAAGACCGGCGTGTGGGTGGCGTCCAGCTCGTCGGTGCGGTAGACCCGGCCGGGCACGACCACGTAGATCGGCGGCTGGCGGGTGAGCATCGTGCGCGCCTGCACCGGCGAGGTGTGCGTGCGCAGCACGAGGCCCGGGTCCTCGACGTGGAAGGTGTCCATCAGGCCGCGCGCCGGGTGGTCCGGTGGGATGTTGAGCGCGTCGAAGTTGGCCCATTCGAGCTCCAGCTCGGGGCCCTCGGCGATCTCGTAGCCCATGCCGACGAACAGGTCGCCGATCCGCTCCATCAGCGTGGTCAGCGGGTGTCGGGCGCCGCGCGGGCGGCGGTCCCAGGGCAGCGTGACGTCGACCCGCTCCTCGGCGAGGATGCGCTCGGCGTGCAGGCGCTCCAGCTCCTCCGCGCGCGCGTCGAAGGCCGCCTGGATGGCCGCGCGAGCCTCGTTGACCCGCTTGCCGGCGTCGGCCTTGGCGGCCGGCGGCAGCGCGCCGATCTCCCGGCGGGCCAGCGAGACCGGCGAACGGTCGCCCAGGTGCAGGTGCTTGAGCCCGGCCAGCGCGTCCGGATCGGCGGCCGCGGCGAACGCCTCGCCGGCCTTCGCGACGGCGTCACCCAGCGCGTCCGGGTCGAGGAGCGCGACCTGCTTCGGGTCGTACGGATCGTTGCGGTACGTCACAGCCATCAGAGTCTACGGAGGGCCCTCGCCGAGGCGTAAAGGCATACCGCCGCCGCTGCGGCGAGGTTGAGCGACTCGGCGCCGCCGTGGATCGGGACCCGGACGCGGGCGTCCGCGACGTCGAGCAAATCGGCTGGTAGACCGTGTGCCTCCGAGCCGAACAGCCAGGCGGTGGGTGCGTCCAGCCCGCCCTCGTCGGCCAGGTCGTCGAGGTTGGTGTCGCCGTAGCCGGTGGCGGCGAAAATCTTCATGCCCTGCTCACGGATCGCGGCAAGGGCCATCCCCGGATCCGGCGCGCGCACCACGTCGACGTGGAAGAGGCTGCCGGCGGAGGCGCGCACGCACTTGCCGTTGTAGGGGTCGACCGCGTCGCCGGCGAAGACCACGGCCCTCGCTCCCGCGGCGTCCGCGGTGCGCAGGACCGTGCCGGCGTTTCCCGGATCACGGATCTCGGCGAGCACCGCGACAAGTCGCGGTCCGCTTTCCAGGGCCTTTTCCAGGGGTACCGGCTGCTGCTCGCAGACCGCCACCAAGCCCTGTGGCCGCACGGTCTCCGTCAGCGCGGCGAGCGCGTCTTCGGTGACCTCGGAGACGCGCGCGCCGGATCGGCCCGCCGCCTGGATCAGATCCGCGAACCGGGTCAGGCCGTCGCTCGTACCAAAAATCTCATGGACCGCCGACGAGGAGGCGGCCTCCCGGATGGCCTGGGGTCCCTCGGCGAGGAAAAGGCCCGCGGCGTCGCGCTCGCGACGGCGCTGGAGCCGCCGGGCAGCAACAACCCGGGGTGTCCGCACGGTGTACGGACCTTCCCCGGGTCGTGGGTGTTGCTGGGTCACGCGGGTTCCCCGCCGAAACGCCCTGCGAAGCCGAGCGTTTTGGTGGGGTGCTTCATGCGGCCTGGGCGCCGCCGGTGCCCTCAGCGGCGACGGCCGCGCGGGCCACCTCGACGAGCGCGGCGAAGGCCGGCGCGTCGTTGACCGCGAGATCAGCGAGGATCTTGCGGTCGACCTCTACGCCGGCGAGGCGCAGGCCCTGGATCAGCCGGTTGTACGTGAGGCCGTTGGCGCGGGCCCCCGCGTTGATCCGGGTGATCCACAGCTGCCGGAAGTCGCCCTTGCGGTCGCGACGGTCCCGGTAGGCGTACTGCATCGAGTGCAGCACCTGCTCCTTGGCCTTGCGGTAAAGGCGGGAGCGCTGACCGCGGTATCCGCTGGCGGTCTCCAGCAATGTGCGGCGCTTCTTCTGGGCGTTCACAGCCCGCTTGACGCGTGCCATCTCAACTCCTTCTCTCTGTCAAGTGGCGCGCGTCAGCGGCCCAGCAGCTTCTTGACTCGCTTGACGTCAGCCTTGGCCACCTCGACCGTGCCGGACAGCCGGCGGGTGCGGGTGGAGGGCTTGCCCTCGAAGTTGTGGCGCAGGCCGGCCTGCTGCTTGCGCAGCTTGCCGGTGCCGGTCACCCTGACCCGCTTGCCCGTCCCCGAGTGGCTCTTCATCTTCGGCATTTGGAACGTCTCTCCCCTGCTACTCGCCGGTCTGTCCGGCGGGCCCGGCCTCGGCCGGCGGCGCCTCGTCGGCGCCGGGTTCCCGCTCGCGCACTCCGCCACCCTTCGCCGCGGTGGCGGCGACGGCGGCGGCCTTGGTGGCCCGGTGCGGAGCCAGAACCATGATCATGTTGCGGCCGTCCTGCTTGGGAGCGGCCTCCACGTACCCCAGGTCCGAGATCTCGGACTCGAGCCGCCGCAGGAGCCGGTAGCCCAGCTCCGGTCGGCTCTGCTCGCGACCCCGGAACATGATCGTCACCTTGACTTTGTCGCCCGCCTTCAGGAACCGCACGACGTGACCCTTCTTGGTCTCGTAGTCGTGGGGGTCGATCTTCGGCCGGAGCTTCATTTCCTTGATGACGGTCTGCTGCTGATTACGCCGCGCTTCGCGCGCCTTGAGTGCGCTCTCGTACTTGTACTTGCCGAAGTCCATGAGCTTGCACACCGGCGGGCGCGCCATCGGCGCAACCTCGACCAGGTCCAGGTCGACGTCCGCGGCCAGCTGAAGGGCGCGCTCCAGCGGGACGATGCCCACCTGCTCACCCTCAGGGCCGACCAGTCGGACCTCACGTGCCCGGATCTGTTCGTTCACGCGTGGTTCGACGCTGATGGGGCCTCCTCATTGCGATGCCTCGTCCGGTCGCGGTTTACGGCCGGGCGTTGTCCTGCCTCCACGCCGGCCCGCATGTCCGCGCCGGCGCTGCCGGCCCAAAGCAGAAGGCCCTGGCGGATATGCCAGGGCCCGCTCGACCGGTCGGGCGCACATGATCACAACGCGCCACCAACCCGTCGGATTCCCCAAACGGGCTAGCTGACCGGACCCGGCCGCCACATAGGTGCGACTCGGGTGGGAGCAGGCGCTCCGCTTCGTGGCTGTCGCCACACAGGCGGTGACAGCTGGTCGACGCAGCAAGGCTACCAGCATGTAGTTCGAAACGCGAAAGCGGGGCTACCTTGGGCGTCATGTCGACAGACCAGTGGGCGCGCTGGCTGCTGCACCGCCGCGACGGCGACAGCGCCACGATACGCGCCCACCACTCCCCCGCCCTGGCGGCCTTCCGTGACGGCGTCCTCGACCGGGCCGACCTCCGCCCCGACGACGTGCTGCTGGACGTGGGCTGCGGCACGGGGCTGGTGGGCTTCGGCGCGCTGGAACGCCTCGGCCCGGACGGCCGGGTCATCTTCACCGACGTGTCACAGGAGCTGCTCGACGACTGCCGCCGCACCGCCGCCGGCGACGAACGGTGCTCCTTCCTCCGCGCGTCGGCCGAAGATCTCACCGGCGTGGCCGACGCCTCGGTCGACGCCGTCACCACCCGCTCGGTGCTCATCTACTGCACGCGGAAGGCGGACGCGTTCGCCGAGTTCTTCCGGGTGCTGCGGCCGGGCGGGCGGCTCGCCATCTTCGAGCCGATCAACAGCTTCCCGCGGCAGCACCGCCCCGGCGACCTCCTCGGCCTGGCCGGCTCACCCGTCGACGACCTGATCGCGCGAGTGGTCGCCGTCTTGACCGGCGACGGCCCCCTGGTCGACTTCGACGAGCGGGACCTGCTCGCCTGGGCGGAGGGCGCCGGCTTCACGGCGGTCGAGCTCGACTACCGGGCCCAGCTCGACGTGCCGGCGCCGCCGCTGCCCGCCTGGTCGCAGCTCAAGCACACGGCACCCAACCCGCTCGCCCCGACGTACGCGGAGGCGATGGCGGCCGCACTCGACGAGGAGGAGCGGGCGCACCTCGACGCCTACCTGTCCTCGTCCGCACACCACCCGACCCGCCGCACGATGGCCGTGGCCTACCTGCGCGCGACCGTCCCCGACTAGAGATCCCAGACGCTGGTCAGAGCGTGTGTCGCGATTCGGCTGGACCTTGATCGGCGACGAGGTGGGGCAGATCCTGGTGATCGTGGTCGTTTGGTCCCCCTGGAGGGGGTCCAGATGACCACGATCTACAAGCTGGCCCGCCGATCAAGGAATCAGGCCGCCCTCCCGCCAGGTCATCGGGGGATGCCTGACCAGCACCGAAATACCGGCCAACGGTCTAGCTGGTGGTGTCGGGCTGGGCTTCGCGCTGGGAGGCTTCGAGGAGGGCGCGGAGGGCACGGACGCCGTCGACGGCGTACTGCTTGTCGGCGGCCTGGAGGGCCATCATCGGCAGCAGGTCTTCGTCGCGCAGCTCGAGGGTGGCCCAGGGGGTGCCGCGGTTGAAGCGGATCGAGCGCACCATGTCCCAGGGCAGGTCGTAGCCGCCGACGAGGTTGCGCACGTGGATGCCCTTTTCGTCCGCCTCGACGCGCAGGCGGGTGAAGAGCAGGATGCCGAGGGCGAAGAGCACGCCGAGCCCGACCATCGCGAACTGGTCGCCGCGCTGGAACGTGCCGTAGCCGTCGCCGGTCGAGCCCCTGAGGCCGGTGGCGACCAGTGTGAAGACCACCATGATGGCGACCGCCAGGATCCAGGCCACGATCCGGGCCCGCTGGGGGCGCAGGCGTACGACAGCGTTGCTCACGTTTCCCGAGTCTGCCACCCGCACCCCGCCCCGTCTCACCCGGCCCGGCGTCGAACCAGGCGAGCACCTCGTCCTTGCTCATCCGCTCGACTTCGTGGTCGAGGTGGGAATTGAGTCGACCCGACTCAAGTTATGTTTCGTGCGCCGGCCGGTTGGGGTCGGTGCGGCTGGACTCGAGGAGTACATGATGAGCACTTTGTCGCTGTGGACCCGTCGTGACCCGTTCGCGGAGTTTGACGCTCTCGTGCGGCAGGCGTTCGGGCCGGCGGCGACCCGGCGCAGCGGCTTCGTGCCGGCCGCCGAGGTCGCACGGGACGGGGACGACGCGGTGGTGCGGGTGGAGCTGCCCGGCCTGGACGTCGAGAAGGACGTGACGGTCGAGGTCGACCGCGGCCGGCTGGTCGTGCACGGTGAGCGGCGCGACGAGCGGACCGAGGAGAAGGACGGCCGGAGCCTGCGGGAGGTGCGGTACGGCACGTTTCGCCGCTCCTTCGCCCTGCCCCAGCACGTGACCGCCGACGCGGTCAGCGCCTCCTACGACGCGGGCGTGCTGAGCGTGCGGGTGACCGGGGCGTACGCGGGCACCGCCGCCACGCGGATCGCCGTGACCTCCGGCGCCGGCGCCCCCGCCATCGAGCAGGCGTAACAAGGCCACACCCACACCCCCAGGACGAAGCCCGGCCCTCCTACCCGGAGGGCCGGGCTTCGTCGTATGCCTCGCGGGCCGACCCTTCGCGCGAGCTCGCGGTGGCGCTTGGGCCCCTCACCGAGCGAGGCGAGCACCAGCCCCATCCACCTCCCGTAGGGCGGCGTCGATCAGGGAGTCGGTGGCGCGACCCGCCCGCCGACTCCCTGGTCGACGCGGAAAGAGGCGAGGGCTACCGCGGCCACCGTCAGGGCCGCGCCGGCCAGCAGGGCCGGGCTGGCGCCGCGGGCGTCCGGGAGGAGAGCGTCCAGCAGGAGGGCGCCGCCCAACTGGCCGGCGACCAGCGACAGGCCCGTACGCAGGACGCCTACCGCGCGAACGCTGATCAGCAGGCAGGCCACGATCACGACGCTCAGGGCGCCGCCGGTGTAGAGGTACCACTCGGCGGGCAGGCGGGTGGACCAGCCGCTCGCGAACGCGCCGAGCAGCACGCCGGCCACCAGCACGGTCGGGGTCGCGGTGGCGAAGTTGAGGGCGGTGCCGGTCGCGTTGGTGGTGGCCGCCGACACGCGGCCGTTGAGCGCGCCCTGCATCGCCACCGCGGCCCCGCCGAGCATGCCGAGCGCGAGCATGTCGAGCGCCAGGTCGCCGATCGGGCGGTCCACCTGGGCCAGCGCGACCGCGGCGACGCCGAGCACCGCGCCGCCCACGCGAGGCGCGGTGAGCGGCAGCCGGCCGGCCGGTGCGAGGCCGGCCCGGTCGACCGCCAGCCCGCCGAAGCTGCCGCCGGTCACCTGGGCGATCGTGAACGCGGCGACGCCGACGACCGGCACCACGTACGTCGCGATGGTCACGAACAGCGCGCCACAGACCCCGCCCAGGTACGCCCACCAGGGCAGCTTCGCGGTCGGCAGGGCGCGCAGGCCGCGCCGCATCGAGGGCATCGCCGCCAGCCCGACGACGATCAGCGCGCTGCCACTGAGCGTGCTGGCCACCGCGCCGAACGAGGCGTTGCCCACCCGCTCGCCGAGCTCGGCGTTGGCGGCGCTCTGCACCGCCGACGAGATGCCGCCCAGCGACGCCACGGCGAGCGCCAGCCCCGTGGGCAGCGCGCCGGCCGCGGGACGCATCAGAGGCGGCAGGCGTGGATGTCCGTCACCAGGATCGCGCGGGCGCCGAGGTCGTAGAGCTGGTCCATGATGTTGTGCACGTCGCCGCGGAGCACCATCGCCTGCACGGCCACCCAGCCCTCGCGGTGCAGCGGGGAGATGGTCGGCGACTCGATGCCGGGGGTGAGCGCCGTGGCCTGCTCGAGCAGGTCGGCGCGCACGTCGTAGGCGAGCATCACGTAACGCCGGGCCACCAGCACGCCCTGGAGGCGGCGGACCAGCTGGCCCACCTGCCCGTTGGCGGGCGCGCCGACCCGGCGGATCAGCAGCGCGGACGACTCCAGGATCGGCTCGCCCACCGTGACCAGGCCGGCCTGGCGCAGCGTGGCGCCGGTCGAGACGACGTCGGCGATGACGTCGGCGACACCCAGCCGCACCGCGTTTTCCACGGCGCCGTCGAGGCGGATCACGTCGGCCTTGAGGCCGCGCTCGGCCAGGTGACGCTCGACCACCCCGGGGTACGCGGTGGCGACCCGCCGGCCGCCGATGTCGTCGACCGAGGCGAGGGTCTCGGGCCGGGCGGCGTAGCGGAACGTGGCCCCGCCGAAGGCGAGGTCGAGGACCTCCTCGGCCGGGCTGCCCGCGTCGACGAGCAGGTCGCGGCCGGTGATGCCGAGGTCGAGGTCGCCCGAGCCGACGTACGTGGCGATGTCGCGGGGGCGCAGGTAGAAGAACTCGACCGCGTTGCCCTCGTCGCGGCAGACGAGGTCGCGGTCGTCGCCGCGCTGGCGGTAGCCCGCCTCGCGCAGCATGTCGGAGGCGGGTCGGGACAGGGTGCCTTTGTTGGGGATGGCGATGCGCAGCATCTGGACGTGCTCCTTCAAGAACGGAAACGGACGAGGGAGGGCACGGTCACAGATGTCGGTATACGTCCTTGAGCTCCAGTCCGGTGGCGAGCATCAGCACCTGGGTCTGGTAGAGCAGCTGGGAGATCTCCTCCGCCGCCCGCTCGGGCCCCTCGTGCTCGGCCGCCATCCAGGCCTCGGCCGCCTCTTCGACGACCTTCTTGCCGATGGCGTGGACGCCGCGCTCCAGCGCCGCGACGGTGCCCGACCCGGGGGTACGGGCGGCCGCCTTGGCGGACAGCTCGGCGAACAGCTCCTCGAAGGTCTTCACGAGCAGTGATTCTGTCATCCCCACCGGTCAGCGCACCGTGACCGTGTGGTCGTCCAGATGCTGGACGCTGCCGTCTTCGGCCGAGTGGGCGTACAGCTCCAGCACATAGGTGCCCGGCGCGAGCGTGAGCGTGATCCTCGCCTCACCTCGGGCCGGCGCGCCGGCGGAGAGCGTGATCGTCTTCTCGGTGACGACGGTGCGGCCCTGGCGCACGGTCAGCTGCGCGGTCGCCTCGAAGACCGCGCCGGCCGCGTGCACCTCGAACGTCTTGGCCACCGTCGCGCCCTGCTGCGGCTCGATCAGCCACAGCGCGCCGAGCGTGTCGAGCGCCGGCTTCTTGCGCAGGCTCGCCACCTCCCGGCCGCCGACCAGCACGCGCACCTGGGGATCGCCGCCGACCGCGGCCGCCACCGTCCACACCAACTGCTGACCGGCCAGGTCGTCCGGCGGCGCGGCGGAGAGGTGCACGGTCACCACCCCGCCGGCTACGGAGGCGTCCGAGACGTCGGTGCCGGCGGGCCAGGCGCTCGTGTAGTCGGGGTCTTCGGCGCTCTCCTGGGCGAGCATCCCGGTCACGGCCGCCCGCACCTTCCCCGCTGGCGAGCCGTCCGCCGGCAGGCGGTGGAACTCCCGGTACAGGCGTGGCTTTCCGCCGTCGTCGGCGACGTAGTAGATGGCCAAGGACTCGGTGCTTGTACCAGAGGATGGGCTGGACTTCGACGGTGGTGGCACCGCGGGTGCCGAGGTGGGTGGCGCGGAGGTCGCGGGGGGTTGGGTCGTCGCCGGGGCGGTGACCGCGCCCGGGTCGGGCGCCGCGTCGTGGGGCGTCGGGCGCGCGGCGAGGGCGACCACGACGAGCGTCGCGGCGGTCGCGGTGGCGGCGGTGAACGCGATCGCCCCGAACGGCAGCCACCGCGCGCGGCGCACGGTCCGCGCGCGGATGGTGGTGAGGGCGTCCGGGCTCACCTCCACCTTCGCCGCCTCGGCCTCCATGACCCGGCGGAGTACCTCTTCGTGTCGGTCCCTCATGACGTGCGCTCCAGCGTCTCCCGCAGGGCGGCCATGCCCCGCGACGTGTGGCTCTTCACGGCGCCCCGGCTGCACCCCATCGTGGCGGCGATGTCGGCTTCGGACAGGTCGAGGTAGTAGCGGAGCACCAGCGCCTCCCGCTGCCGGGTGGGCAGCGCGCGCAGCGCGGCCACCACCGAGTCGTGGCGCAGCGCGTCGAGCGCGCCCGCCTCCGCGCTGGGTGCGTCGGGGGCGGGCCTGGCGAACGCCAGGTGGCGATCGACGACCTTGCGGTGCCGCAGCGCCGACCGGGAGCGGTTGACGACGGTGGCCCGCAGGTACGCGAGCGCCTTGTCCGCGTCACGCAGGCGCCGCCAGTGGCCGTGCAGCGCCACGTACGCGTCCTGGACGATCTCCTCGGCCCGCCCGTTGTCGTGCAGCAGGAGCGTGGCGAGGCGCACCAGCGGCCGGTAATGGGCCGTGAAGAGGTGCGTTACCGCCTCGTCGGCGGCCCACCCGTCGGCCGTCGGGGTCACGGCGACCACGCTCCCGGTTGTTGCCACGGTGCTACGACGCCCCAGGTCATTATCAGGTTTACAAGCCCCGCTTATGCTGGCGCACATGGTCCGCCGACTGTCTATTTTCCTGGTGCTGGGGCTCGTGGCCTGCGCACCCGCTGACGACGACACCCCCGCCCCGCCCGCCGCCACGGGGCTGACCACCTGTTCGAAGGCTCAGCTGACCACCAAGACGCCGGGCAAGCTGACGATCGGCACGGACAACCCGGCGTACGAGCCGTGGTTCAAGGACAACAAGCCGGAAAACGGGCAGGGTTTCGAGTCGGCGGTCGCGTACGCGGTGGCCGACCGGCTGGGCTACGCGCAGGGCGACGTGACCTGGGTGCGGGTGCCGTTCAACACGGCGGTCGCGCCGGGGCCGAAGGACTTCGACTTCGACATCAACCAGTTCTCGATCACGGACGACCGCAAGAAGGCGGTGGATTTCTCCGGCCCGTACTACCTGGTGCGGCAGACCGTGATCGCGCTCAAGTCCTCCAAGATCGCATCCGTCTCCTCCGTCGCGGGGTTGCGTGACGCGAAGCTCGGCGCCCAGGTCGGGACGACCAGCTACCAGGCGATCACCGACGTGATCAAGCCGAGCGGGCAGCCGCAGGTGTACAACACCAACGAGGACGCCAAGAAGGCCCTCCAGAACGGGCAGATCGACGGGCTCGTGGTCGACCTGCCGACCGCGTTCTTCATGACCGCGGCCGAGCTGGAAAACGGCGTGATCGTGGGGCAGCTGCCGCAGGTGGGCGTGCCGGAGCAGTTCGGGCTGGTGCTCGACAAGGGCTCGGCGCTGACCGGGTGCGTGACGCAGGTGGTCGACCAGCTGCGTTCCTCCGGCGAGCTTCAGCGGCTCGAACAGCAGTGGCTCGCCCAGGTGGCCGGGGCGCGCGAGCTCACGTGAGCGAGCGAGCTGGCGCGGCGGCGTCTGGACGGAGCCGCCCCGCCGACGAAGTCGGGAATTCGGGGCGGCGGAGGAAGACGTCGCCTTCAGCGCCGCGCGAGCGAGCGAACCCGGAGGCAGAGTGACGCTCAGCCCCGCTCAGCTCGACCGCATCGCGTACCGGCGGCGACAGACCCTTCTCTCCGTGTTGATCGCGGCGGCGTCCACGTTGGTCCTCGGTGTCCTGCTGGTGGTCGCGGTGACCGGGGCGCCGGGGTGGGATCGGGTGCGCGAGTCGTTCCTCGACCCGACCGTCGCCCGCGACTCGCTCCCCGACGTGCTGCGCGGGCTGTGGCTCAACGTCCGGCTGCTCTTCTTCTGCGCGATCGGCGCGCTCACACTCGGGCTGGTCATCGCGCTGCTGCGCACCCTCCGCGGGCCGGTCTTCTTCCCGGTGCGCCTGCTGGCCACCGGATACACCTACACGTTCCGCGGTCTGCCGCTCATCATCGTGATCTACGTGCTCACGCTCGGCGTGCCCGGCCTGCGCCTCCAGGGCATGCCGAGCACGCTGGTGTTGGGCGGGATCGCGTTGGTCGTGACCTACTCGGGCTATCTCGCGGAGGTGTTCCGCGCCGGCATCGAGTCGGTGCATCCGAGCCAGCTCGCTGCGGCGCGGTCGCTGGGACTCACCTACCGGCAGACGATGCGCTTCGTGGTGCTGCCCCAGGCCGTGCGACGGGTGGCGCCACCGCTGCTCAACGACACCGTCGCGCTCCAGAAGGACGTGGGGCTTGTGTCGCTGGCCGGTCCCATCGACGCGGTACGGGCCGCGCAGATCCACACCGCCGAGACCTTCAACTACACGCCGTACATCGTCGCGGGCGTGCTCTTCGTGCTGCTGGCCGCGCCGCTGATCGCGGTCACCGACTGGGTGACGCTGCGGGCCGCGAGGAGGCAGTCATGAACGTCCTGTCGTGTCGCGGCCTGCGCAAGGTCTTCGGCGGCACCGTGGTGTTGGAGGGGCTCGACTTCGACGTGGCCGAGCACGAGGTGGTGGCGCTGATCGGGGCGTCCGGCTCCGGCAAGTCGACGCTGCTGCGCTGCGTCAACCTGCTGGAGGAGCTCGACGACGGCACCATCCACCTCGACGGCCAACACATCACCGACCCGCGGGTCAACCCGGACAAGGTGCGCCAGCGGATCGGGATCGTGTTCCAGGCGTACAACCTGTTTCCGCACATGACGGTCCTGGAGAACGTGGTCCTCGCTCCCGTGCGGGTCCACGGCGTGTCGCCGGCCGCGGCTCGGGAGCGCGCCCTCGAGTGGCTGGGGCGGGTCGGGCTGGCGGAGAAGGCGGGCGCCTACCCGGACCGGCTCTCGGGCGGCCAGCAGCAGCGGGTCGCGATCGTGCGCGCACTCGTCAACTCGCCCCGGCTGCTGTTGCTGGACGAGGTGACGTCGGCCTTGGACCCGGAACTGGTCGGCGAGGTGCTCTCCATGATCCGCGACCTCAAGGGCGACGGGATGACGATGGTGCTGGCGACCCACGAGATGGGGTTCGCGCGGTCGGTGGCGGACCGGGTGTGCTTTCTGGACGGTGGGCGGGTGCTGGAGCAGGGGCCGCCGGAGAAGGTGTTCGCCGAGCCGGAGCAGGCCCGGACGCGCCAGTTCCTGAGCCGCATCATCGAGGCGGGCCGCCTGTAAGCCGTCCGAACTTCGGCACGCCCCACAGCATCCCGTGTGGGGATGCTGTGGGAACGCAGCGTCACTAAGCCGACAGCGCGCGGATCGCCAGCGCCGCGTCGAGGGCGGCCACCGTGGCGGACCAGCCCTTGTCTTCGGCCGAGCCGGGCAGGCCGGCCCTGTCGCGGGCCTGCTCGATCGTGTTGACCGTGAGGACGCCGTGCGCGACCGGCGTCGACTCGTCGAGCGCGACCCGCGTCAAGCCCTCGGTGACCGAGTCGCACACGTAGTCGAAGTGGGCGGTGGCGCCGCGCACGACCACGCCGAGCGCGACCACCACGTCGCTTCGGCGGGCCAGCGCCTGCGCCACCACCGGCAGCTCGACCGAGCCGGCCACCCGGGCCACCACGATGTCGGCCACACCGCAGGCCTTGGCGGCCTCGATCGCGCGGGCCAGCATGTGGTCGGTCAGGTCACCGTGCCACCGGGCCGCGACGATCCCCACCGTCAGGCCGTGTGCGTCCACCGTGGACACACCCGGCTCTCCGAAACCAGCCATCAGGCGGCCCTTCCGACGAAACCGAAACCGACCAGGCTCACGCCGAACCCTCCACCACGTCTCCCAGGCCATCGAGGATGTGACCCATGCGGTCGCGCTTCGTACGCAGGTAGCGCACGTTTTCCGGGTGCGGCCGGATGGGCAGTGACTCCCGGCCCACGATGCGCAGCCCGTGGCCGGACAGCCCGGCGCGCTTGGCCGGGTTGTTGGTGAGCAGGCGCATCGAGCGCACGCCCAGGTCGTACAGGATCTGTGCGCCGGTGCCGTAGTCGCGCGCGTCGGCCGGCAGGCCCAGCTCCAGGTTGGCGTCCACCGTGTCCCGGCCGAGGTCCTGGAGCTCGTACGCCTGGAGCTTGTGCAGCAGCCCGATGCCCCGACCCTCGTGCCCGCGCATGTAGAGCACCACGCCGCGCCCTTCGGCGGCGACCCGGGCGAGGGCGGCCTCCAGCTGGGGGCCGCAGTCGCAGCGGAGCGAGCCGAACACGTCGCCGGTGAGGCACTCGGAGTGCGCCCGCACCAGCACGTCTTCGCCGTCGCCGATCTCGCCGTACACCAGCGCCACGTGCTCGGCCTCCGGGTCGAGCTCGGCCCGGTAGCCGACCGCCCGGAAGAGCCCGTGCGGCGTGGGGAGGCGGGCCTCGGCGACCCGTTCCACCTGGGTCTCGGTGCGGCGGCGGTAGGCGACCAGGTCGGCGATCGTGATGATCGTGATCCGGTGTTCCACCGCGAACTTCTCCAGGTCCGGCAGGCGCATCATCGTGCCGTCGTCGTTGACCAGCTCGCACAGCACGCCGGCCGGCCGCAGCCCGGCGAGCACCGCCAGGTCGACGGTGGCTTCGGTGTGGCCGGTGCGGCGGAGCACGCCACCGGTCTTGGCCCGCAGCGGCACCACGTGGCCGGGTCGGCTGAGCTGCGTGGCGTCGGTGGCGGGATCGGCGAGCAGCCGCACGGTGCGCGCCCGGTCGGCGGCCGAGATGCCGGTGCTCACGCCCTCGCGCGCGTCGACCGTCACCGTGTACGCGGTGCCCCTCTTGTCCTGGTTGACGTGGTACATCGGGGGCAGATCGAGACGGTCGGCGTCCGTCTCGGTGATCGGCGCGCAGACATACCCGGAGGTGTAGCGCACCATGAACGCCATCAGCTCCGGCGTGGCCAGCTCGGCCGCGAAGATGAGGTCGCCCTCGTTCTCCCGGTCCTCGTCGTCGACCACGATCACCGGTCGCCCCGCGCCGAACTCCGCGACGGCCTCCTCGATGGTGTTCATGCCTTCACCGCCAGGAGCTTCTCCACGTACTTGCCGATCACGTCGACCTCCAGGTTGACCAGGTCTCCGGCGCCTTTACGCCCGAGAGTGGTGAGCGCGAGTGTGGTGGGTATCAGGCTCACCGCGAACGTCGAGTCGTCCACCGTGACGACGGTCAGCGATACCCCGTCGACGGTGATCGACCCCTTTTCCACCACGTAACGGGAAAGACCCGGCGGAAGTTCGATCGAGACGTCTTCCCACCGATCTCCGGGCGTGCGGGACACGATCCGCCCGACCCCGTCGACGTGCCCCTGCACGAGGTGGCCGCCGAGGCGCGTGGCGAGTGTGGCCGCGCGTTCGAGGTTGACCGGGTCGCCGGGCGCGAGCGTGCCGAGCGCGCTGCGGTCGAAGGTCTCCTTCATCACGTCGACGGTGAAACCGTCGCCGCCGACCTCCACCACCGTCAGGCAGACGCCGTTGACCGCGATCGAGTCGCCCGGCGCGGCGTCCGCGGCCACGAGCGGGCCGCGCAGCGCGGCCACCCCGCCGTCGCCGTGCCAGTCGAGCCGGACCAGCTCCCCCAGCTCCTCGACAATCCCCGTGAACATGCTTAGCCCTCCCTCTTGCGCGGAATCGCGCTGAACCGCAGGTCCGGTCCGACCTGGGTGATCTCGGTGTAGTCCAGGTCGATGGCCTCGGCGATGGTGTGCACGCCCGCGTCGGCCAGCGCGGGCGATCCGGCGCCGAGAAGCTTCGGCGCCACGTATCCGATGATCTTGTCGATGAGGCCCGCGGCCAGGAAGCCGCCGGCCAGCGTCGGCCCGCCCTCCAGCAGGACCGCCCGGACGCCGCGGGCGTAGAGGCCGGTGAGCAGCGCGGCCAGGTCGACCCGCCCGTCCGGGCCGGTCCCCATCTCCGCGGCGGTCACCACCCAGGTGGGCGCGGCGCCATCGCGGACGCGGGCCTTCTCCGGGGTACGGCCGGCGGAGTCCACGACCACGCGCAGCGGCTGCTGGATGTTGAGGGTGCCGTCGCGCAGGTTTCGGGCGGTGAGCCGGGGATCGTCGGCGAGCACGGTGCCGACCCCCACGACGACCGCGTCGACGGTGGCGCGCAGCTTGTGCACGTCCATCCGGGCCGCCTCGGAGGTGATCCACATGCTGGTGCCGTCGATGGCGGCGGAGCGGCCGTCGAGCGTCGCCGCGTACTTCCAGATCACGTACGGCCAGCCCCGGCGCACGGCGGTCAGCCAGGCGATGTTGCCCGCCTCGGCCTCGCCCTCGCGCACGCCGGTGACCACGTCGACGCCGGCCTCGCGGAGCGTGTGCACGCCACCGCCGGCCAGCGGGTTGGGATCGGCGACGGCCACCACCACCTTGGCCACGCCAGCGCGGATGAGCGCGGTCGTGCAGGGACCGGTGCGGCCGGTGTGGTCGCAGGGCTCCAGCGTGACGACCGCGGTGCCGCCGCGTGCCCGCTCCCCCGCCTGTGCCAGCGCGACGATCTCGGCGTGCGGCCCGCCCGCGTACGCGTGGAAGCCCTCGCCCACGACCTTGCCCTCGCGGTCGAGGATGACGCAGCCGACGACAGGGTTGGGACTTGTGGTGCCGAGCCCGCGGGCGGCCAGCGCGATCGCGCGCCTCATCGCCTCGTCAACGCCCGTCATGCGCGTCCCTCTCCGATGCCTGCGAGTCGCGCAAGCAGGGAGACGGGGGTGGCGTGAGGGGCGGCAGTGGCCGGCAGCGTCGGTGAACCGACCCCGTCCAGGGGTGCCTCCGTCCCGCGCGCTAACTCCCATCCGGACTTTGACCGTCGGCCCTGGAGTCACACCAGGTCCACCGGCCGTTGGCTACGACCGGGTCGCGGGCTTTCCGGGCGTTACGCCCGGATCACCGCCGGTTCGGAATTTCACCGAGCCCCGCCAGCGCGTGGTGGGTTTACCCATCGAGTCTTACACCTTTGCCGGTGGGACGCACCACGGGACGCGGCCAACGTCACAGTCGCGCACGCTGAAAGGTCCAGTGGGACCGCTACTGGCTCTCGGCCTTGCGGCGGTCGACGGCGATGTAGGAGCCGGGCTGGTTTTTGGCGACCTTCTTCATCTCGGAGGCGACCGCGATGACCTCGCGCGGATCGGCGTACTTGCGGCCGGTCGCGGTGGACTGGGCCACGCCGATCGAGAGGGTGACCAGGTGGGCCTTGAGCAGGTTTCCCCGGCGGTCGGGCACCAGGACGTAGCCGCGCTTGGCGTGCTCGGCGTCGTAGAGCTCGTCGGCGGCCTGCTCGAAGTCGACCACGGCCTGCTGGGTGAGCGGCAGGATCTGGTCGGGGTGGCAGACGATCACGAAGTCGTCGCCGCCGATGTGGCCGAGGAACGCCGGTGGCAGGCCCGCCGAGACCACCGCGCGGTGCATGCTGCGGGCCAGCGCGGTGATGAACTCGTCGCCGCGCTCGAACCCGTACACGTCGTTGACGCTCTTGAACCGGTCGATGTCGACGTAGCCGACCGCGTAGTCGGTGCCGCTGCGCATGCGGTCGAGGATCTCGCGCCGCACGCGGGTGTTGCCGGGCAGGCCAGTGAGCGGCGAGACCTCGCGAAACTCCTGGTTGCGCCGGAGGGTGGAGCGGACCCGGGCGATCAGCTCCAGCGTGTCGAAGGGCTTGACCAGGTAGTCGTCGGCGCCGGCGGTCAGGCCGACCACCTTGTCGACGGTCATCCCCTTGGCCGTGAGCATGATCACAGGCAGCGCGGAGGTCATCGGGTTGGCCCGGAGGCGGCGGGTGAGCTCGAGCCCGTCCATGCGGGGCATCATCAGGTCGACCACGGCCAGGTCGGGGTGGCGCTTTTCGACCAGCTCGAGCGCCTCGTGACCGTCGCCGGCGAGCACCACCTCGAAGCCGTGGATCTTGAGGTTGACACTCACGAAGCGCGCGATGTCCTGGTCGTCGTCGACGACCAGGATCAGGTCGGGCCGCTCGACGGCCGGATCGGTGGTCATGGCTCCGTCATCGCCCTGGCGGCTATGCCGCGCAGCTTGCGCACCGCCTCGGCCGGGTCTTCGGCGCTGTAGACGGCGGTGCCGGCCACGAACGCGTCGGCGCCCGCCTCGGCCGCCTCGGCGATCGTGTCTTCGGCGATCCCGCCGTCGACCTCGATGCGCAGCTCCAGGTGGCCGGCGCGAGCGTGCCGCCGGGCGGCGGAGACCTTGTCGAGCATCGCCGGGATGAACTTCTGCCCGCCGAAGCCCGCCTTGATCGTCATGATCAGGAGCGTGTCGAAGTGGGGCAAGAGGTCCAGATAGGGCTCGACGGGCGTGTCGCGGTCGATCGCCAGCCCCGCCTTGGCGCCCGCCGCGCGCAGATCCTTCGCCAGCGAGATCGGGTTGTCCGACGCCTCGACGTGGAACGTCACGTTGTAGGCGCCCGCGTCCGCGTAGCCGGGCGCCCAGCGCGCCGGATCCTCGATCA
The DNA here is from genome assembly GCF_052068095.1 of Phytohabitans sp. LJ34. NCBI lineage: Bacteria > Bacillati > Actinomycetota > Actinomycetes > Micromonosporales > Micromonosporaceae > Phytohabitans > Phytohabitans sp. LJ34. The sequence goes on along the minus strand of NZ_JBQHDG010000045.1, from coordinate 9,045 downwards.
TCAGGTGCACGTCGAACGGGAGCGCGGTCGCCGCACGCAGGCTCTGCACCACCGGCAGGCCGATCGTCAGGTTGGGCACGAAATGGTTGTCCATCACGTCGACATGGACCCAGTCGGCGGCGTTTTCGACAGCACGGACCTCGTCGGCGAGGCGGGCGAAGTCGGCAGCGAGGATGCTCGGCGCGACGACCGGCGATGGTGCGCTCACCTCCGACAGTGTACGGAGCCGAGTCGCCCTGGCGCCCGCCCGGTACCGTATGCTGCGCCGGTCAAAACCCTGGGGAGGGTGAAAAAATGCGGCGCGTTTTGAGCGTGGCTGTTCTGGGCGGACTCGTGGCGACACTGCTCGCCGCATGCAGCAAACCGGCCGGTGTCGATGGCGACCTGGTCGACGACTGGAAGGCACAGCCCGAGGCGACATCCTTCGTGCCGGAGTCGGGCGTGTGCCACCTGTCGCTCCCCGACGAGCGGCTCATCTCCCGCACCGCGTACAACCCGATCGACTGCGCCACCGAGCACCACTACGAGACGGTGTTCGTCGGCGAGCTCACCGGCTCGGCCAAGGACGCGAGCGCGCCGCCCGACGCCGGGTCGGAGGGGGCGCGCAAGACCTTCGAGGAGTGCGACAAGAAGGTCACCGAGTACGTGGGTGCCGACTGGCGGGGCGGCCGCCTCGACATCTACATCTACTACCCGGCGAAGGCCGCCTGGGAGGGTGGCAGCCGCTGGTTCCGCTGCGACGTCACCGAGATCCAGTCGCTCGACTCCAACGAGATCAAGCGCCGCGCGGGCAACCTCAAAGACGTGCTCAAGGCCGCCGCGCCGATCGCCTTCGGCTGCTTCCGCGCCGTGCTCAGCGGCGACAACATCAACGCGATGAACGCGGTGGCCTGCGGCCAGGCACACGGCGCCGAGTTCGCCGGGGTCTGGGCCGCGCCGGAGAGCACGTACGCCGACTTCGAGAAAAACACCCAGCGCGCCCACGACGGCTGCCGCGGCGTGATCGCCAAGTGGGCGAAGATCCCCAACGACGGCAACCTCAAGTTCCGCACCGGCACGATCATCTACTTCCCCACCGAGGAAGAGTGGAACGACGGCGACCGCGGCGTGCAGTGCTTCGCGTGGATCAGCGACCAGAAGCTGCGTGGCTCCGGCAAGGGCGCCGGTCCCGGATACTTCCGCATCCGCTGAGGCCTGGTTTCGGGGGTCGGGCGGCTTCGGCCCTCCCGACCCCACATTTTTCTTGAGCTACCGCGACGTCCGCGGTGGTCCGGACCGCTGCTCCCGCGGCCTCACCCGTCCGCTGCCGGTCGCGCTCACCCCCTAGCGGGTCGAACTGCCCCGTCTGTGCGTCCAGGTCGACAGCCATCCCCGGGCCGGTGGCCCCGGGGTGGGGTGAGGTGTCCACGGACCCCCTTTGCTCTGCACCCACATAGGAGACAGTCGGAGTCGGCGTTGCGTCGTGGAAAGCACCCGGCGCGAGGCACGCGCTTTTCCTTGATCGGCGCGAGGGGGCAGGTCGCGCCAGCAGATCGTGGTATTTCTCGGCCCTTATGGGGGCAGTTGTGTACCACGATCCGTTGGCGGCGGGGTGGTTCTGGTATCGATCAAGGGATACGCCGCCCACACCCACTGCGGACGGAAGCGAAACGCACGCACCCGCACGCCCGAGGTAACGCGGCGTTACCTCCGAACGCGACGGGTTGAAGTAGCACCCCCTCGGCTTTCGCAGAAATGCCACGCAGTGCATAACCATGCGATCCATGCGCACCCCCGAGGCACCTCCACCGCCACCTATAGACCATTTGTCGCTTCTCTTGTCGCAGCAAGAGACACGTCAAGTGGATCTAGAACACTTATGGTCGAAGGGGCAACCACAAATGTTCTAGATCTACTTCCAGGCGATGCATAAATATCAACCCCCACCGAGGCCGGCCACCCCCCAGAGCCGCAGCCAGCGCGCGAAGCCCGAGCCGTGCCGTATGCCGTCGTCCACCCGAACGGGGAGCGGACCAGCGCCGGGGCCGCCACGAACCACGAACCCGCAACCATCAGACGGTGGCTGGCGGCCCCGGCGCTGGTCTGCTCGGCTCAGCTTGGACGACGGCATACGGCACGGCTCCCACCGCAACCACCCACCCAAGAACGTGAACCAAGCCGGGGACGGCCGGGCCGGAGCCCGAGGCCCCGCCGGAGGCGCCGAAGTAACCGCGACCGAAGCCCGAGTCAGCGGCCCGGCGATTGTGGGCAAAACGCCATAGCCGCCGGCACGGAGAGGGCGGTTTGAAGGGGGTAACCGCGACCAGCGGCGGACGGGTGAGGCCGCGGGAGCAACGGACCGCGACCACCGCGGACGCCGCGGTAGCCCAGATTTAAGAATGGCCGCGCCGCAGCAAGGCGAGGAACATCGCGTCGGTGCCGTGGCGGTGGGGCCACAGCTGGACGGTCGGGCCCGCGCCGAGCCCCGGCATCCCCGCTGGCAGAAACGGCCTGGCGTCGACGAGGTCGACCGGCAGGCCGCTGCGCCGGGCCGCCTCGGTGACCGTCACGTGGGTCTCGACGAGGTGGGGCGAGCAGGTCACGTAGGCGACCAGCCCGCCCGGCCGCACCGCGGTGAACGCCGCACGCAGCAGCTCGCGCTGGAGCCGCGTAAGCGGGGGCAGGTCGGAGGGCTGGCGGCGCCACCGTGACTCCGGGCGGCGGCGTAGCGAGCCGAGCCCGGTGCAGGGGGCGTCGACGAGGACGCGGTCGTAGGGCGGGTCGGGCAGCGGGTCGCGACCGTCCTGGTGCAGCACCGTCACGGGGAGGCCGCGGGTGGCCTGCTCGACGAGGCGGGCGCGGTGTTCGGCGACCTCGACGGCGGTCACCTCGGCGCCGCGCTCGGTGGCGAGGGAGCCGAGCAGGCCGGTCTTGCCGCCCGGGCCGGCGCACAGGTCGAGCCAGCGGGCGTCCGGGCCGTCGAGCGGTGCGTTGGTGAGCGCGGCGGCGACGAGCTGGGAGCCCTCGTCCTGCACGTGCGCCCGCCCCTCGACCACCGCGCGCAGGTCGCCGGGGGCGCCGCCGGGCAGGTAGACCGCGTAGGGCGAGAAGGCGCCCGGCGCGCCGCCCACCTCGTCGGCGAGCTCGACCGCGTCGGCGCGGCCGGGTCGGGCGCACAGGTGTACCGGCGGGCGCTGGTTGTCTTCAATCAGCAGGCGGGTGGTCTCGTCGAGGTCGCCGCCGAGCGCCTCGCCGAACGCCCGCACGATCCACTGTGGATGGGCGTCGGCGACGGCGAGGTGGGCGACCGGGTCCTCGTCGTACGGCGGCGCGACCTTGCCGATCCAGGCGTCGAGATCCTGGGTGGCGATCTCGCGGAGCACCGCGTTGGTGAAGCCGGTGGCGCCCGGCGCGACCGACCGCACCAGGTCGACGGTCGCCGAGACCGCGGCGTGCGCGGGCACGCGGGTGTGCAGCAGTTGGTACGCGCCGAGGCGCAGCGCGTCGCGGGCCGGCGGGTCGATCCGGGCGACCTCGCGCCCGGCCGCGGCCGCGACGATCATGTCGATGGTGCCTTCGTGGCGGAGCGTGCCGTAGGCGAGCTCAGTGGCGAACGCCGCGTCCCGCCCGTACAGGCGCAGGTCGCTCAGGATGGCCGGGAGCACCAGGTTGGCGTAGGCGCCGTCGCGGTGCACGGCGGCCACCGCCTCGTAGGCCGCCCGGCGGGGCAGGTCGGGGCGCACCGCCGCCCTCACGCGAACGCCTCCGCCGAGACGCGGGCGCCGCGGGCCCAGTCGAGAGCGGACATCGCCTTCTTGCCGGCCGGCCGCACCTCGCCCAGGGCTACCGGGTCGGTCGCCGTGCCCACCAGCACCCGGTCCTTTTCGACGAGGAGGTCGCCCGGTTGGAGCTCCGGGCCGTACCGCACCGGTCGGACCGGGCCGAGCTTGACGCGGTCGCCGCGGAACATGGTCCACGCGCCCGGCGCCGGCGTACAGGCGCGGACCCGCCGGTCGACCGCGAAGGCCGGCTCGCGCCAGCGCACCTCCGCGTCCTCCACCGTGATCTTGGGGGCGAGCGAGACCCCGTCGGCCGGCTGCGGCTCCGCGCGGGCCGAGCCCGCTTCGATCGCGTCGAGTACCGCCACCAGCAGGCCCGCCCCGGAGACGGCGAGCCGGTCGAGCAGGTCGCCGGCGGTGTCGGTGGGCTTGATCTCCTCGGTCAGCGTGCCGAACACCGGCCCGGTGTCCATGCCCGCCTCCAGCTGGAAGACGCTCGCGCCGGTGACCGTGTCGCCGTGCAGCACCGCGTGCTGCACCGGCGCGGCACCCCGCCAGGCCGGCAGGAGGGAGAAGTGCAGGTTGATCCAGCCGCGCTTGGGGATCTCCAGGGCGGCCGGCGGCACCAGCGCGCCGTAGGCCACGACCGGGACGCAGTCGGGCGCGATGTCGCGCAGCCGGGCCTGGAACTCCGGCTCGCGCGGGCGAGCCGGGGTGAGCACCTCGATGCCCCGCTCGTCGGCCCACGCGCCGGCCGGCGAGCGGACCAGGCGGCGGCCCCGACCGGCGGGCGCGTCGGGCCGGGTCACCACGGCGACGAGGTCATGGCCGGAGGCGGCGATCGCGTCCAGCGCGGGCAGCGTGACGGCCGGCGTGCCGGCGAATACCAGGCGCACCCGTCACCGACCCAGGCCGAATGGGCTGCTGGAGGCGTGCGGGCTCACCTTTACGGTGGGCGGGGCTCCCGCGTCGTACCACTCGGCGGCCCGGATCGCCTTCATCGCCTCCTTGCGCGCCTCGGTGTCGAGACGGTCGACGAAGAGCACGCCGTCGAGGTGGTCGGTCTCGTGCTGGACGCAGCGGGCCATCAGCTCGCTGCCGACGATCCGCACCGGGTCGCCGTACATGTTGAAGCCCTGCGCCACCACGTTGAGCCGGCGCTTGGTGTCGAAGTAGAGGCCGGGGATGGACAGGCACCCCTCCTGCCCCTCCTGCTCCTCGTCGTCCGGGAAGCTGAGCACCGGGTTGACCAGGTGGCCGAGCACGTCGTCGACGTCGAACGTGAACACCCGCAGCCCCACGCCGAGCTGCGGCGCGGCCAGCCCCACCCCGCTCGCCTCCTGCATCGTCTCGGTCAGGTCGGCGACGAGCCGCCGCAGCTCCGCGTCGAAGTCGACGACCGGCTCGGCGGGCGTCCTGAGCACGGGGTCGCCGAACACTCGGATGGGCTGGACGGTCACAGCGGGGCTCCTTGCACGGGCTTGTCGCGACGCGACGAGCGAAAAAGAGGTGGCATACCAGTCTACGGAGTCGGTTGTGCGGCGCGTCGCAACCGGGCGTTCATCCGGCGCACCTAGCGTCCGCGCTCATGCGACAGATCGCCATCCGGGCGGCGGCGGCCACCGGGGCCACCGCGCTCGCGCTCGGCCTCCTCGGCTCCCCCACCCCGGCTCACGACCATGACGACGTACGCACGCCCACGCTCACCGGGTTCGCGTCGCTGCCGGCGCAGACGTACGTGCCGGCCAGCGATCCCTCCGGCGCGGCGCTCGGCACCGCGCCCATCAACGGCGTGGTGCCGCCCTTCGCGGACCAGCCGGTACAGGGCTTCTCCGGCATCGTGCGGGGCGGCGGGGGCGCGTACGAGGTGCTCTCCGACAACGGCTTCGGCACGAAGGCCAACAGCGCCGACTACGCGCTGCGGGTGCAGCGGCTCGCCCCGGTCTTCCGCACCGGCGCGATCGACGTGCTCGGCGGCTTCCACCTGACCGACCCGAACGGCAAGGTGCCCTTCCCGCTGACCCGCGCCGACCGCGTACTCACCGGCTCGGACTTCGACGTGGAGTCGATCACGCGGGCGGTCGACGGCACGTACTGGATCGGCGACGAGTTCGGCCCGTTCCTGCTGCATTTCGACCGCACCGGCCGGCTGCTCTCCGCGCCCGTCTCGCTGCCCGGCGTGTTCGCGCCGGAAAACCCGTTCCTGGCCGGCGGCACGCCCAACCTGGCCGGCAGCAAGGGCTTCGAGGGCATGGCCATCTCGCCCGACGGCCGCTACCTGTACCCGCTGCTGGAGGGGACGGTGACCGGCGACCCGGCCGGCGCGCTGCGGATGTACGAGTTCGACCTGCGGGCCGGCGCGTACACGGGCAAGCGCTGGACCTACCAGCTGGACGCCCCGGCCCACGCGATCGGCGACGCGATCACGGTCGACGCCAACCGCTTCCTGATCATCGAGCGCGACGGCGGGCAGGGCGACGCCGCGCTGGTCAAGAAGATCTACCTGGCCGACCGCCGCGACCGCGACAACGACGGCAAGCTCGACAAGACGCTGGTGGTCGACCTGCTCAACATCGCCAACCCGAAGGGCCTGGGCGGTTTCGGTCCGGTGTTCCGCTTCCCGTTCACGACGATCGAAGACGTGATCATCCTGGACGAGAAGACCATCGCCGTCCTGAACGACAACAACTACCCGTCGTCGTCCGGCCGCACGCCCGGCCAGCCCGACAACAACGAGTTCATCACGGTCCGCCTCCCGAAGTCCCTCCACCCGGACCCCCGCGCCCTGCGCTGACCTTTCCCGCGGCGGCGACCGCCGGTGTGGGAAGGCCGCTCAGCCGTCTCCGGCCGGGGCCCAGGCTCCGGCCGGAGACCCGACGCCCGGGCGCAAAGGGTGAGCGCGACCAACGGCGGACGGGTGAGGCCGCGGGAGCAGCGGTCCGGACCACGACGGACATCGCGGTAGCTCAAATCCTTTGGACTCGGAAAGATCTACAGGAGGTCCAGCGGATCTACCTGGATGCGCACCGGCTGGGCGGCCTTCTTCGCGGCGCGCACCCCCGCCGCCTCGTGCAGGGCCTTGGCGAGCGCGGCCTGGTGTGCGCGGCGCACCCGGACCAGCATCCGCTCCTGGCCCTGCGGCGCGGGCACCGGGCCGAGCAGCTCGGCGCCAACGGGCAGGCGGGCGGTGGCGAGGAGGTCGGCGACCGCCTCGGGGGTGCCGGTGAGGCTGGCCATCCGGGCGGCGGGTGGGAAGCCCAGCTCGCGGCGTTCGGTCAGCTCGCGGGAGGCGTACCAGGGCGAGTCCCAGCGGATGAGCGCCTGGACCGTGGGCAGTGAGCCGTCGGCGGCGACCACCACGCGGCCGGCGGGGCGGGCGAGGGCGGCGGCGTTCATCCAGCGGCGGAGGGTTTCCTCGCTCGCGCGCAGGTCGGCGCGGGTGAGCAGCGCCCACGTATCGAGGAGCAGCACGGCGCCGTACCCGCCGGTGGCGACCGGCTCGGCGCCCGGCGTGGCCACCACGACGGCCGCCTCGTCGGGCACGGCGGCCAGCACCTCGTCGCGGCCGGACGTCCGGATCGGCACGCCGGGGAACGCGCGGCCCAGCTCCTCGGCGGTGCGCCGGGCGCCGACGACGGCCGCGCGGAGGCGGCGGCCGCCGCAGCTGGGGCAGGCGTAGGCGGCGGCGACGCGGCCACACCACTGGCAGCCGGGCACCGCGTGCGAGGAGCGGAGGGCCAGCGGGCCGGAGCAGTGCGGGCAGCGTGCGGGGGTGCGGCAGTCGGCGCACGCCATCGACGGCAGGTAGCCGCGCCGGGGCACCTGCACCAGCACCGGCGCGCCGCCCCGGAGCGCGGCCTTGGCGGCCTCCCAGGCCACGCTGGGCAGACGCGCCGTCGCGGCCGCACCGTCGCGGGCCATGTGCGGGTCGTCGCCGGTGGGGCTGATCGAGGGGGTACGGGCCCGCGCGTTCTCCCGCGGCGCCACGATCTCCTTGGCCCAGCCGGTCTCGAGCAGGAGCTGTGCCTCGCCGGTCCGGGCGTACCCGCCGAGCAGCGCCGCCGCGCCGGCGAGCTGGGCGCGGGTGAGCAGCACCTCGCGGGCGTGCGGGTAGGGCGCGCGCGGCTCGGCGTGCAGGTCGTCGCCGTCGTCCCAGAGCGCGACGAGCCCCAGGTCGGGCACCGGCGCGAACATCGCCGCCCGGGTGCCCACCACCACCGGCACCTGGCCGCGACTGGCGGCGAGGAACGCCCGGTAGCGCTTGGCCGGCCCGAGCGCGGCGGAGAGCGCGACGTGCCGTCCGGGGCCGAGCACGGCGGTGAGCGCGGCGTCGAGGCGGTCGAGGTCGCGGGCGTCGGCGACGACGGCGACCGCGCCGCGGCCGGCACGCACGGTGGCCGCGGCGGCCTCGGCGAAGCGGGCCGGCCAGTCTTCGCCGGGCAGTGCCGACCAGACCGCGCGGGCCGGGCGCCCTTCGCCGAGGGCGGTGAGGAAGCCGGCGGCGCCGTAGGCCTCCCATCCGCCACTCTCGAACGCGATGTCCGTAATGTCCGGCGGGTCGGCGGGCGGGGCCTGCTCCACCCGCGCGTGGCGGGGCGGCACGGCCAGGCGCAGGACGTCGGCGAGGTTGCCGGCGTACCGGTCGGCGACGGCCCGGGCCAGCCGCGCCACCTCCGGCGTCAGCACGACCTCGGGTGAGACGAGCTTCTCCACGTAGAGGAGCTTGTCCAGCGAGGACTCCTCCACCCGCTCCAGCAGCCAGCCGTCGACGAGCTGGCCGGAGAAGCGCACCTTCACCCGCGTGCCCGGCTGGGCGCCCTCGTCGAGCGCGGCCGGCACGAGGTAGTCGAACGGCCGGTCGAGGTGCGCCAACGGCACGTCGACGCAAACGCGAGCGACCGGCAACCGTGTGGCCGGCTGCCGGTCGCTCGTCGGTTTGCGGGAAGTCACCGCGCCATTCTGCCGCCCTTCACGCTCCGGCGGCGGACTTGAGGTCGGCGGCGCGGTCCGTGTTCTCCCAGGTCAGCTCGGGCAGCTCGCGGCCGAAGTGGCCGTAGGCGGCGGTCTGCTGGTAGATCGGGCGGAGCAGGTCGAGGTCGCGGATGATGGCGGCGGGGCGCAGGTCGAACACCTCGCTGATCGCCTTCTCGATCCGGTCGACCGGCACGTTTTCGGTGCCGAACGTCTCCACGAACAGGCTCACCGGCTGGGCCTTGCCGATCGCGTACGCGACCTGCGTCTCGACCCGCTCGGCCAGACCCGCGGCGACAACGTTCTTGGCCACCCA
>NZ_JBQHDG010000044.1:0-33009 GCF_052068095.1 Phytohabitans sp. LJ34 | reverse complement strand
GTACATCGCCCGCGAGCTCTACCAAATCATCACAACAAACGACCCTGACCCCGCCGCTTGACAACCATAGGAGCATCGTCGCGGTAGCTCAAATCTCCGGAGAGAGCCGAGCGGGCGAAGAGGCATCGCGGCGCGGCGGCTTGTCACACATGGGTGGCCGGCGGTGCTGTACAGATGTGGACGTTGTTGGGCATGCCCTGGCCGGTGATGTGAGAGCCGCCGTCGCCGGGCGGGGTGAGCGGAAGGACGGCATGGTGTCGAGGTCCGTCCGGGCCGACCTCGAAGAGGTCTTTCGCGCGACCTACCCGCGGGTCGTCGCCGTCGCCGCCCGCGTGCTCGGCTCCCGGGAGGGGGCGGAGGACGTGGCGCAGGAGGTGTTCCTGACGTTCGGGCGGTCTTCGGTGCCGGCCGGTGAGGCGTCGCGGTGGCTGTCGGTGGCCGCGGCGCACACCGCGCTCAACCACCTCCGCTCGGGCCGGCGGCGTGCCTCCCGCGAGGAGGCCGCCGGGGACGGCGGCGCCGTGGGTCCGGATGTCGCCGACGCGGTCGTGACGCTCGACGAGCGCCGCCGGGTGCGGGCGGCGCTGGCGCGGCTGCCGCGGCGGCAGGCTGTCGCGCTCGTCCTGCGGCACAGCGGCCTCAGCTACGCCGAGGTCGCCGCCGCCCTCGATCTTTCACCCGGCAGCGTGGGCACCACCGTGCGGCGCGCCGAGTCCGCCCTTCGCGAGGAGTTGAACCGTCATGCGTCATCCGACTGACGGCACACTGCGCCGGCTCCTGGACGAGCCGGCCGGGGTCGCCGACACCGACCGCGAGCATGTCGCCGGATGTGCGGTGTGCCTGTCCGGGCTGGCCGCCGCCGAGCGGGACGCGGTGGCCGCCGGCGCGGCATTGGACGTCGAGGTCACCGCGGACGTCGACGCGGGGTGGCGGCGGCTGTCGAACGCCGTCGCCGTCGAGGCGCCGCGCCGGGCCACCGCGGCCGCCCCTGGCCGACGCTGGCGCAACGCGCTGCGCAGCCCGGTGGTCGCCGTGGTCGGCGCCGTCGCGCTGGTCACCGGGGCCACCGCGGCCGCCGCGGCGGACTGGCTGCCGATCTTCCACGCCGAGCGGATCGCCCCGGTCACCGCGCCCGAGGCCGACCTGGTCAAGATTCCCGAGCTCGACGCGCTGGGCGAGATGGTGGTCACCGAGCGGATCGACCCGCGCCGGGTCGCCGACGCGGCGGAGGCCGAGAAGGCCACCGGCCTCTCCGTCCCGCGGGTGGGTGACCTGCCTCGCGGGGTGACCGGGCAGCCCGCCTACTACGCGGCCGGCCGGGCCAGCGCGATCCTCACGTTCTCGGTGGAGAAGGCCGCCGAGGCGGTGGGTACGACCGCGCGGGCGCTGCCACCGCCGCCGCCGGGGCTGGACGGCGCGAAGTTCCGGCTGACCGCCGGGCCGGGGCTCGCCGCGGTCTGGGCCGAGGGTCGCCCCGTGCCGGCCATGGTCGTGGTCCGGGCGATCGCGCCCACCGCGTACTCCTCGGGCATACCGTTCGAGACGGCCCGCGACTACGTGCTGTCGCTGCCCGGCGTGCCGGAGAACATCGCGTCGCAGCTGCGCGGCTTCTCCGGCGACGGGACGACGCTGCCGCTGTTCGTGTCGAGCGACGCGCAGACCACGACGTCCGCCGACGTGGGCGGGCGGCCGGCCACGGTGCTCACCTCCAAGGACCGCACGATGGCCGGCGTGGTCTGGGTCGACGAGGGTGTGCTCACCGCGGTGGCCGGCTCGCTGAGCGCCGACGAGGTCCTGTCCGTCGCGCGCGACCTGAGGTGGGACCGATGACGGCCGGATCCACGGCCACGCGGCAGCTGCTCGACGAGCTGCCCCCGTCGCGGGCGGTGTGGTGCTCGGGCCTGCGCAAGCGGTACCGGCGGCAGACGGCGGTCGACGACGTGTCGTTCACCGTCGACCGCGGCGAGGTGCTCGGCCTGCTCGGGCCGAACGGCGCCGGCAAGACCACCGTCATCAAGATGCTCCTCGGCCTGGTGCGGCCGGACGCGGGCGACGTGCTGCTGCTCGGGCGGCCGGCGCGCGACCCGCGGGCGCGGGCCCGGGTCGGCTACCTGCCGGAGCTGTTCCGGTACCAGCCGTGGCTGTCCGCCGCCGAGGTGATGGCGCTGCACGTACGGCTCGCCGGCGTGACCGTGCCGGAGGAGGAGCGCCGCGAGTGCCTGGCGACCGTCGGTCTCGCCGACCGCGCCGGAGACCGGGTGGGTGGTTTCTCCAAGGGAATGCAGCAGCGCCTCGGGCTGGCCGTCGCGCTGGTGGCCCGCCCCGAGCTGATCGTGCTCGACGAGCCGACCAGCGCGCTCGACCCGCTCGGCCGGGCCGACGTGCGCGACCTGCTGCTGTCGCTGAAGGAACGCCAGGTCGCCGTGCTGCTCAACTCGCACCTCATCGGCGAGGTGGAGCGGGTCTGCGACCGGGTCGTCATCCTCGACAAGGGCAAGGTCGCCGCGTCCGGCACCCTCGCCGAGCTGCTCGGCCAGCGCGAGCTGCGGCTGCGGCTCGACGGGGTCGGCCCGGAGGCGGAGGCCCGGCTGGCCGCCGAGGGGCAGCTCACCCGCACCGGGGACGACTTCACCGTCGCCCTCCCGGACGTCGGCGTCGTGCCCGATCTCGTCGCCGACCTGGTCCGGCTGGGCGTTCGCGTACACGCCGTCGAGCCCGGCCGCATCAGCCTCGAAGAACGCCTGCTGGACATCCTTCGCGCGGGGAGTGACCACCGATGAACGCCCGGATCGTGCTCACCATCGCCGCCCTCACGCTGCGCGAGGCCGCCCGCCGCAAGGTGTTGCGCTCGCTCGCCGTCATGACGGTCGTGCTGCTGTCGCTCAGCGCCTGGGGCTTCTACCGGCTGGACGCCGAGTTCGGCGGGCTGACCAGCGGTGAGGCGCGCATCGCCGCATCCGTGGTCCTCAACCTGGTCATGTTCGGGCTCAGCATGATCGCCGCGCTCGGCACCGCGTTCCTCGCCGGCCCCACGATGGCCGGCGAGATGGAGTCGGGCACCGCGCTCGCCATCCTGGCCCGGCCGATCCGCCGCGAGGCGGTGCTGCTGGGCAAGTGGCTGGGGTTGGTCACGTTCGGCGGCGTCTTCGTGGCACTCGCCGGGCTGACCCAGTTCCTCATCGTGTGGGTGACGATGGGGTACTGGCCGCCGAGCCCGGTCGTCGGGCTGGCGCTGCTCGCCGCGCAGACCGCGGTGCTGCTCACGCTCGGGCTGCTGCTGTCGACCGCGATCTCGCCCATGGCGTCCGGCATCGTCGCCGTCGGCCTCTTCGGCGCCACCTGGATCGCGGGCGTGGTCGGCGGGCTCGGCGACGCCCTCGGCAACGAGAGCGTCGCCCGGGTCGGCACCGTCTCCCGCATGATCCTGCCGACCGACGGCCTCTGGCGGGGTGCGATGAGCTCCTTCCAGGAGCCGAACCTGCTGTCGCAGTTCGCCGAGCTGCGCGGTCAGCCGTTTCTGAGCGACGCCGGCCTCACCGTCCCCTACGTCGCCTGGGCCGCCGTCTGGGTCACCCTGATCCTCGGGCTCGCCGCGGTCTCCTTCCGCCGCCGCGACCTGTGAACCAGGCCTAGCCGCTGGCGCACGCCGTGCCGTTGAGGGTGGCGCCGGTGGGTGCCGGGTTGGTGCCGCTGTAGCTGGCCTGGAAGCCGAACGTGGCGCTGCCGCCGGCCGGGATGTTCGCGTTGTACTCCTGGCTGGCGGCGGAGACCTGGCTGCCGCTCTGCGTGACGCTCGCGTTCCAGGCGTTGGTGACGGCCTGGTCGCCCGGGAACGTGAACCGCAGCGTCCACCCGTTCACCGGCGCCGAGCCCGCGCTGACCCGCACCTCGGCGACGAAGCCGTTGGCCCACTGGTTGCTCACCGTGTACTTGACGGTGCACGAGAGCGTGCCTCCGGCCGGCGTCGTCGGCACGGCGGTGGTGGCCGGTGGCCGGGTGGTCGTCGCGGGTCGCGTGGTTGGTGCCGGCGGGGTCGTCGGGGCGGGTGGGGTGGTCTGCGCCGGCCGGGTCGTCGGGACCGACGGCGAGGGCGTCGTGGGCCGGCCCGGGTAGTTGAGGCCGAAGCCGTACGCGAACAGGGGCGGCTTGCCGTCGCCCACGTTGATCGGCTGCTGGGAGACGCTCCGCATCCAGGTCACCGGCAGCTTCGCCGTCGGGTTGTAGTCGCCGAACAGCACGTCGGCGACGCCCTGCCCCTCGGTGCCGGGCAGCCACGCGGCGACCAGTGCCGCCCACCCGTCGACCTGCGCGGCGATGTCGAGCGGGCGGCCGGAGACCAGGACCACGGTCACGGGTACGCCCGAGGCGCGCAGCCGCGTCAGCACGGCCAGGTCGGCGCTGTCGAGCCCCATCGCGCCGGTGCGGTCGCCCTGCCCCTCCGCGTACGGGGTCTCGCCCACGACCGCGATCGCGGCCCGGTACGAGGAGTCGATGCCGGTGCCGTCCCGGTTGTACGTGACGGTGGCGCCGGAGCCGACCGTCGCGCGGATGCCCTGGAGGATCGTGGTGCCCGGCGTGATGTTGCCGGCCGCGCCCTGCCACGAGATCGTCCAGCCGCCAGACTGGAGGCCGATGTCGTCGGCGCTCTTGCCGGCCACGAAGATCTTGCCGCCGCTCTTGGCCAGCGGCAGGACCCCGCCCTCGTTCTTGAGCAGCACCTGCGACTTGCGTACCGCGTCGCGGGCCAGGTCGCGGTGCGCCTGGTTGCCCACGGTGGAGGTCAGCCCCCGGTCGGCGAAGCGCCGCTCGAACAGGCCCAGCTCGAACTTCTTGGTCAGGATGCGGCGGTTGGCGTCGTCGATCCGCTCCATCGTGATGCGGCCGGCGTCCACCTCGCCGCGCAGCAGCTGGAGGAACTGCCGGTAGTCCGTCGGCACCATCACCATGTCGATGCCCGCGTTGACGGCGGCGGAGATCTCCGCGCCGGTGAAGCCGCGCTGGCCGTCGATCTGGTCGATGCCCGCCCAGTCCGAGACCACGAAACCCTGGAACGCCAGCTCGCCCTTGAGGATGTCGGTGAGCAGGCGCTTGTGGCTGTGCAGCTTCTGCCCGTTCCAGCTGCTGAAGGAGACCATGATGGAGCCCACGCCCTGCGCGACGGCCGCCTGGAACGGTGGGAGGTGGGTCGAGCGCAGCTCGGCCTCGGAGATCTCCGTGTTGCCCTGGTCGCGGCCGCCGGTGGTACCGCCGTCGCCGACGTAGTGCTTCGCGGTGGCGAGGATCGAGGTGGGCTCGCCGAGGTTGGTGCCCTGGAAGCCGCCGATGATCGAGGTCATCGCGGTCGGGATCTCGGCCTGCTCGCCGAACGACTCGTACGTGCGCCCCCACCGGTCGTTGCGCGCCACACACAGGCAGGGCGCGAAGGTCCAGTCGATGCCGGTGCCGGCGACCTCCTCGGCAGTGGCCCGGCCGACCGCCTGCGCCAGCCCCGGGTCGCGGCTGGCGCCGAGCCCGATGTTGTGCGGAAACATCGTCGCGCCGCGCACGTTGTTGTGGCCGTGCACGGCGTCGACGCCGTAGATGATCGGGATGCCGAGCGGCGTGGCCTGCGCCGCGCTCTGGAACCCGTCGTACATGTCCGCCCACCCGGTCGGCGTGTTGTCGGCCGGCGCCGAGCCGCCGCCGGACAGCACCGACCCGATCCGGTACGCGGCGATGTCCTGCGGGCTGGTCAGCGCGGCCCGGTCGACCTGGGCGAGCTGGCCCAGCTTGTCTTCGAGCGTCATCCGCCCGAGCAGGTCGGCGACCCGCGCCGGCACCGGCTGCGCCGCGTCGAGGTAGGCCGGCCCGGCCCGGTTGGCGGTGGCGCCCGCGTCCTGCGCCGGCCCGACGAGGTCGAGCGCCGAGGCGACCAGCGTGGCCGCCGCCAGGCACACGCAGACGACCGTCGCGGCGATCATCGTGCGGCCGTGGCGATCGAGGCGCAGCACCTTGCGGTGGTGCGCCGGAGCGTTGGGCTCCTCTTCTTCGGCGGGGGGCGTTGCGGACATGCGGGCACTCCTTGATGGACCTGGGGCAACGAGGAACCGCCGGTCATGACCGACCGGCACGGATGCCCGGAATCCCGCAGTGACCCAAATCTATGCGTTTCGGTCTCGGCCGGTCAAGGCCCTCCCATCCGCGTAGGGTGGGGCGGGTGGACGCCTCGGCTTGGGCGCTGCTCGGCGCGCCGTGGGACTGCTCGGGTGAGGGCCGCGGCGAGGCCAGCGCGCCCGCCGCGCTCCGCGCCGCCGGCCTGGGCGACCTGGTCGGCCTCGACGCGGGCGACGCCGCCACCGCCGTCACGAGCACCGCCCGCGACCCGGCCACCGGCGTCCGCGCGCTCGACGACACCCGCCGCGCCGCGCACGCGCTCACCACAGCCCTCACCGACCTGCTCGCCCGCGCGCCCGACCGCCGCCCGCTGGTCGCGGGCGGCGACTGTAGCATCCTGCTCGGCATCGTCCCGGCGCTGCGCGCGCGAGGCGCCCTCGGTCCGCTCGCTCCGGCGCCGGATGCCGGCCCGATCCGGGCCGGTGGCCCGAGGCTCGACGCCGGGTCGAGCCAGGTGGGCCTGTGGTTCGTCGACGGCCATCCCGACTACCAGTCCCCGGCCGACTCGGACACCGGCGAGACGGCCGACCTCGACCTCGCGCTGGTGACCGGCGACGGCCCCGAGCCGCTGGTGTCGCTCGCCGGCCCGCCACCGATGGTCCCGCCGGACGCCGCCGTGCTGATCGGCCACCGCACCACCGACCTCGACCCGGCGTCGGCCGCCGAGGTCGCCCGCGTACCCCCGGCGCTCCGCCGCATCGACGCCGCCACGCTCACCGCCGACCCCACCGCCGCCGGCGAGCGGGCGCGCGACTGGCTCACCGGCACCACCCACGGCGCGTGGCTCCACATCGACCTGGACGTGCTCGACCCGGCCGCGCTCCCCGCCGTGACCTACCCGCAGCCCGGCGGCCCAGGCTGGGACACGCTCGCCGCCGCCCTGCGCCCCCTTGCCACCTCACCTCACCTGCTCGGCGTGAGCGTGGCCGACTTCCGCCCCGACCTCGACGAAGACGGTGCGTACGCCACCCGGATCGTCACCCTGCTCGACACGGTCCTGCCTTAGAGTTTTCGCCCGCGTCCGCGTCAGCTGAAGACCGTATGCTCCCGCGGGCCGCCGGGCCCGCGGTGCAAGACCAAACCCAACCCGCCGTGAGGCGGCTTGCCCACGTCCGCTCCTAGATCATTCTCCCCTGAGCATCAGCGCGGACGGCGAGGTACACCGCGCGGACGGCGAGCGTGCGCTCCACCTCGTCGATGATCGGCGAGAAGAACTGCCGCCGGTGGTCGGCGTCGCTCATCGAGGTGACGGCGAAGTACATGCTGCCGAACCCGGCGAAGAGCGTCGCGTTGCGCAGCAGCGCCACCGGCACGGCGGGGAAGAGCGCCGACCGCGCCGGCTCCGCACCGATCCACTGCTCCGCGGTTTCCGGCGTCACCACCAGCACGCCGAGCACGAGGAAGAACCCGAACAGCGCCAGCCCCACCACCGCGGCCTGCACCAGCTGCCGGGTCGCCAGCATCAGCAGCAGGTTGCGCGTCTGGCGGCCGTTCAGCGGCACCGCGCGGAGCGGGCCGTCCGGCGCGAGTTCGTCGACCGGCGCGTCGGCGAGGGGCGTGCCCGCGCACGCGGCCGACAGCCGGGGCGGGCTGAGGTCCTGCTCCACCCGGCCGATCTCGTCGCGCAGGCGGGCCGCCGCGGCGAGGATGGTGACCGCGGCGAACAGCGCGACCACCAGCACCAGCCGCCACCACCCGAGCCGGTTCATCGCCTGCCACAGCTCGCCGGTGAAGAACAGGAACAGCGTGACGAACAGCAACGCCGGCAGCGCCCGCCCGAGCAGGTGCACGCTGTTGCGCAGGTCGTAGATCGTGTGCCGGACCGCCCGGCCGAGCAGGGCGCCGACGCCGTAGGTGGTCGCCAGCAGCGTGCCGGCGAAGACCGCCGCGAAGAAGATGCCGAAGCCCACCACCCCGACCAGCTCGTTTCCGGGTGGCGTGACCACACCGTCGACGGCGAGCTGGAGCAGGGGTACCGCCACCGGCATCAGCGCGTACCCGATCAGGACGGCCACGGTGGTACGCCGGGTGAGGTGCAGCCCGCGGCGGGCGAACGCGCTCAGCGCCCACCGCACGGCCAGCGTGGCCACGACCACCCCGCCGAGGAGCACCCAGCGGCCGGAGCCGGCGGCGCGCAGCGGCACCAGCCAGGCCAGGCTGGCCACCGCCACCAACGCCAGCGAGGGCAGCATCCGGGGCAGCACGTGGGTGGCGAAACCGTACCCCTCGATCATGGTCGGCACACCGCGCCGCACGAACCAGCGCTCGGTACGGCGGCTCAGGGCCCGCGAGGCGGTGAAAGGCACAGGTAGATCATGCACGGTTATTCGGTTGCGCCTGATGGGGCGGCCCTGCTTCGCTGGCCCGATCACCTGCGAAGGAGGCAATGATGCGAGCGACGCCGTTCTCTCTCGGACCCGTACCGGTCGATTCGAAGGGCACGGCGCTTGTCAGCACGCATCCTCAACCTCGGCATCCTGGCGCACGTCGACGCCGGTAAGACGACGCTCTCGGAGCGGCTGCTCCACGCGGCCGGCGTCATCGACGAGATCGGCCGCGTCGACGACGGCACCACGCGCACCGACTCCCTCGCCCTGGAGCGGCAGCGCGGCATCACCATCCGGGCGGCGGTGGTGTCGCTGCCCATCCGCGGCACCGCGGTCAACCTAATCGACACCCCCGGGCACCCCGACTTCGTGGCCGAGGTCGACCGCGTCCTGGGCGTGTTGGACGGCGCTGTGCTCGTCGTCTCCGCGGTCGAGGGCGTGCAGCCGCAGACCCGCGTGCTAATGCGCGCGCTGCGCCGCCTGCGGGTGCCGACCCTGCTCTTCCTCAACAAGGTGGACCGGCCCGGCGCCGACGTGGCCCGGGTCACGGCCGAGGTCGAACGCCGCCTCGCCGTCACCGCCGTGCCGATGAGCCGCGTCGAGGCCGGCGAGGGCGGGCGCACCGTCCAGGTCGGACCGTCCGGTATGGACGCGGATGCGGTGGAGAAGCTGGCCACGCACAGCGAGCGGCTGCTCGCCGCGTACGTCGAGGACGAGAGCCGCGTCACCCCGGGCGTACTGCGGGCGGAGCTCGCCGCGCAGACCGCCCAGGCGCTGGTGCACCCGCTCTACGTGGGCTCCGCGGCTACCGGCGCCGGTGTCGACTCCCTCATGGACGGTCTCGTCGACCTGCTGCCGGCCGCGGGCGGCGAGGCCGGTGGGTCGGCGAGCGGCACCGTGTTCAAGGTCGAGCGCGGCGCCGCCGGCGAGAAGGTCGCGTACGTCCGCATGTTCGCCGGCACCCTCCACATCAGAGACCCGCTGCCGCCCGGGCCGGACAAGGTGACCGCGATCAACGTGTTCCACAGTGGCCGGTGGGTGCGGCGCCCGGCCGTTTCGGCCGGGGAGATCGGCCAGCTGTGGGGCCTGTCCACGCACAAGGTCGGCGACCCGGTCGGCCGGCCGCCGGCCGGCGCCGCGAGCGGGCACTTCGCACCGCCCACATTGGAGGCGGTCATCGAGCCGGCGCGGCCCGGCGACCACGTCGCGCTGCGCACAGCGCTCGCCCAGCTCGCCGAGCAGGACCCGCTCATCGACGTGCGGACCGACGAGACCGGGCGCCAGCTCGCCGTCTCGCTCTACGGCGAGGTGCAGAAGGAGGTCATCCAGGCGACGCTCGCCGCCGACTACGGCATCGAGGTCGGGTTTCGCGAGACGACACCGCTGTACCTCGAACGGCCCACCCGCGCCGGCGAGGCGCTCGCGCTCCTCAACACGCCGGACAACCCCTTCCGCGCCACGGTCGGGCTGCGCGTCGAGCCGGCCGCCGCCGGGTCCGGTGTGGACGTCCGCGTGGCCGTCGACTACCGCTCGGTGCCGCTGTTCGTCTACCGCAACATGGCCGAGTTCGCCGCGAGCATGGACGGGTACGTGCGCGAGGCGCTGCGCCGCGGGCCGCGCGGCTGGCCGGTCACCGACTGCGTGGTCACCATGACCCGGTCCGGCTACAGCTCGCCGGACGGCCCGCCCGCGACCCGTGGACCGCTCAGCACGGCCGCCGACTTCCGCAAGCTCACCCCGGTCGTGGTCCACCAGGCGCTGGCCGCCGCCGGCACCACGGTCTGCGAGCCGATCTCCCGGGTACACATCGAGGCGCCCGCGGCCGCGCTCGGCCCCGTGCTCGCCGCCCTCAGCGCCCTCGCGGCCACGGTGGAGGCCCAGCGGTCCCGCGGCGACGAGGTCACGGTGGAGGCGCTGCTGCCCGCGGCGAGCGTCGCCGTGCTCCAGCGCGAGCTGCCCGGCTTGACCGCCGGCGAGGGCGTGCTCGACAGCGCCTACGCCGGCCACGCTCCGCTGCGCTCTTGACACCGCCACCCGGACCTGATCATCCTGATATAGGAAAAATCCTCTCGAAACGGACAGACTTCCCTCCTTGGAAGGAGGACCCGATGCACATCCATCAAATCGGGCGCGACGTCACCGTCCTCAACGACCAGCTTCCCGTGCCTGGCATCGGCTTCCTGGCGGTCAACGCGTTCGTCCTGCACGCGGCCGAGCCCGTCGTCGTCGACACCGGCCTCGGCCTGCCCGACCGCGACTTCCTCGAGGCACTCGGGTCGGTGGTCGATCCGCGGGACGTGCGGTGGATCTGGCTGACCCATCCCGACCGCGACCACACCGGCGGGCTCTTCGCCCTCCTCGACGCCGCACCCGAGGCACGGCTGGTCACCACGTTCATCGGCGCCGGCATCATGTCGACCGAGCGGCCGCTGCCACTCGACCGGGTCTACCTGCTCAACCCGGGCCAGACGCTCGACGTGGGCGACCGGACCCTCACCGGCTTCCGGCCGCCGCTGTTCGACAGCCCCGCCACGGTCGGCTTCTACGACGACCGGTCGGGCGTGTGCTTCAGCTCCGACTGCTTCGGCGCGCCGCTGCCGACCAGCGACCTCGCCGGCGCCACCGACGTGGTCGACGTCCCCCGGGACGCCCTGCGGGCCGGGCAGCTGCTGTGGGCCACCATCGACAGCCCGTGGGTGCACGCCGTCGACCGCGCCAAGTACCTGGACACCATCCAGCCGCTCCGGACGATGGAGCCGCGCGCGTTCCTCAGCACGCACCTGCCGCCGGCGCTGGGCCGCACCACCGACTTCCTCGACATGCTCGCCGAGGCGCCCGGCTCGGACCCGTTCGTCGGCCCCGACCAGCACGCGCTGGAGGAGCTGCTGGCCAGCTTCGAACCGGTGACGGCCACTAGCTAGCTCACATCTCTCTGTGGTTCAGGGTCGAAACGACCTCGACTCCGAAAGCTCTCTAGATCGGGGGTGCGGCGATCATCACAGTCGGCCGCTGGAGGGCCGGATCCGTCCCGCCGAGCGGCCCGCGAGGGGGTCGGTGAGCGCATCTAGCAGGGCGAACGCCGAAATCGGGGCAGCATACCGAACCCGGCCGATCAATGCATCCGCATTACATGCACGGAGAACCTGTGCATGGACATTCAATGCACGCGCATCTAATGTTCGTCGGGTGTCTGTCACCGAAGTATCCGTCGCTCCCGCGGCCACCGCGACCATCCCGTCGACCGCGCCGGTCGAGCAACGCTGGACGCCTCGCCTCTGGGGTGTGCTCGCGGTCCTCTGCACCGTGCTGTTCCTCGACGGCCTCGACGTCTCGATGGTCGGCGTGGCGCTCCCGTCCATCGGTGCCGACCTAGGCATGTCCACCACCTCGCTCCAGTGGATCGTCAACGGCTACGTGCTCGGCTACGGCGGCCTGCTGCTGCTCGGCGGCCGCACCGCCGACCTGCTCGGCCGGCGGCGGGTCTTCCTGATCGCGCTCGCCGTCTTCGCGGTGGCCTCGCTCGTCGGCGGCCTCGTCGACGACGGGACGCTGCTGATCATCACCCGCTTCGTCAAGGGTCTCGCGGCCGCCTTCACCGCGCCGACCGCCATGTCCATCCTGACCACGACCTTCCACCAGGGGCCGGCCCGAAACCGGGCACTGTCGATCTTTACGGTGTTCGGCGCCAGCGGGTACTCGTCCGGCCTCATCCTCGGTGGCCTGCTCACCAGCCTCGGCTGGCGGTGGACCTTCCTGATCCCCGTGCCGCTCGCGCTCGCCGCACTGCTCTTCGCCGCCATGCTGATCCCGCGCGACCGGCCGGCCGCGGACGGCGGTCACGACATACTCGGCGCGACCACCTTGACGTCCGGGATGCTGCTCGCCGTGTACACCGTGGTCTCCGCACCGGACCGCGGCTGGCTCGACCCGATCACGCTCGGTCTGGCCGCGGCCGCGGTAGCGCTGCTGGTCGCCTTCGTGGTCACCGAAAACCGGATCGCCCACCCGCTGATCCGGCTCGGCATCCTCCGGGTCGGCTCGATCGTCCGGGCCAACGTGAGCATCATCGCGCTCATGGGCTCGTACCTGAGCTTCCAGTTCATGATGACGCTGTACCTCCAGGACGTGCGGGGCTGGTCGCCGCTGCGGGTGGCGCTCGCGCTGCTGCCCGCCGGGCTGCTCGTCGCGTTCACGTCGCCGCTGATGGGCGGGCTCATCAACCGCTACGGGACGCAGCGGCTCATCAACACCGCGATGGCCTCGATGACCCTGGGCTACGTGTGGTTCCTGCTGACCGCGGGCACGACGCCGCACTACCTCGTCGCGGTCTTCCCGACCATGCTGCTGCTCGGCGGCGGGTTCGCCTTCGGCTTCAGCTCGATCATGGCCCAGGCGACCGAGGGCATCGACGACTCCGAGCAGGGGCTGGCGGCCGGCCTGGTGCAGACGTCGGGCCAGGTCGGCGCGGCGCTGGTCCTGGCGGTCGTCACCGCGCTGATCGCGGTGAGCGGGCCGGGCGGGGCGGTCGACTTCGGCGACTACCACCCGGGGATCAACCTGGTCACCGGCGTCGCGCTGGCGGGGCTGCTGCTCAACCTCGTGCCGCTACTGACCAAGAACAGGCGCGTCGCCACGCACGCCTGACCCCGTGAAACACCGGCGGCCGCCGGGCCTGGAGCCCGGCGGCCGCTCAACCCGTCGCCGCGGCCCCGGATCCCCAATCAAAGACGCAGATCCGGGCTACTGCGACGCCCGTCGCGGTAGCTCAAATCTCTGTCTAAAGTAGGACGTCGAAGTCACCCCGACTCCGAAAGCTCTCTGCGCTAGAGGCTGGTTGGGTGCTGGTGCTTGGTGAGCCAGGCGCGGATGGTATCGGCTGCTTTGGTGGGGTCGGAGGTGCTGAGGCGTTCGTTCGCCTCGATGTGGAACGGTGGCTGGCCGTGGTCGGCTGAGTCGACCTGGACTTGGTCTGGTCCGGCGTGGTCGCCCAGGTAGTAGACGTTGTCGTCGTCGGCCGGATGAGTCGCGGTGAGGCGCTCGATGGTGAAGCTTGGGACGTGTTGTCGCACCAGGTCGAACACGTCGTCGAGTGGGCCGCCGGTGCGGTCGGTGGGTGCCCAGGGCCGGCCTCGCGTGGATGGTCGGTTCACGCTATGAGCCCTTTTCGCGGTGTCGGGATCGTGGTGCGGCGTGGCGGCGGGAGGTGAGACGGCCACCGCGTGATCCTTCGGATTGCGGGGCCGCGCCGTACACCGGAAACATACCTACGCCGGGTCCGGGGGTGGGGGCAGCTCGCCGGAACCGCGGACGATGAGCTTGACCGGCAGGACCACCCGCCGGGGTGGTCCGTCCATGCCGTTGATCCGGTCGAAGAGCAGCGTAGCGGCGGCCCGGCCGAGCCCTTGCGGGTCCTGGTAGATCGCCGTCACCGGCGGGCTCAGCGACTCGGCGCCCTGGAAGTCGTCGAAGCTGACGTGCGCGATGTCCGTGCGGTCGCGCTGGTGTAGGGCGCGGACCACGCCGAGCGACGTGCGTGCGTTCGCCGAGATGACGGCGGTGGGGGTCGGGTTCGAGGTGAGCAGATCGATGGTGGCGGCGGTGGAGTTTTGGCTGCCCATCGCGTCGACCCGGACCAGCCGCTCGTCGACCGGCAGGCCGGCCTCGGCCATCGCCGCGCGGAAGCCCTGGTAGCGCAGGCGGGTGGTGTAGATGTGCAGGCGGTCGCCGATGAACGCGACCCGGCGGTGGCCGTGCTGGATCACGTGCTGGGTGGCTGCCTTGGCGCCGCCCTCGTTGTCGGCTAGCACGGTGTCGGAGTCGTGCTGGATCGGCGGGCGGTCGACGAAGACCGTCGGGAAGCGCACCGGTCCGTGGCCCAGGTAGGAGTGGTCGCCCGACGTGGGCGTGATGATGAGGCCGGCGACCCGGCGGTTGGTGAGGCCGTTGACGACCATCCGCTCGTTTTCGGGGGCGTAGCCGGCGCTGGCGATGACCACGAACATGCCGCGTTCGCGGGCCACCTCCTCCACCGCGCCGGTGACCTCGGCCATGAACGGGTCGGCGATGTTCTCGACCACGAGCCCGATCGCGTCGTCGCGGCCGACGCGCAGCGAGCGGGCCACCGGGTTGGGGTGGAAGCCCAGCTCGCGGATGGCGACCCGCACCCGCTCGGCCGTGTCCGGGGCCACCGCCGGGTCGTCGTTGACGACCCGGGAGACGGTCTTCGCGCTCACCCCGGCCAGCACCGAGACGTCGCGGAGGGTGGGCCGGCGGGACATCATGCCTCCAGACGGGCGGGGCCGTGCTCGCTGACCGCCCCGGGCGGCCTGCGCGCTCCGCCCTCGTCGCTCCGCTCCCCGGACCGGAACACCCCCGGGCGCAGCGTGGCGGCGAGCTCGCGGGCCCGGGCCGGGCCGACGCCGCCGGCCAGCTCCCGCTCGACGGAGGCGGTCGCGGTGGCGACGGCGAAGACGACCGCGTCGACACCGGCGCGCCCCTCCTCGTACGCCTCGACGAGGCCGCCGACGAACGAGTCGCCGGCGCCGATCGGGTTGACCACCTCGACCGCCACCGTGGGTATCCAGGCGACGTCGCCCGCGTCGCCGTATGCCGTGCCGGCCGCCCCGGCGGTCACCGCGGCCGTCCGCGCGCCCCGGCGGCACAGCTCACGCACCGCGGCGGCGGCCCGGTCGGGCACCGAAGGGTCGTCCTCGTGTACCGACTCGACCTCGTGGCCCGCCAGCACGCCGTCGGCCTCGGCGAGGTTGGGGGTGACCACGTCCGGGCCGGCGTCGAGGGCTCCGGCCAGCGCGGCCCGCGCCGCGTCGACGACCACCCGCACGCCGGCGGTGTGCCCGAGGCGGGTCAGCCGGCCGTACGCGTCGTCGGGCACGCCCGGCGGCAGGCTGCCCGAGCACACCAGCGTGCGGTGCCGCCCAGTGGCCAGCTCGGCGGCGATCGCGTCCTCGTAGCGGGCCCACGCGTCGGCGGCGATCTGCGGACCGGGCTCGTTGAGCACGGTCACCCGCCCGGAGTCCTCCAGGTAGATCGTGGCGACCCGGACGTCGCCGGGCACCGCGACGCCCACGAACTCGACCGGCTCGGCCGCGAAGAGCCGCGCGACCGTGGCGGCGTCGCCGTCCGGCTGGAAGCTGACCAGCGTGGAGCGGTGCCCGAACGCGGCGGAGACCCGGCCCACGTTGAGCCCCTTGCCGCCCGCGGTGACGACCGCGCGGCGCGGCCGCAGCACGCTCCCCGGCCGCAGCTCGGGCAGCCGGACCGTCCGGTCGACGGTGATGTTGGGCGTCGCGATGAGCAAGGGTCCTCCAATGAAGCCGTTGGCAGGCTACCGGGTGAGCATGGCCGCGATACGCGGTGTCAGGGGTGCCGTGGTGTCCACCACCACATGCGGCACCTTCGGCGGGTCGAGGGCGCCGGAGCGCAGGAAACCGTCGAGGTCGGCGAGCTTGCGGCGGTCGCGCGGCGAGCCCCGCGCGGCGAGCCGCCGGGCCACCTCCGCGGGCGGGCAGGTGGTCCAGGCGAGCACCGCGCCGCCGGGGGCGCCCAAGCGGGCCTCGAGCGCGGCCCAGGCGCCGGGGTCGGACCGTTCCGCGGTGAACGGCGCCACGAGTACCACGGGCAACCCGGCGGCGAGGCACCCGGCGGCGGTGTCGAGCAGCGCGTCGTAGGTGGCGGTGCGGGTCGCGGCCCGTACCCGTGGATCGTCGAGATCATTCGGCGCGGCACCGACGAGGGCGGCCACGACGGCGGTCAACGGGCCGGTGAGCACGTCCTGGTCGAGCGGTGCGGCGCCGGCCGCGCGGGCCAGCGCCGCGCCGAACACGCTCTTGCCGGTCGCCGGCGCACCGGCGACGACGTACACCCGGGGTCCTTTGTGGATCAGCACTTGTCCTTGTAGACGTACTTATTCACCTCGGGGTCGTTGAGGTTGTCCTTGGTGACGATCAGCGACTCGGTGGCGATGTTCGTCTCCACCGTCTTGCCCTCCAGGGCGTTCGCCGCCTGCTGGACGCCCTGCACCCCGATGTCGTACGGCTTCTGGGCGACCAGCGCCTGCACGTCACCGGCCTCCAGCTGCTTGATCTGGTCCGGGCCGGCGTCGAAGCCGACGACCTTGACCTGGTTGCTCTTGCCGGCCGCGCGCACGCCGGTCGCGGTGCCCTGCGCGGAGAAGAGGTTGGTGGCGAAGACGCCGACGATGTCGGGGCTGCGCTGGAGCTCGGCCTGGATGATGCTGGCCGCGGTCTGCGGGGAGTTGTGCGAGTACTGGGTGGCGGCCGCGAGCGTGAAGTTCGTGTACTTGGTCTTCACCGCCTCCTCGAAGCCCGCCACCCGTGCGTCCACAGAGGACACACCGGGGTCGGTGGAGATGACGAGCACCTTGCCCTTGGCGCCGCCGAGCAGCTCGTTGAGCGCTTCGGCCGCCTTCGTACCGCCGAGCTTGTTGTCGGTGGCGATCCGGGAGGCGCCGATGCTCGTGTCGTCCACAGTGGTGTCGACGAGCACCACCTTGCTGCCCGCGTCCTGGATCCGCTTGAGCGGCGTGGCCGACGCCTTGACGTCGTTCGGCGCGACGAGCAGCGCGGCCGGCCGGGCCGCGGCCACGGCGTCGAGCAGCGGGTTCTGGAGCGTGGCGTCGAACTTGTCCGGGCCCTGCACCTGGAGGTCGACGCCGAGCTCCTTGGCCTTCTCCTTGGCGCCGCACTCCATCGAGATGTAGAACGGGTCGCCCTTGACGCCGACCATGAGCACGAACTTCTTGCCTGAGGCGCTGCCACTGCCGGTGTCCGAGCCGCCGCCGGAGTCGTCGGCGCAGCCGGCGGCCAGCAGCAGTGCCCCGGCGGCCGCGGCCGCCACGATCTTTCTCACGGTGCCTCCAAAAAAAGTGGGGTTGGGTGTCAGCCCCGGTCGCGGGAACGGCGCCGGAGCTGGTCGAGCCAGACCGCCACGATGAGCACCAGGCCCACCGCGACGTCCTGCCAGTAGGGCTGGACCCCCGTGATGACGAATCCGTTCTTGAGCACCGCCGGGATCCACACGCCGATCAAGGTGCCGATGATCGAACCGACGCCGCCGAAGAGGCTCGTGCCGCCCAGCGCCACCGCGGTGATGGCCTGGAGGTTGTCGGTGGAGTGCCCGCCGATGCTGGTGGTGGAGAAGTACGCCAGCGACAGGAAGCCGGCGAACCCGGCCGCCGTGCCGCCGATGACGTAGACCTTGAGCAGGTGCCGTTCGACGTTGATGCCGGCCCGCCGCGCGGCCTCCGGGTTGGAGCCGATCGCGAACGTGTGCCGGCCGAAGACGGCCATGTGCAGCAGCACGAACCCGGCCACCACGACCAGCAGCGCGATCGGGATCAGGTTGGGTACGCCCGGTATCCACTCGCCGTGCCCGACCGGGTCGAGGGCGTAGGTCGCGGTGTTCACGCCGTCCTGGAGGATCAGCGCCACGCCGAGACCGGCGCCGAGCGTGCCGAGCGTGGCGAGCAGCGGCGGTACCTTCAGGTACGCCACCACGAGGCCGTTGACCGTGCCGATGACGAGCCCGGCCAGCAGCGCACCGGCGAACGCGACCAGGACGTACCAGCTCTTGGACTGGTCCGCCGCGACGTCGGCCGCCGTGTTGCCGCCGCCGGTGCCGATCAGCTGGAGCGCGTGTACGGCGAAGACCTCGCCCAGCACGATTCCGCTCGGGATGGACAGGTCGACGCCCGCGGTGATCACGACGAACGTGGTGCCGACGCTGACCACGGTCAGGATGGCCACGTTCTGCGCCAGCTGGACGAAGTTGCTGCGCTGGGTGAACGTGTCCGGCGCCAGCACCGAGAACGCCGCGATGATGACCAGCAGCGCGGCGAACGTGACCATCGTCGGGTTGCGCAGCAGCGCGCGCACCAGCGGCACGCTCGGGGTCACCGGCTCCTGGGTGTCGGGGTCGGTCGGCTTGGTCTGCGTCATTCCAAAGCCTCCCCGGTCTCGTTCGCGTACGCGCCGGAGATCGCGGCGATCAGCCGGTCGACGTCGGCCTCGCCGCGCCGGAAGCGGGCCACCCGGGCGCCGAGGCGCAGCACCTCGATCCGGTCGGCGACCTGGAGCACCTGCGGCAGGTTGTGCGAGATGAACACGACCGCGATGCCCCGGTCGCGGATCCGCTCGACCAGCTCCAGGACCTTGACGGTCTGTAGGACGCCGAGCGCGGCGGTCGGCTCGTCCATCAGGATGACCTTGGTGGCCCACATCGCGGCCCGTGCGATCGCCACCGACTGCTTCTGCCCGCCGGAGAACGCCGCCACCGGCGCCCGCATGTCCTGCACCAGCCCGACGCCGAGCTCGCGGAACGCGGTCGCCGTGCGCCGGCGCATCTCCGGGTGGTTGTGCAGGAACCGGAACCGGCGCACCTCCCGGCCGAGGAACACGTTGGCCGCCGCGTCGAGGTCGGGCGCGAGCGCGAGATCCTGGTACACGGTCTCGATGCCGCGGCGCTTGGCGTCGTGCGGGTCGGCCAGGCGCACCGGCTCGCCGTCGATGCGCACCTCGCCCTCGTCCGGGCCGAACACGCCGGCCAGGATCTTCGTCAGCGTCGACTTGCCCGCGCCGTTGTCCCCGACCAGCGCGGTGACCTCGCCGGGCATGGCCTCGAACGAGGCGTGGCGCAGCGCCCGTACGTGGCCGAAGGTCTTCACCACGCCGTAGGCGCCGATCACCGGGGTCATGAGCGCACCTCCCGCCAGCCGCGCCCGTGCCCCTCGATGGCCGCGTTGAGGGCGGCCATGCGGTCCACCGCCGTGGTGCGCAGGAAGTGCCGCCGGTCGTCACCGGTCATCCCCACGGCCTCGCCCCAGAACGCCCGCCCGGCGATGTAGCCGCTCGCGCCCGCGTCCATGGCGGTGAGCACGCGCTCGACGAAGCGCTCGTACGCGACGCCGGCCGACAGCAGCGCCCACGGCACGGCGCCGCACACCTTGCTCACCTCGCGGCAGCCGTCCGCGTCGCCCGGCCACTCCAGCTTCAGCAGGTCCGGGCCCAGCCCGGCGAGCAGCTCGGCCGAGCGGATCACCAGGCGTTTCTTCTCCTCTTCGCCCTCACCCGGGTACACGGTGACCAGCGGCTCGATGACGGACGGCATGCCGTACGCCCGGCAGTCGGCGACCACCGCCCGGACCG
Organism: Phytohabitans sp. LJ34; assembly: GCF_052068095.1. NCBI lineage: Bacteria > Bacillati > Actinomycetota > Actinomycetes > Micromonosporales > Micromonosporaceae > Phytohabitans > Phytohabitans sp. LJ34. Next base: position 13,346 of record NZ_JBQHDG010000044.1, on the reverse strand, counting down.
CGTCGAGGGCCTCCCCCGCGAGGTCGGGCTCGCCCTGCCGGTCGGGGCGCCACCGGACCAGGAACTTGAGCGCGGCGCCGCCGTGCTCCGCGACGAACGTCGGTCCGCGCCCGGCCCTGTCGTACTCGGTGCGGTGCTCGCCGTTCCACCTGGGCTGCGGTGACCGCTCGCTGGAGACGAGCAGGCCGGCCCGCGCGTCGAGCGCGCCGGCGGACCGCACCGGGCCGACGCCGTACTCGACGTCGGTGAGCACCCCGGAGGCGAACGGCGACAGCGCGCCGATCACGTCCACCTTGAAGTCGCTCAGCTCTTCGTCGGCGGAGGGCCGGCCGGCCTTGTCCAGCATCGTGCGCAGCGTGCCGCGCTGGTCCATCGCGAGGATGGCGAACGTTCCCGCGTCGCCGGCGATCTGGTCGAGGGTGGTGGGCATGCGAACTACCTTCCGGAGGCGGTTGGGAGGGGTGCGCCGGCCGCCTCGGCGGCCAGCATCGCGGCGCCGTAGGCGCCCGGTTCCGGGAGCGCGGTCGTCCGCATCGCCGGGTACTGCCGCCGCTTCGCGGCCAGGAGCGCCGGGTTGCGCAGCCAGCCGCCCGCCACGACGACGTCGCGGTACGGCCCGGCGTGCGCGTCGACGAGCGCCAGCAGCCGCGCGGCCTCGGCGACGAGACCCTCGACGGCGGTACGCCAGAGCACGGCGGGCGTGACGCCGTCGCTGATGCCGGCGAGGCCGAACTGCCCGTTGCGGGGCTCGACGAGGCGCAGGATCGGGTGGTCCGGCGCGGACAGGGCCTGCTCGCCGAGTGCGTCCCGGGCGGCCGGTGTCGCCGCGCCGAGCAGCGTGGCGACCCGCCCGAGCGTGAGGCCGGTCGGCACCCCGGCCATGACGCACATGTGCTCGGCGACCACGCCCCAGCCGACCGACATGCCGTGGCCGACGAGCCGGCCGACCTCCGCCGGCGCGAGCGGCGGGCGGACGGTGCGGACCAGCGCCTCGGCCGTGCCCAGCGAGTCGAAGAGGGCGCCGTCGGTGGTGGCGCCGACGCCGTACGCGGCGACCTGGTGGTCGTGGCCGGCCACGGTCAGCACCGCGCCGCGCAGGGACGGCGGCGCGCCGTCGCCGGAGACCCGGCCGACCGGGGTGCCGGCCACGACCAGGTCGGCGAGCAGGGGCGGCCAGTCGAGCAGGGCGGTGGCGGCGTCCCACGGCCGCCGGCCGGCGAGGTCGAGCAGGCCGGTCCGGCTGGCCAGGGAGAGCTCCGCGACCGGCGCGCCGCCGAGCCGCCGCACGATCCACTCGCCGACCGAGTAGAACCGCGCGGCGGCCTTGCTGTCCGGGTGGGTGCGGCGCAGCCACAGCAGCTTGCCCAGCGAGGGCATCGGCGTCACCGGCAGCCCGGTGGTCGCGCGAAACGTCTCCGCGCCCAGCTCCCGCGCGATCGTGTCCAGGTCGCCGCGCGGGTCGTGCCAGGCGATCGCGGGGGCGAGCGGGCGGTCCCGGCCGTCGACGAGCACGCCGGTCTCGGCCATCCCGGTCACCCCGACGCCGATCGCCGTGCCGCCGCCGACGCCGACCGCCTCGGCGGCCACGACGCGGGCCAGGTCCGCCAGGGCGACGGGGTCGAGCTCGGTGCGCCCGCCGTCGTGCCGCCACGGCGTCGCCCGCTCGGCGTCGCCCCGCACGTCACCCCGCTCGTCGACGGCGATCGCCTTGACCCGGCTGGTGCCCGCGTCGACCCCGATCAGCAACGGCCGCGATGTCATCGTGGTCATAGACCCAGCTCACTGACGTGACGGCGAGCACACGATGCTCCGGTACCGATGGCGGCACCGTTGTCCTGATTTTTGGCAGCGAAATGGGTCCTGACCGCGCGCACGGTGCCTCCTGCCAGCAGATCAGCACGATGACATCGATGTCATGAGCGGAAGCTAGCCCTCACGACGCACGCTCGTCAAGAGTTGGAAAACCCGCCGTCACAATTGCCGATCGCCGCGAACCTGTCGCCGTCTTCGCCCGCGACCGCGCCGGACGGGGACCTTCGGGACATCTTTTGCCCGGACCGCGTCAGCGGCGGACCGCCGCTCCCGCCGGAGACCGCTCCGGTCGGCGGCTCGCAGCGCTCGCCGAGACCCCCGACCTCCGCTGCCACGTCCGCGCGACAAGCCCGCACCGCGCGGGCGGCCGTTTGTCCACAATGCCCCTTGCCGAGACGGCGAGCAACAGACCGAACGACGGTGTCGTCACCATGAGCAACTGCCGCGACGGAGTGAACGGCGCACGATGCGAGATCTTGGAGAGTTGGTGCGCCAGTTCAACCCTAAGCGTCCTAGATCTCGAAGCCCGACCCCGCAGCTGGTGACGCTGCGTCAGGATGCCGGCGGGTGGGCGAGCTTGTCACGCGGAGCCGGCAGTGGACGGCCGGGGAACTCGGCTCGCCCCGCGAGCCGCCGGCCGGGAGCGGTGCCCGCGGGAGCATACGGCCCGCAGGTGACGCGGACGTGGGCAAACTGCCTGAAAATTCGCCTGAGAAGATCTGGCGGGGAACGGCCTATCCGGCCGCCGGCAGCCAGCGGAGGGTGAGCTCAAGCGCCTCGTCGAGGCTGGACGGGCGGGTGACCGCCGCGGGCAGGCCCTCCGGGGGCCAGCCAGGGCCGGCGGCGGCGACGAGCGGGGTCCCGCGCAGGCCGGCCAGCTGGCCGGGGTCGGCGGTAGGCGGCGCGTGTGACCAGAGCACCACCACCGTCGGCCCCAGGCGCGCGACCACCGCGGCCAGTGCCCGGGGTGGGACGCGCGCGCCGAGCAGCAGTGAGCGGTGGCCGCGTTCGGCGAGGGCGGCGGCGAGCGCCTCCAGCGGGAGGCTGTGCTGCTCGTCGTCGGCGCAGGCGAGCAGCGTGCGCGGGGCGGGCGCGCCGGGTGGGCGGGGCACGGCGGCGAGCGCGTCGGAGATCGTGCGGGACAGCAAGTGCTCGACCTCGACCAGCGCGCCGCTGGCGGCGTGCCGCTCGCCGACGCCGGCCAGGACCGGGCGGAGCAGGTGGTCCCAGGTGTGCGCCACGCCGCGTTCGGCGATCGTGCGGGTGATCACACTTGTCATCGTGGCGACGTCCAGGCGCATCGCCGCCCGGGCCAGGCCGCGCGCCTCCGGGCCGGCGCCGCCGACGGGGATGGTGTTGCCGCCGCCGGCGCGGGCGGCGGTCGCGGGGTGGGCGCGCACCTCGTCGAGGGGGTGCACCGCCAGCGCGGCGCGGGCCGCCTCGGCGGCGGGCATGCCCTCGCCGGTCAGGCGGCACATCACCTCGAGGCGGGAGAGGTCCTCCCCGGTGTACCGCCGGTGGTGCCGCGCCTCGTGCCGGTCGGGACCCAGGCCGTATCGCCGGTGCCAGCTGCGCAGCGTCGTCACCGCGACGCCGAGCCGGCGGGCCACCTCGCCCGCGCTCAGCCCGTCTCCGGGCGCCGTGTTCACTGGGTCAGGGTATCGTAGGGCCGGCTTGCGTCGTTTATTGCGTCGGTTAGTGGAACGTCGATTGGGGAAACGAAGCGCGATGGAGCCAGCACTCGCCGCCGCGTACGCGCGCTGCCGTGCCCTGCACCGCCGGCACGGCCGCAGCTACTACCTCGCCACCCGCCTGCTCCCGGCGTGGAAGCGCCGCCACGTCCATGCGCTCTACGGCTTCACCCGCTACGCGGACGAGATCGTCGACAGCACCGACGGGCTCTCCACGGCCGAGCGGGCCCGGCGGCTGCGCGCGTGGTCCGACCGCTTCGTGGCGGGGCTGGCCGGCGAGCGGGTCGACGACCCGCTCCTGCCCGCCGTGCTGCACACCATCGAGGTCTTCGGCATGGACCGCACCGATTTCGCCACGTTCCTCGCGAGCATGGCGATGGACCTGGAGGTCCGTGACTACGCGCGGTACGACGACGTGCTGTCCTACATGGAGGGTTCAGCGGCCGCGATCGGCACGATGATGCTGCCCATCCTCGATCCGGCCGACCGCGCGCTCGCCCGCGATCCGGCCCGCCAGCTCGGCCTCGCCTTCCAGCTCACCAACTTCATCCGCGACGTCGGCGAGGACCTCGACCGTGACCGGGTCTACCTGCCCCGCGCCGACCTGGAGCTCTTCGGCGTCACCCGGGCCGACCTCCGCGCCGCCGCGGACCGCCGCGCCGCCTCACCCGCCGTCAAGGCCCTCATCGGGTACGAGGTGGAGCGTGCCCGCGCGCACTACGCCGCGGCGGCGCCGGGGGTGCCGATGCTCGCACCGACCTCGCAGGCGTGCATCCGGGCCGCGTTCCACCTGTACGGCGGCATCCTCGACGAGGTGCGGCGGGCCGACTACGACGTGTTCGCGCGCCGGGCGGTGGTGCCCAACCGGCGGCGCCTGGCCATGGTGGCCCGGTGCCTGCTCACACCGCCCGGCACGCCGGTCGGGCTGCCCGCCGCGAGGAGGTCGTGATGCGGACCGCTGTCGTCCTGTTTACCCGTGACCTGCGCGTACGCGACAACCCCGCGCTGCACGCCGCCTGCGCCGCAGCCGAGCGGGTGGTGCCGCTGTTCGTCCTCGACCCGCGCATCCGGTCCTCCGCCAACCGGCGGCGCTTCCTCGCCGAGTCCCTCGCCGGGCCTACCGGAGCGGGGCGGTCGAGCGGTGGCGGGACGACCCGGCCGCGCTCGAGGCGTGGCGGGAGGGGCGCACCGGTGTGTCCATCGTGGACGCCGGCGCGCGTCAGCTGGTCGCGGAGGGCTTCATGCACAACCGGGCCCGGCTCGTCACCGCCAGCTACCTCACCAAGGACATGGAGATCGACTGGCGGGAGGACGCCGCCTGGTTCGCCCGCTGGCTGATCGACGCCGACGTCGCCAACAACTGGGGCAACTGGCAGTGGGTGGCCGGCACGGGCAACGACACGAAGCCGTACCGGCGGTTCAACCCGGAGAGGCAAGCGGAACGCTTCGACCCCGATGGGCTGTACCGCCGGCGTTGGCTCGCGGAGAGTGTCAGTCGATGATCTGCTCGCAGTTGACGTAGTCGTCGTTGGCGCCGCCCTCGCCCCGGCACACGTCGCTCACCGGTCCGGTCGTCTCGGCCTGTCCGGTGCCGCCGTCCAGATCGTCGGGACCGTCGCCGCCGAGGAGCGTGTCGCTGTCGGCCTCGCCGTTGAGGTCGTCGCCGCCGATCTGGCCGTCGAGGTAGTCCTCGCCGTCGCCGCCGTACATCCGGTCGGCGTCGCCGAACACCGCGCTCGGCGAGCCCGAGTCGCCCCACATGAAGTCCGCGCCGGGGCCGCCGAACATGAGGTCCTCGCCCCGCCCGCCGTACACGTTGTCGACCCCGCCGCGCGCGCAGATCGTGTCGTCGCCACCCTGGCCGTCGATGACGTCGTTGCCGTCGGTGCCGATGATGACGTCGTCGCCGCCCGTGCCGGTGTTTCCGCTGACGGTCTCCACCAGCCCGTTACACGTGATCACCGCGGACGCGGGCGAGGCCACGCCCACGGCGGCCATCGACAGCGCCACCATGGTGGCGGCCACGATGCCGATCCGTCGAATCATGATCTACTCCTTCGGTCGAGGCCGGCGCCCCAGCGGCGGGCGGCCTCAGGCCAGACTCCGGAGGGTCCTCAGCGCCAGATCATGACGGCGTCATCACGGCCCGGGTCCCGGCAGGCTCGCAAGACGGCGCCGGTCCCGGCGGACTCGCAAAGCGGCGCCGGTCCCGGCGGGCTCGCGAAGCGGCGACGGCCGGCGGGCGCATAGCCGCGCCGGTCCCGGCGGGTTGGCAAAGCGGCGACGGCCGGCGGGCGCGCGGAGCCGCACCGGCGCCGGGGCGGCGTAGGGTGGGCGGCGTGCCCACCGCGAGCCGGCCACACATGCCCGACTACGGCGTCGCCGCGCCGACCGGGGGCAGCGGGCTGCTGCCCTGGGAGTGGGCGGCCGCGCGCCTCGCCCGCTCCCACGACTACTGGGTCGCCACGATCCATCCCGACGGCCGGCCCAACGTCACCCCGGTGTGGGGCGTGTGGGACGGGGACGCGGTGTGGTTCAGCTGCGGGCCGCGCTCGCGCAAGGCGCGCAACCTCGACCGCGATCCCCGCGCCACCGTGACCACCAGCGACGCCAACGAGCCGGTCGTCCTGGAGGGCACAGTGGTGCGCGAGCCGGGGCGGGACGCCAACGCGCTGCTGGCCGAGCGGTTCAACGCCAAGTACGGCGGCGAGCTCACCGTCGACTTCTTCCTCACCAACGCGACCTACCGCTTCACGCCGTCGTGGGCGCTGGGCATGGTGGAGGCCGACTTCACCGGCTCACCCACCCGCTGGACCTTCGGCTGAGGCGACCCGGCGACGGCCGTCAGTTGTACGGCATCCGGGGAAACCAGCCGAACCCGAACATCGACGGCACCCGGATGTCCCAGTACACGACCGTGAACACACCCAGCGCGACCATCAGCGAGCCGGTGATCAGCATGGTGCGGGACGGGCTGGCCGCGAGCCACCGCAGAAACCGCCCCCGGCTCGCGACCACGACCAGCGCGAAGACGGCGGTCACGACGACCACGTTGCCCAGCGACTGGAGGATGAACGCCCCGGCGCCGTAGATCGGGTTGCCGGTGTCCACCGCCCAGTGGAAGAGCTTGTTGAACAGCGGGTACGGGCGCCCGATGAGGAACCCGCCGACGAGCACCCCGAGGGCGACCACCCGGCCGGCCGGGTGACGCTCGAACGGGTCGGGCACCACCCTGAGCGCCGCGAGTCCAAGGTAGACGAACGCCAGCCCGATGACGCCGAAGACCACCGACGACTGGACGATCCGCACCGGCATGTCGCCGACCGTCCCGGTGGACAGCTGCGGGAGCCGGTCGCCGAGCAGGACGCCGACGAAGCCGTACACCCCGGAGACGGCCACCAGGCCGAGCGTGAGCCAGCCGACCGGGCGCAGCAGGGCCGCGAGCCCGAGGCGGCGGTCACCGGCGGCGGCGCCGGCGTGGCTCATCGGGCCGATCGACGCCGCCATGGCGATGTTGCACGCGGTGAACGTGCCGGCCAGACCGGAGACGAACGCGAACAGCAGCCCGGCGACCGTGCCGCCGATCGCCGTTTCCTTGGCGTCGTGGCCGAGGAGCGTGTTCGCGACGTTGTCGCCGATCACCTTGTCGACCAGCTCGTACGACCAGAGGACCGCCAGTGCGATCCCCGCCGCGACGCTGAGCGGGATCACCCGCCACAGCCGGGGCGACCGCGGACGGACGTCGACGGCGGGGACCGCCCGCTGCGTGGTGGTGGACACCGGCCCGAGTCTTCCGGGACGGATCCGGGCGCGCACCTTCCAACGTGCGCTGTTCGTCAGGAGGCCTGCTCCTCCAGGCCGTCGAGCACCAGCGTCGCGTACCCGACGAGGTCGCCGTCGAGGTACGGCACCCGCTCGTCGCGGCCCGAGCCGCGCGCCCAGGTCCGCAGCTCGTCGACCGTCTCCTGACCCGCGCCCGCGCCGTACACCCGCATCCGCGCGACCGCGGTGGCCCACCGCACCAACGGCCGCGGGTCGTCGAAGCCGGTCGCCACGCCGAGCAGCCCGAGGGATACCCGGGCGGTGGCGGCGAGCGGCTCGTCCACATCGGACGTGGCCAGCGCGGCGAGGACGGGCACGCTGCCGGCGGCGTCCTCCGGAAACCATCCCAGCGCGTAGGCCGCGACCGCGCGCACCTCCGGGTCGGTGTGCCCGAGCAGCGCGCGGAAGAGCGGCACGCCCTGCCGCACGGCCTCGTGGGCGGCGACGGCCACGTGCGCGAGCATCGCCTCCTGCTCCCGCTCGGACAGCGCCTCGATGTACTCCGCGTCGCCCTCGTCCTCGTCGAAGTCGTCGTCGCCCGGGTGCGGCGCGGCGGCGAGGAGCATGCCGCCGCCCTCGGCCATGCGGCGGTGCTCCGCGATCGGCAGCCCGTCGGGCAGCCAGTACGAGTCGTAGCCCACCGCGATGGCGGACAGCAGCAGCACCAGCTCGGCCTTGTCGGCGCCGTCCGGGTCGGCGAGCACCTCCAGCATGAACGGCACCGCGTAGGCCGTCGCCTCGTAGCGGGTGCCTTGGTGGAAGATGTTGCCCCACAGCTGCCAGCGCGCCTTCTCCCGCCGGTCGGGGTCTGCGGCGCACAGGTCTCTTATCTGGTCGGGCACGTCGGAGGCTGGCCCGTAGGCGTGGCAGATCCGGTCCCAGTCGACATCGTCGAGTCGCTCAAGCACGGCTGCATACTGCCACCCCGAGCGCTGTCACAAGCACCCCAACAGAGGCGGCCCGACACCCGCGGAGGCACCCCGGCCCGGCACCCCAGCCCGGGCCGCGGTTCGCGCGAACCGGCCCCGAGCAGCCACAATGAGCGCGGTACAGGCGAGGCTGAAGGGCGGGGGAGCATGCGCGAGCTGGTAGATCCGGTCGATCCGGTCGTGGACGCGGCGGAGGCGGCGCCGTTCCCGGACGTCGAGGAGTACCGCGCGGCGGTCGAGCGGATCCGGGCCGCCGCCGAGGCGTACTACAGCGGTCCCGACCTGGCCATGGACGACGCGACGTACGACGGGCTGATGGCCCGGGTCACCGCCACCGAGGCGGCCCGTCCGGAGTGGAAGGCCGCCGACTCCCCCACCGAGGCGGTGGGCGCCGGCGGCGGCGTGGTCGGCGACATCACGCACAGCGAGCCGATGCTCAGCCTCGACAACGTCTTCGGCTCCGACGAGCTGCACAAGTGGGCGGCGCGGCTGGAGCGGATCCTGGGGCGCCCGGTCGCCGGCTACACGGTCGAGCCGAAGATCGACGGGCTGGCCATCGCCGCCCGGTACACCGACGGGATCTTGACCTTGGTGGCGACCCGGGGTGACGGGCGCGCGGGTGAGGACGTCACCGCCCAGGCCCGCCGGGCGGCCGGCCTGCCCGAGCGGCTGCGCGAGCCGGTGACGGTCGAGGTGCGCGGTGAGGTCTTCATGACCGACGACGACTTCGCCGCCGCGCAGGTCATGCGCACCGGGGCGGGCGAGCCGGCGTTCGCGCACCCGCGCAGCGCCGCGGCGGGCACCCTCCGCGCGCCCAAGCGGGTGTACGAATGCCCGCTCTCCTTCTTCGCGTACTCGGTGCACGGCGTCGCCGAGCCGATGGCGCAGTCGGCCGCGATGGCCTGGCTGGCGGAGCTGGGCGTGGCCACCACCGCCTACAAGCTCTGCGCCACGGTCGACGAGGTGGCCGCCGCGGTCGAGGAGGTCACCGCGACGCGGGGCACGCTCGGCTACGGCGTGGACGGGGCGGTCATCAAGGCCGACCAGCCAGCCGACCGCGAGCGGGCCGGCTCGTCCAGCCGCGCGCCGCGGTGGGGCGTCGCGTACAAGTTTCCGGCCGACACCCGCACCACCAAGCTGCTCCGCATCGAGGTGCAGGTCGGCCGCACCGGCGTCATCACGCCCGTGGCGGTGCTGGAGCCGGTACAGGTCGGCGGCGTGATCGTCACCTCGGCCACCCTGCACAACTTCGACGACCTGGTACGCCGCAACGTGCGCGCCGGCGACACCGTCTTCGTCCGCCGCGCCGGCGACGTGATCCCCGAGGTCACCGGCGCCCAGCTCGACCTGCGGCCGGCCGACTCGGTGGCGTTCGAGCCGCCCACCCACTGCCCGCGCTGCGGCGGCGAGATCGACCGCTCGCAGAAGCGGTGGCGGTGCACGTCCGGCCGGGCGTGCGGCGCGGCGGAGTCGCTCTCCTACTACGTCGCCCGCACGTCGATGGACATCGAGGGCCTCGGCGACAAGATCCTCCACGCGGTCGTCTCCGCGGGCCTGGTCACCGACCCCGCCGACCTCTACGACCTCGACGTCCCCACCCTCGCCGCCCTGGAACGCCTAGGCGAGGTCTCCGCCACCAAGCTGGTCGCCAACATCCAGGGCTCCAAGGGCCAGCCGCTGTCGCGCGTGCTGACCGCCCTCGGGGTACGCATGACGGGCCGCTCGATGTCCCGCCGCCTGGCCAGACACTTCGTCACGATGGACGCGCTGCTGGCCGCCTCGGTCGACGACCTGCAACGCGTCGACGGCGTGGGCCCGGAGCGCGCGGTGACGATCGCGGCCGAGCTCGTCGAGCTGACCCCGCTCATCGCCAAGCTCGTGGAGCGCGGCGTCAACATGGCCGAGCCGCTGGAGACCTCGGTGGCGGCACTGCCGTTGCAGCGCGCCGACGGCAGCCCGATGACCGTGGTCGTGACCGGCGCGGTGCCCGGCCTCACCCGCGACGAGGGCAACGAGGCCGTCGAGCGGCTGGGCGGCAAGTCGTCCGGCTCGGTCTCGAAGAAGACCGACCTCGTCGTGGTGGGCGACGGCGCCGGTTCCAAGGCCACGAAGGCCGAGCAGCTCGGCGTCCGCATCCTGTCCGCCGAACGGTTCGCCGCCCTCCTGGAGGCCCACGACGCCGACGACCAGGACACGGTCGCCGAGATCCTCGGCCCCTGAAGACTCGCGGCACGTCGACGAGCTCGATGAACCGGCCGGTTGCTGTCGGACCCCGAGGGATGGTGAGGTCTCCACATGGAAATGACGGTGGCAGAGGTCAGGGACCTGATGATCAAAGCCCTTGACCATCGTGGCATTTCTGGCGAGCCCGCGGAGTTCGTCGTCGACGACTATATGGACGCGGAGCTCGAGGGAAAGAGGACACACGGCGTCGGGAAGTTCCTGGTGCTGGACAACGCGCTGAGCGGCCGAGCGGGCGAACCGGTCGTGGAAATGCGGCGTGGCTCCACCGCACTGATCAACGGAAACAGGGAGATCGGCCAGCTGGCGGCGCGCACCGCCAGCGCACTCGCCGTCGATCTGGCTGTCGCGGGTGGCATCGGGATCGTGCGACTCAAGAACTTCGCCAGGTTCAGTCGACTGATCCCCTATGCCAAGATCATAGCCGACAGGGGATTTGTCGGAATCGTCAGCAACAACGCCGGACCGCCGGCCGTCGCTCCGTTCGGATCGGGCGAGCCAATTCTCGGCACCAATCCCATCGCTTTCGGATTTCCCACACCTGGCGAGCCCTTCGTCGTCGACTTTTCCACCGCCGAGCGTGTCTGGGGTGAGATCCGCCAGGCGGAGTTGGAGGGCCGGGCCCTGCCGTCCGGAGCCTTTCTAGACGCCGCCGGTCACGAGACTGCCGAGCCGAGCCGGGCAGAGGCCGTGATGGCTTTCGGAGGCGCCAAGGGGTCGGCCCTGTGCATAGCGCTGGAAGCGCTCGTCGGGGCGCTGACGGGAGCACGCACCGGGCTTCAGGTACATGACGAGTACGATCTGGGCGCGGTGTTCATCGCGATCGAACCGATGGGTGGCGACGCTCCCGAAATGGTGGATCGTCTGCTTTCGGAGGTGCGAAACAGCTCTCCGCGACCGGGCGGAGGATCCGTCGTCGTCCCGGGCGAGAGATCGCGGGCCACGCGCCGGAGCAACGAAGAAGCCGGGACCATCGAGCTGGACGACACCACACATGGCGTCCTGCGCGAAATGGCAGCCGGCCGCAGCGGGATGAAGGCCGACGACAAGCTGAACTAGAGACCTTTCGGGGTCAGGGTCGCCGCTCGTCGTGGCGTTGCGTCGAGGCAGATTTGCCCAGGTCCGCGTCAGCGGCGGACCGTATGCGCGGGGTCCCCGGGGAAACGTGGAGCGCGGCGGAGCGTTTTCTTGGGGTTGCTTTCCCGCGGGCCCGAACGGGTCTACGCGGCCCCTTCCTCCGCCATCCTGACGCGGCGTAACCAGCCAAACGGGCCAGACTTCGAGATCTAGGAGACTTAGGGTTGAGATAGCGCCCAAACTCTCCTAGATCTCGAACCTCGCGCCGCTCACACCCTCGCGGCGGTTACGCTCGGCGACGAAAACCCCGTTGCTTTCCCGGATAGCCGACCGGGAACAGACATTGTGGACAAACGTCGACCACCGCCTGGCACGAGCTCCATCACCCCGCCCCCTTTCCTCCCGGCCGCGACCAACGGCGGACGGGTGAGGCCGCGGGAGCAGCGGTCTGGACCACGACCGACGTCGCGGTAGCTCAAATCTCTGTCCAAATAGGGGATTCGGTGGTCAAAGCCACCCCGACCCCGAAAGGTCTCTAGAGCATGTCCACTGTGTACTCCGCGGTGTGCACCTCGCCGGCGACCTGGAAGTCGAAGAACGCGCGGTAGCGGCCGGCGCTCGGTGCCGTCAGCCAGAACTTGACCGCCCCGTCGACGAGCTCCGCCTCCGGGTGGACGTGGACGTAGCCGAGGTCGCCCTCGCGCAGCACGACGAGGTGGCCGTAGGCGCCGAGGTAGCGCTCCAGCTGTGACGGGCCGGGCGCGCCGCTGCGGCTGACCCGGAAGAACATCGGGGCGGTCACGCCGACGGTGGGGGTGCCCTCCATCGACACCGCGAACGGGCCGGCCGTCGCCTGCTTCGCCGCGGCCGGGAGTGCGGCCGGGGTGTGCGCGCCGGGCACCTGGTGGTCGACGCCCAGCACGAGCGGGACCTGGGTGCCGCTGGCCGCGGTGACCGAGAAGTCGGCGTAGACCCGGTAGCCGCCGGCCTTCGCCAGCGTGAGGGGAACGCTCCAGGTGCCGTCGGCGGCCATGGTGGGGTGCAGGTGCTGGTACCCGGACAGGTCGCGGCCCACCACGATCATGTGCAAGGGCTTGTCGTGCACGACCGCGAAGCGGGTGGCCGCCTGCCGGTCCGTGCCCACGATGCGAAAGCGGTAGTCCACGGTCGCGCCCGCCGCCTGGGTGCGGCGTTCGGGTTGAAGGGTGTATCCGCCGCCGCTGACCGTGGTGCCCGCCGCCTGCGCCTCGCCGGTGGAGCCGTCGCCGGGATGGCTGTGCGCGCCCGTGCCGGCCGGATGCTGGTGCCCGTCGCCCGCGCTCACCGCCCCTTCCGTGGCGGTGGGCGGCGTGCCCGCGGGCGCGCCGGCGGGCCGGTCGTCACCGCTGCCCAGCCGGCCCAGCCCGAAGCCGGCCAGGAGCGCCACGATGAGCCCGCCCGCCAGCAACGCCAGCCGCGTGTTCGTCAGGCCGCCGCCCGCCGGAGCCTCCACACCGGACGGCGCCGTGGCGGCTTCATCCACATCGGACGGTTGGCTGGAGGCCTCCTCCGGCGGCGCGGAAACCGCCGCCGTGACGACCGCGCCGGTCTTCCGGGCCGCGGGCACCGCCGGCCGGCCCGCCGAGCCGCCGCCACCCTTACCCGCGGCCACCGCGCCCGAGCCGGCGCCACCCTCACCCGCAGCCGCCGCGACCGAGCCGCCGCGGCGCCCGGAAGCGGCCGGGCCGCCGGCACGGCCGGACGCGGCCGAGCCGCCGCCACGGGCCGACCCGGC
>NZ_JBQHDG010000043.1:0-43008 GCF_052068095.1 Phytohabitans sp. LJ34 | reverse complement strand
GGCTTCGAAGCGACCACCAGCCTGGACACGATGCTCGACGAGGTCGTCCCATGGGTGACCCAGGCCGTACACGACGGCCGGTTGTGACCACGGCCGTCGGCGCCGCGGTGCCCCAGCGGCCGGACGTGGACGGTGCACCCGTCCCCTCCGGCGAGCAGGCACCGCGGCCGCCGGCGGGCTGGCCCGGTCGGCTGCGCGACGCGCTGTTTCCCGAAGCGTCCCCCACCCCGGTAACCCCTCGCCGGATCCTCGTCACCGCCGCGCTCGTCAGCTTCGGCGTCATCTACTCCCTCGGCCGGGTACGCGGTCCGGGCGCCGGCGCGCTCGACACCGTGTGGGCCGAAGACGGCGCCAACTTCCTGCACGACGCGGCCAACATGACGCCGTACGACGCGTTCACCACGCCGCTCAACGGCTACTACCACTTCTTCCCGCGCGTCCTCGCCGAGATCACGACGCTCCTGCCGGTCTCCGCGTGGGCGGCGGCCAACGCCACGCTCGCCGCGCTCTCCACGGTCGGCCTGGCCCTGATCGTGTACGCGGCCAGCGGCGCCCACCTGCGCCACCCAGTGCTCCGCCTGCTCGTCGCCGCGCCGGTCGTGGCGCAGTGGGCCTCCAACGGCGAGATCGTCGACAACGTGGCGACGCTCCAGTTTCCCGCCCTGTACGCGCTCTTCTGGGTGCTGCTCTCCGTGCAGGTGCGCCCGCTCGGGAAGATCGCCGCGCCCGTCTTCGCGCTCGTCGTGGCGTTCTCCACCACCCTGGCGCTGACCCTGCTGCCACTGGCCCTGGTCCGCGCCGTGGTCCGCCGCGACCGCGCGGGCATCCTCATGGTGGTCGCGATGGCGCTCGGCGTCGGTGTGCAGCTGTGGACCTACGTGAGCGGTGAGGCCGAACGCGAGATCATCGGCGTGGTGCCCAACTACGATCCACTGTGGAACCTCCAGCAGTTCGCCGAGATCCAGGTGCCGGTGACCTACCTCGGTGAGGCGTGGATACGCGGCAAGGTCGTGCACACCACCGAGCACAAGGCGCTGATCCTGCTCGCCTGGGGCGTCCTCCTGGCGGCGGTCGCCCTGGCCGTGTGGCGCCGCACCCGCCCGGCGTGGCTGCTGGCCGCGGTCGCCGGGGTGCACGCGCTCGGCCTCTTCGCCGTGCAGGTCGCCCTCCGCGGCGGCGTGCCCGGCCGCTACGTGCTCCCGTCGCTGCTCCTGCTGGTCACCGCCACGGTGGCGCTGCTGATCCCCCGATCCTGGGCCGGCGGCACGTCCTGGCGCGGCCCCGAGGGCTTCGCCTACGTGCCGATCGTCGTGCTGGCCACGCTGCTCACGGTGGTCGCGATCGGCAACTACCGCCACGACCACATCTGGCGCACGACGAGCGTGCCGAGCTGGAGCAAGCAGGTGACCGCCAACACGGCCGCCTGCAAGGCCGACCCGGCGCTCAAGGCCGTGACCTTCCGCTCCGGCCCCGCGAACAAGCGCGCGTGGGGCGCCTTCGCCGTCCCTTGCAGCCGCCTGCGCTGACCGACTCCCGCATAGACAGAGACCAGAGCTACCGCGACGTCCGTCGTGGTCCCGACCGCTGCTCCCGCGGCCTCACCCGTCCGCTGTTGGTCGCGGTCTTTGCCCCGTGCGGGCCGGCCTCGCCGACGGGAGCTGCTACTCGTTCGAGTCGGTCAACTTCCCCGGACAGTTCCTGCGGCACGCCGACTCGCGGGTGCGAAACTCGGTCGACGACGGCAGCGCGCTGCCGCCGGGACGGCACGGTGGTGGGTGGGCGGCGGCCGGGGTCGCGCGGACCCGGAAGAGTGCCAGTCGGTCAGGCGTGCATGGAGTTGCCGGTTTCGAGGAGGGTCTTGAGGTCGCTGAGGACCTCGGCCCAGCCGCCGCCGGCGCCCTCGATGTCGCCGGCCGTCTGCGCCGCCGTCTGGGGCGCGCCGTCCAGCTCGTGTGTCACGGTCAGTGACGAGACGCCGGCGCTGCTCTCGCGGATCTCGTAGGTCAGGCGGGTGGGTGGCTCGTCGAGCCAGGTGGCGCGCCATGTCTGGACGAGCTTGTGTGGCGGGTCGACCTCGATCACCTCGCCCTCGACCGGGATCTCGGGCATGCCGGCCGCCTGGAGCTCCTCGCTCGCCCGTGCGCGGTAGGCGCCGCCGGGGCGCAGGTCGAACTCGGCGAAGCCCTGGTAGCCGTACTTGTTGGTCCACTCGGGCTGGGTGATCGCGTCCCAGATCGCCTGCGGCGTGGCCTTGATGTAGACGCGGTAGACCTGGGTGGTGGTGCTCGTCGTGGTGCTCATGGGGAGTCCCCCTCCAGCTCGCGTTTGAGGTCGAGTAGCGCCGCGGTGCGGTGCTCCGTGTACTTGTCGATCCAGCGGTCGTGGATCTGGCGGATCGGCACCGGGTTGAGGAAGTGCAGCTTTTCCCGGCCCTGGCGGCGCGTGATCACGAGGCCGGCGTCCGCGAGCACCCGCAGGTGCTTCATGACGCCGAAGCGGGTCATCGCCAGCTCCGACTCCAGCTCGGTGAGCGTCCGGCCGTCTCGCGTGAAGAGCAGGTCGAGCAGGAAGCGCCGGGTCGGGTCGGCGAGCGCCTTGAAGACCAGGTCGTCGTCGATCACCACCCAAAGTTACGTGACCAAAAGGTCACATGTCAAGCCGTGCCAGACTTCGATGGATGGAACGCCGCGGGGGATACGGCGAGGTCGTCTGTGCCGCCGCCTTCGCGCTGCTGACCGGGGCGCTCGCCGCCGGCGCGCTGCTCGACCTCGACCTCGCCGTGCGCAACTGGGTCGACGCCCACCGCCCCGAGCCGCTGCGGCTGGCGGCCAAGGCGCTCTACTTCCTCGGCTCGGCCAACCTCATCGCGTCCATCCTGCTCGTCGCGGCCGTGCTGCTCGGCGCCCGCGACCGCACCGTGCGGCCGGTACTCCTCGTGCTGGTCACGGCCGCGGCCAGCTACGTCGTGGTGGTGCCGCTCAAGATCCTGACCGACCGCTCCGCCCCGCACGCGCCCTGGCCCGACGCGGTCCAGCTCTTCACCCACGACGCCGGCTGGTCGTACCCCTCGGGGCACGTGGTGAACACGCTGATCTGGTACCCCGTCCTGGTGGCCCTCGCGCAGCGGGCGCTGCGCCGCCCCCTGCCGGGGCGGCTCCGTCGCGCGCTGCTCGTCGTGCCCGTGGTGACCGTCTTCGTCGCCGTGACCTACCTGGGCTACCACTGGATCACCGACTGCGCCGCGGGCGTGCTGCTGGGCCTCGCCCTGCGCCTGGGTCTGCGCCGCCTGCCGCTGGAGAGCTGACTCACTATTCACTCCGCTGCATGACCTTGCAGGCGTCGACGGCAAGCTGATACCGTGCTCTGCATAGACATGCGGAGGTTGTCATGGGGATCCGGGTTGCGGTGGCGGGGGCGAGTGGCTACGCCGGTGGCGAGCTGCTGCGCCTGATCGCCGGCCATCCGGAGCTCGACCTCGTCGCCGCGACCGCGCACAGCCAGGCGGGCTCGCCGCTCGCCGTGGTGCACCCGCACCTGACCGGCCTCGACATCACGCTCGGTGCCACCGGTCCGGAGGCGCTCGCGGACGCCGACCTGGTCTTCCTCGCGCTCCCGCATGGCGAGTCGGGCGCGCTCGCCGCCGCCCTCCCCAGTGGCGTCAAGGTGGTCGACCTCGGGGCCGACCACCGCCTGCGCGATCCTGACGCGTGGGTGCGCTACTACGGTGGCGAGCACGCCGGCGCCTGGACCTACGGGCTGCCCGAGCTGCCCGGGCAAAGGGGCGAGATCTCGACCGCCACCCGGGTGGCCGCGCCCGGCTGCTACGCCACGACGATCTCGCTGGCGCTCGCCCCGCTGATCACGGCGGGCGCGGTCTCGGCCGACGACGTCGTGGTGGTGGCCGCCTCGGGCACCTCCGGTGCGGGGCGGGGCGCCAAGGCCCACCTGCTCGGCAGCGAGGTGATGGGCGACCTGACGCCCTACAAGGTGGGCCGGCACCAGCACGTTCCGGAGATCAAGCAGGCGACCGGGGCGCGGAGCCTGTCGTTCACGCCGGTGCTCGCGCCGATGCCGCGCGGGATCCTCGCCACCGTAACCGCGACGCCGGCGTCGAAAGGCGACGCGCGCCAGGTGCTCGCCGAGGCGTACGCGGACGCGCCCTTCGTGCACGTGCTGCCCGAGGGGGCCTGGCCGCACACGGCCGCGACGCTCGGGTCCAACGCGTGCCACCTCCAGGCCACGACCGACGTCGACTCCGGCCGGGTGATCGTCAGCAGCGCGCTCGACAACCTCGGCAAGGGCGCCGCCGCCCAGGGCGTGCAGTGCGCCAACCTGATGCTCGGCCTACCCGAGACGATGGGCCTGCCGATGCACGGGGTCGCACCGTGACCGCCCGCGCGACCGACCCGGCCGTGACGAAGCGGGTCGCGCCGTGAGCGTCACCGCGCCCAAGGGCTTCCGGGCCGCGGGTGTCGCCGCCGGGCTCAAGTCGAGCGGGCTCGACGTCGCCCTCGTGGTCAACGACGGGCCGGGGTCGGCCGCCGCCGGCGTCTTCACGGCCAACCGGGTCAAGGCGGCACCGGTGCTTTGGAGCCAGCAGGTGCTCCGCGCCGGCGTGGTCCGGGCCGTCGTGCTCAACTCCGGCGGGGCCAACGCCTGCACCGGGCCGCAGGGCTTCCAGGACACCCACACCACGGCCGAGCACGCCGCCGCGGCCCTCGGCGGCATCGGCGCGGGCGACGTCGCGGTCTGCTCCACCGGGCTGATCGGCGAGCTGCTGCCGATGGACAAGCTGCTCCTCGGTGTCGACGCCGCCGCCGGCGCGCTGGCCTTCGACGGCGGGCCGGCCGCGGCGGAGGCGATCATGACGACCGACACCCGGCCGAAGACGGTCGTGGTGGAGAAGGGCGGCTGGAGCGTCGGCGGCATGGCCAAGGGCGCCGGCATGCTCGCCCCCGGCATGGCCACCATGCTGTGCGTGCTCACCACCGACGCGGTCGCCGGCCCGGAGGTGCTCGACGCGGCGCTGCGGGCGGCCACCCGGGTCTCGTTCGACCGGGTCGACTCCGACGGCTGCATGTCGACGAACGACACCGTGCTGCTCCTGGCCAGCGGCGCCTCCGGCGTCGAGCCGGCGCCGGGGGAGCTGGCCGCCGCGGTCGCCGCGGCCTGCCACGACCTGGCCCAGCAGCTGCTCTCCGACGCCGAGGGCGCCACCAAGGACGTCGCCATCGAGGTGGTCGGCGCGGCCAGCGAGGACGACGCGGTCGAGGTGGGCCGCTCGGTCGCCCGCAACAACCTTGTCAAGACCGCCCTCTTCGGCAACGACCCCAACTGGGGCCGCATCCTCGCCGCGGTCGGCACCACCGCCGCCGCCTTCGAGCCGGACGCGCTCGACGTCGCGGTCAACGGCGTGTGGGTGTGCAAGGGCGGCGCGGCGGCCGATGACCGCTCCACTGTGGACCTCTCCGGCCGGGCGGTGACGATCCGGATCGACCTGCACGCCGGCGCCGACGAGGCCACCATTTGGACCAACGACCTCTCCCACGCGTACGTGCACGAGAACTCGGCCTACTCCACATGACCGACACACTCATCACCGCGCAGGAGAAGGCCGCCACTCTCATCGAGGCGCTGCCGTGGCTGGCCCGCTTCCACGGCGCCACGGTCGTGGTCAAGTACGGCGGCAACGCGATGATCGACCCCGAGCTCAAGAAGGCGTTCGCGGCCGACATGGTCTTCCTGCGGTACGCGGGGCTCAAGCCGGTCGTCGTGCACGGCGGCGGCCCGCAGATCTCGGCGATGCTGGGGCGGCTGGGCATCGCGAGCGAGTTCCGCGGCGGCCTGCGGGTCACCACGCCGGAGGCGATGGACGTCGTGCGGATGGTGCTCGTCGGCCAGGTCGGGCGCGAGCTTGTCGGGCTCGTCAACGAGTACGGCCCGTTCGCCGTCGGACTGTCCGGTGAGGACGCCCGCCTCTTCACCGCCGTGCGGCGTCCGGCCTATGTGGACGGCCAGGCGGTCGACGTGGGGCAGGTGGGCGACGTCGAGCACGTCAACGTCTCCTCGGTCACCGACCTCATCGCCGCCGGCCGCATCCCGGTCATCTCCTCCGTCGCGCCGGACGCCGACGGCGTGCTGCACAACCTCAACGCCGACACCGCCGCCTCCGCCCTCGCCGTGGCGCTCGGCGCGCGCAAGCTGGTCGTGCTCACCGACGTGGCCGGCCTCTACACCGACTGGCCGGACACGACGAGCCTGGTCCGACAGATCACCACGACCGACCTCGCCGCGCTGCTGCCGCGGCTGGAGTCCGGCATGGTGCCGAAGATGGAGGCCTGCCTGCGGGCGGTGCGGGGTGGCGTGCCGGCCGCCCACGTCGTCGACGGGCGGATGGCCCACTCCATCCTGCTGGAAGTCTTCACCTCGGAAGGTTTCGGAACGATGGTGATCCCCTCATGACGAGTCTCGTCGACCGCTGGTCACAGTCCATGATGGACAACTACGGCACGCCGCCGCTGGCGCTGGTGCGCGGCGAGGGCGCCGTGGTGTGGGACGAGACAGGTCGCTCCTACGTGGACCTGCTCGGCGGCATCGCGGTCAACGTGCTCGGCCACGCCCACCCGGCCGTCGTGGCCGCCGTCTCCAAGCAGATCGGCACGCTCGGCCACGTCTCCAACCTCTTCGTCGCCGAGCCGCCGGTGGCCCTGGCCGAGCTGCTGCTGGCCCTCGCCGGGCGGCAGGGCCGGGTGTTCTTCGGCAACTCCGGCGCGGAGGCGGTCGAGGCGGCGTTCAAGCTCTCCCGGCTGACCGGGCGCACCGGCGCGGTCGCCACCAAGGGCGGCTTCCACGGCCGCACGATGGGCAGCCTCGCGCTGACCGGGCAGCCGGCCAAGGCCGACCCGTTCCGCCCGCTGCCCGGCGACGTCACCCACGTGCCGTACGGCGACGTGGCCGCCCTCGACGCCGCCGTCACCACCGACACCGCGCTGGTGATCCTCGAGCCGATCCAGGGCGAGGGCGGCGTCGTGGTGCCCCCGGCCGGCTACCTCGCCGCGGCCCGCGAGATCACCGCGGCCCGGGGCGCGCTGCTGGCGCTCGACGAGGTGCAGACCGGCGTCGGGCGCACCGGGCACTGGTTCGCCCACCAGGCCGAGGGCATCGAGCCCGACGTCGTCACGCTCGCCAAGGGGCTCGGGGGAGGGCTGCCGATCGGCGCCTGCCTGGCGTTCGGCGGCGCGGCAGACCTGTTCGGGCCGGGCAGCCACGGCAGTACGTTCGGCGGCAACCCGATCAGCTGCGCCGCCGCGCTCGCGGTCATCTCGACGATCGCCAACGAGGGCCTGCTCGACCACGTCAAGCGGGTGGGGGAGCGGATCCGGCGGGGTGTGGAGGCGCTCGGCCACCCACTGGTGCGCGAGGTGCGCGGTGCCGGCCTGCTCCTCGGCGTGGTGCTCAACGCGCCCGCCTCCGGCGCCGTCGCCGGCGTGCTGCGCGACCACGGCTTCCTGACCAACCCGGTGCAGGCCGACGTCATCCGGCTCGCGCCGCCGCTGATCCTCACCGCCGACCAGGTCGACGCGTTCCTCGCCGCCCTGCCGACCGCACTGGACGCGGCGTCATGACGCGCCATTTCCTTCGGGATGACGACCTCACGCCGGCCGAGCAGTCCACCGTGCTCGACCTGGCCGCCGCGATGAAGGCGGACCGCTTCGCCTACACCCCGCTCGCCGGTCCGAAGTCGGTGGCGGTGCTCTTCGACAAGCAGAGCCTGCGCACCCGCTTCTCGTTCGACGTCGGCATCGCGGACCTGGGCGGCAACCCGATCGTCGTCGACACGCAGGGCACGCACTTCGGCCGGGGCGAGACGCTCGGCGACGCCGCGAAGGTGCTCTCCCGGTACGTCTCCGCGATCGTCATGCGCACGTTCGGCGACGACCGGATCGCCGAGGTCGCGGCCGGCGCCACCGTGCCCGTGGTCAACGCGCTCACCGACGGCTTCCACCCTTGCCAGCTCCTCGCCGACCTGCTCACCGTCCGGGAGCGGTGCGGTGGCACGGCCGGCCGCACGCTCGCGTACGTCGGCGACGCCGCTAACAACATGGCCCACTCGTACCTGCTCGCCGGGGCCACCGCCGGCATGCACGTGCGGGTCGCCGGCCCACCAGGGCACGACCCGTCACCCGTGGTCGTCGCGCGGGCCGACGAGATCGCCGCGTGGACCGGCGGCTCGACCCAGGTGCTGCGCGACCCGCGGGAGGCGGTCGACGGCGCTGACGTGGTGGCCACCGACACGTGGACCTCGATGGGGCAGGAGGCGGACGGCCGCGACCGGCGTACCCCCTTCTGGCCGTACCAGATCAACAAGGACCTCCTCGCGGCGGCCGCGCCCGGCGCGGTCGTGCTGCACTGCCTGCCCGCGCACCGCGGCGAGGAGATCACCGACGACGTGCTCGACGGCGCGCAGAGCGCCGTCTTCGACCAGGCCGAAAACCGCCTGCACGCCCAGAAAGCGCTCCTGACATGGTTGCTGGACCAATGACCGGCCCGGGCACACGCACCGCGCGCCACGCGCGGATCGTCGACCTCATCCGGGAACGCGGCGTGCGCTCGCAGACCGAGCTTGCCGAGCTGCTCGGCGCGGACGGCGTGCAGGTCACCCAGGCCACGCTCTCCCGCGACCTGGAGGAGCTGGGCGCGTACAAGGTGCGCGGCGGCGACGGCGGCCCCGGCGTCTACGTGATCCCGGAGGACGGGCTGCCCCGTCCCCGCCCGGCCGAGCAGGCGCCGGCCCGCCTCGTGCGGCTGCTGCGCGAGCTGCTCACCGGCACCGACGCGAGCGGCAACCTGGCCGTGCTGCGCACCCCGCCGGGTGCCGCGCAGTTTCTGGCCAGCGCGCTCGACCGGGCCGGCCTGCCGGAGGTCGTCGGCACGATCGCCGGTGACGACACCATCTTCGTGGTGGCCCGCGAGCCACTGACCGGCGCTGACCTCGCCGAAAAGCTGAGCGCCTGGGCTGGGCGCGACGAGAACAACCAAGGAGATCACTCATGACTGAGCGCGTCGTTCTGGCGTACTCCGGCGGCCTGGACACGTCGGTCGCCATCCCGTACTTGGCGGACAAGGTGGGCGCCGAGGTGATCGCGGTGGCGGTCGACCTCGGGCAGGGCGGCGAGGACATGGCCGTCATCCGCCAGCGCGCGCTCGACTGCGGCGCCGTCGAGTCCGAGGTCATCGACGCGAAGGACGAGTTCGCCGCCGAGTACTGCCTGCCGGCGGTGAAGTCCAACGCGCTCTACATGGACCGCTACCCGCTGCTCTCGTCGCTCAGCCGCCCGCTGATCGTCAAGCACCTCGTCGAGGCCGCGAAGCGGCACGGCGGCACGGTCGTCTCGCACGGCTGCACCGGCAAGGGCAACGACCAGGTGCGGTTCGAGGTCGGCATCGGCGCGCTCGCGCCCGACCTGAAGATCGTCGCGCCGGCCCGCGACTTCGCGTGGACGCGGGACAAGGCCATCGCCCTCGCCGAGGAGAAGGGCCTGCCGATCGACGTCAGCCACAAGTCGCCGTACTCGATCGACCAGAACCTGTGGGGCCGCGCGGTCGAGACCGGCTTCCTCGAGGACATCTGGAACGCGCCGATCGAGGACCTGTACGAGTACACCGCCGACCCGGCCGAGCCGCGCGACGCCGACGAGGTCGTGATCACGTTCGAGGCGGGCGTGCCGGTGGCGATCGACGGCG
Organism: Phytohabitans sp. LJ34; assembly: GCF_052068095.1. NCBI lineage: Bacteria > Bacillati > Actinomycetota > Actinomycetes > Micromonosporales > Micromonosporaceae > Phytohabitans > Phytohabitans sp. LJ34. The sequence continues at coordinate 33,264 of NZ_JBQHDG010000043.1, read as the reverse complement.
AGACCGTCACGCCGTTCCAGGCCATCGCCGAGCTCAACCGGCGGGCCGGGGCACAGGGCGTCGGCCGGCTCGACATGGTCGAGGACCGGCTCGTCGGCATCAAGAGCCGCGAGGTGTACGAGGCGCCCGGCGCGATCGCGCTGATCACCGCCCACCAGGAGCTGGAGGCGGTGACCGTCGAGCGCGACGTGGCCCGGTTCAAGAAGGGCGTCGACCAGCGGTGGGCCGAGCTCGTCTACGACGGCCTGTGGTTCTCGCCGCTCAAGTACGCGCTCGACGCGTTCGTGGCCGACACCCAGAAGTACGTCTCCGGCGACATCCGGCTGACGCTGCACGGCGGCCGCGCGGTGGTCACCGGCCGGCGCTCCGAGGCCAGCCTGTACGACTTCAACCTCGCCACCTACGACACGGGCGACACGTTCGACCAGTCGCTGGCCAAGGGCTTCGTGCAGCTGTGGGGCCTGCCAAGCCGGATCGCGGCGGCTCGGGACGCCCGGCTACGGTAGCTGGTTGTGTCTTCTCGTACCTCTCTCTGGGGCGGCCGCTTCGCCGGCGGCCCCGCCGAGGCTCTGGCCCGGCTCTCCGTCAGCGTCCAGTTCGACTGGCGCCTCGCGCCGTACGACATAGCCGCCTCCCGCGCGCACGCCCGCGTGCTGTCCGGGGCGGGGCTGCTCGACGCCGACGAGCTGGGCCAGATGCTCGCCGCCCTCGACGACCTGGAGGCCGCCTGCGCCTCCGGGGCGTTCCGTCCGACGGTCGACGACGAGGACGTGCACACCGCGCTCGAACGCGGCCTGCTCGAACGGCTCGGCACCCTCGGCGGCAAGCTGCGCGCCGGCCGTTCCCGCAACGACCAGGTCGCCACCGACCTGCGGCTCTACCTGCGCGACCACGCGCGCGGCGTGGCCACCAACCTGGTGCAGCTCGCCGACGCGCTGGTCGAGCAGGCCGAGCGGCACGTCGACACGCCCGCCCCGGGCATGACGCACGTGCAGCACGCGCAGCCGGTGACGTTCGGGCACTGGCTGCTCGCGCACGTACAGCCGCTGTTGCGCGACCTAGAGCGGCTGCGCGACTGGGACGCCCGCGCGGCGATCAGCCCGCTCGGCGCCGGCGCGCTGGCCGGCTCGTCGCTGCCGCTCGACCCGGCCGGCGTGGCCAAGGAGCTCGGCTTTACCGCCCCCGCCGCCAACTCGATGGACGCGGTCGCCGACCGCGACTTCGTGGCCGAGTTCCTCTTCGTCACCGCGCTGGTCGGCGTGCACCTCTCCCGGCTGGGCGAGGAGGTGGTGCTGTGGACGTCGCAGGAGTTCGGCTGGGTCGAGCTCGACGACGGCTTCGCCACCGGGTCGTCCATCATGCCGCAGAAGAAGAACGCGGACATCGCCGAGCTGGCCCGCGGCAAGGCCGGCCGTCTGATCGGCGGCCTCGTCACGGTGCTCACCATGCTCAAGGGCCTGCCGCTCACCTACGACCGCGACATGCAGGAGGACAAAGAGCCCGTCTTCGACGCGGTGGACACCCTGGAGCTGGTGCTGCCGGCCCTCGCCGGCATGATCTCCACGATGACGGTACGGGTCGACCGCCTCGTCGCCGCCGCACCCGTGGGGTACACGCTGGCCACCGAGGTCGCCGACTGGCTGGTGCGCAAGGGCGTGCCGTTCCGCGAGGCGCACGAGGTGACCGGCCGCCTGGTGGCACTCTGCGTGGCCCGCGAGTGCGCGCTCGACGAGGTCAGCGACGAAGACCTGGCGCTGGTCAGCTCCTATTTGGACCCCAGCGTGCGCGACGTGCTGTCGGTGCGCTCCGCGCTCGCCGCGCGGATCACGCCCGGCTCCACCGGTCCCGGCCCGGTCGCCGACCAGCTGGCGTCCGCTGTGGACAAGCTGGACGGATGGCGGGAATGGGCGACCGCGCACGTCGTACCCCGCTGAACCCGCTGCGCGACCTGCTCGCCGGCCCGGTGCTCCCGGCGGCGCGCGGCCTGCTGGGGTGCGAGCTGACCGCCGGCGGCGTCACGGTCCGCGTCACCGAGGTCGAGGCCTACGCGGGCACCGCCGGCGACCCGGCCTCGCACGCCCACCGCGGCCGCACACCGCGCAACGCCGTCATGTTCGGCCCGGCGGGCTTCCTCTACGTGTACTTCACCTACGGCATGCACTGGTGCGCCAACGTGGTCACCGGCGTCGAGGGTGAGGCCTCGGCGGTGCTGCTGCGCGCCGGTGCCGTCGTCGCCGGGCTGGACGAGGCCGCCGTGCGGCGCCGATCCACAGTGGAGCGCGACCTGGCCCGCGGCCCGGCGAGGCTGTGCCAGGCACTCGGCATCGACGGCACCGCCTACGGCGCCGACCTGCTCGCCGCCGACTCCCCGGTCCGGCTCCGCCCGCCGCGCACCCCGGTGCCCGAGTCGCGGATCGCCGCCGGCCCGCGCGTCGGCGTGACCGGCGCCCACGACCGCGAGTGGCGCTTCTGGATCGCCGACGACCCGACGGTCAGCGCCTACCGCCGCCACGTACCCCGCAAGCGAGGCTGAGCGTCAGTAGAAGCGCTCGATCGTGACCGGGATCAGCCCGTTGCGCCGCATCGCGTCGCGCGCCTCCCGCAGCGGCCGCCCCATGTTGGCACCCTCGGGCGCGGAGATGTCGACACACCACGCCAACCCGTTGCCGATCCGCCGCAGGCCTGGATGCGCGGCGTCGTCTCTCGGCTCCCCCGCGAAGAGGATGCGGTAGTACGGCGCGTCGGTGAGGCCCAGCCGGAGCGGCGGCGCGGTGTTCAACGGCTCGTAGTCACGCAGCTGGCGTCGCAACTCAGCCTCGCCCGGCAGCTCACCCCCACCCAGCACCCGAAACGCCTCCGCCGCCCCGGCACGCGAGGCGAACGTCACCCGCGCCCGCAGGCCCGCGTCCGACCGCATCCGCATGCTCAACGACGGCCGCCAGCCGGCCGCCGTCCAGGTGGCGCTCGCCAGCCCGGCGGCGGTGTGGTCGCCGGCCAGGACGAACTCCTCCACCACCACGGCCGCGGCCCGCCCGCCGCCCTCCATGACCACGTAGTAGTCGAGGTCGGCCACCGTCACGATCTCGCCCATCCCGACAGTCTGCCGCCGATCCCACCCCGATCCCGTCACCGCCGCGCGGTCATAAACAGCGGGCCAGGCGGCCGACGGCCTCGTCCATGAGGTCGGGTGGGGCGGCGGCGTAGGTGAGGCGGAGGTGGGGGCCCGCGGGTTCGGCGGCGTACCAGGGACGGCCGGGGAAGACGATGACGCCCTCGGCGGCCGCGGCGGTGGCCACCGCGACGTCGTCCGTGCCATCGGGGAGGCGGATCCACAGGTGTAGGCCGCCGCGCGGGACGGCCTGCTGGGCCAGCTCCGGCAGGTGGCGGCGCAGGGCGGTCAGCAGTGCCGCGCGCCGGTCGCGGAGCGCGGTGCGCAGGGCGCGGCGGTGGCGGGACCAGCCCGGTGCGGTGACGACTTCCAGCGTGGCCTGCTGGAGCGGTCCCGAGACGAAGAGGTCGTCGAGCAGGCGGGCGGCCCGCAGCCGCGCGCCGGCCGGGCCGCGGGCGCCGATGGCGGCGACGCGCAGGCCGGGGGCGGCCGACTTGGTCAGGGAGCGCAGGTAGATGACGTGGCCGTCGGGGTCGTCGGCGGCCAGCGGGGGTGGGGGTTCGCCGTCGATGGTGAGGTCGCGGGCGTAGTCGTCTTCGATCAGGAAGGCGCCGGCCTCGCGTACCGCACCGGCGACCTGCTCCCGGCGGTGGCCCGCCAGCGTGGCGCCGTGCGGGTTGGCGTGGAGCGGCTGGCAGTAGAAGAGACGGGCGCCGGTGCGGGCGAACGCGGCGGCGAGCTGGTCGGGCCGCACCCCGTCGGCGTCGGCCGGCACCGGCACCACCCGCAGGCCGGACGCCCGTGCCGCGGCGAGCGCGCCCAGGTAGGTGGGCGACTCGACGAGCAGGGTGTCGCCGGGCGTGGTGAGCGCGCGCAGCGCGGACGAGAGGCCGGCCTGGCCGCCCGGGCAGATCACCATGTCGTCGGCGCGGAGGCCGCCGCCGGCCTCGCGGGCGAACCACGCGCGCAGGTCCGCGCGCCCCTCGACCGGTCCGCGCTGCCACGAGGCGGGCTGCCGGGCGGCGCGGGCGAGCGCGGCGCCGAGTGCGGCGGTGGGCTGAAGGTCCGCGTCGAGGTAACCACCGGAGAGCGGGATGGCACCCGCCGGCGGTAACGCCAGTAACGCCTGCATCTCGTCCTCGCCCGGCCGGCGGGGGCCGAGCGCGACGGTCTGCCACGACAGGTCGGGCGCGCGCCGCTCGTCCGGCGGGGTGGCCACGAACGTGCCCTTGCCCGGCCGTGCCTCGATCAGGCCCTGCGCCACCAGCTGCCGGATCGCCTCGGCGACGGTCACCGGCGAGGCCTGGTGGCGCGCGGTCAGCTCGCGGACCGACGGCAGCCGGGTGCCGGGCGCCGCGGCGGCGACCAGCTTGCGCAGATCTTGGATAACGCGAGCGGCTGCGTTACCGTCACTCATGACGGCCAAGAGTAGCGCTACTGCCGCGACCACGGTAACGGCGGACCGGGTCACCGGCCTCGCCCTCGGCGCGCTGGGCGTGCTCGCCTTCAGCATGTCGCTGCCCGCCACCCGCGTCGCCGTGCAGCAGCTCGACCCGTGGTTCGTGGCCTTCGGGCGTGCGGTCGGCGCGGGCCTGCTGGCCTGGGCGTACCTGCGCCTCACCGGCGCCCCGCGACCCACGCCCGAGCAGTGGCGGCGGCTGTGGATCGTGGCGGCCGGGGTGGTCGTGGGGTTCCCGCTGTTCACGTCGCTGGCGCTGACCACGCAGACCTCCGCGCACGGCGCGGTCGTCATCACCGTGCTGCCCGCGATGACCGCCGTGTTCGCGGTGCTGCGGGCCGGTGAGCGCCCACCGCCGCTCTTTTGGGTGGCGAGCGCGGGCGGGCTGCTGGCGGTGCTCGCCTTCCTCGGCGCCAGCGGTGCGGTGCGCGGCGCCCTGACCGTGGCGGACCTGTTCCTCCTCGCCGCGGTCGTGCTCTGCGGCCTCGGGTACGCCGAGGGCGGTGCGCTCGCCCGCGCGCTGGGTGGTGCCCGCACGATCTGCTGGGCGTTGCTGCTCTCGCTGCCCGTCACGGTGCCCGTGACTGCCGTCGCCGCCGCGGCCCATCCGCCGCGGGCGGACGTCGACGCGTGGTCCGCGTTCGGCTACGTCACCGCGGTCTCCATGTTTCTGGGCTTCTTCGCCTGGTACGCGGGCCTCGCGCGCGGCGGCATCGCGCAGGTCGGCCAGATCCAGCTCGCCCAGCCGGTGCTCACCCTCGCCTGGTCCGCGCTGCTGCTCGGCGAGGCCGTAACCCCCGCCTCCATCGCGGCCGCGGTGGTGGTGCTGGCGTGCGTCGTGCTCACCCAGCGCGCCCGCGAACGCGCCTGAAACCGCGGCGGGTCACCTGGTACGACGCTCGGCTACTCCAACAGCCATGACCCGATCCATTAGAGCAATTTTGAGCTACCGCGACGTCCGTCGTGGTCCGTGCCGTTGCTCCCGCGGCCTCACCCTTCCGCCGCTGGTCACGCTCACCCCGGCGGCTGCGCCGGGCCTTACAGCCCCCGGCTGGGTAGGGGCGCGCGGGATGCATTTGCTCTGCTTCCCTGGAGTGGCCACCCCCTCCGCAGGACAAGCCCGCAGGCTAACCAGCCGGGGTCGGGACCGCCGCCTGGCGCGAGTTCCATCACCCCGCTCCCTTTCCTCCCCGCCGGTTGGCCGCGGGGGTGAGCGCGACCAAAGGCGGACGGGTGAGGCCGCGGGAAATGCACCCCAAGAAAACGCTCCGCTGCGCTCCACGTTTCCCCGGGGGCCCCGCGCAGCGGTCTGGACCACGACGTCCGTCGCGGTAGCTCAAATCTCTGTCAAATAAGGGATTCAGGGGTCGAAGCAGCGCGACGCTCAGAGCCAGTGGTTGTCGTGTTCGAGGTAGAAGGCGGCCTTCTCCTCGTCGGACTTCGAGGCGAGGTCGAGCAGCCCCTCGAAGTAGCCCTCGCGCGGCGCGCCCGGCGCGAAGTGCAGCAGCATCGACGCCGGCTCGCCCGACTCGTTGCGGAATCCGTGTACGCCCCCCGCGGGCACGTGCACGAAGTCTCCGGGCGTGCAGTCGATCCACCTGTTGCCGTCGTAGATGCGGATCGTGCCGGTGAGAACGTAGAAGGACTCGGAGATGGACCGGTGGAAGTGCGGGTCCGGGCCGCTCGGCGTCGGGCCCATCTCCCAGCGGTACAGGCCGAACAGCCCGCCGGTCGACTTGTGCGTCGCCAGGTAGTGCACGGTGTTGCCGGTCTTCGGGTAGGTGAGGTCGGGCTCGTGGCCGTCCGGGCGGTAACTGGCGGTGATTTCGCCGTTCTCGCCCGTGTACAGAGGTGGTGGATAGGTCATGTGTCCTGTTTTACCACCTCGACGTACAGGCTTTCGTCGTTGCGCAGGACTCGGTCGAGGTCCGCGACGTCCGGCCGCTCGCCCTCGCGGAAGGAGCACCGCCGCACGCCGTCCGCCGGAAAGCCCGCGGAGACGAGCGCGTGGCGTAGCTCGTCGAAGTCGTACAGCCAGCGGTGGCCGTACAGGTAGAAGAGCTGGTTGAACATGAACGCCCGGCGCGACGGCATCGGCGGGCCGAGGCCGGCGGCGCGCATCCGGCCGCGGTGGCGGGAGAAGAACGGGTTGCCCGCACGGTAACCGTCCACATAGGTCGCCAGGTCTGGCGTGGTGAGCCGGAGCACCCCGCCGGGCGCGAGGATCCGCCGCACCTCGGCTAGCCAGCCGATGCCCGCGCCGAGCGAGACGTGCTCGACGAGGTGCTCGGCGTACACCCAGTCGACGGCGCCGTCTGTGAAGGGAAGTGGCTCGCAGATGTCGAGCGCCGCGAAGAGGGCCTCGCCGTCGACCCGGTAGATGTGTCCGGGTGCCGCCGTCGAGTCCGGGGCGCGCAGCGGCACCACGTCGGAGGCGAGCGCGGCCGGGTGCCGGCTGCGCCAAGCGGCGAACTCGACGCCCGTGACGCCCAGGTCGCGCAGCAGTGGCCGGTCGAAGACGGGCCGCGCCACCTCCTCCAGCTTGTCGCAGGTCGCGCTCTCCTCGAGGAACCCGTCCATGCGCGCGGACAGCTCCTCAGGCCGCCCCCAGTCCCACTCGGACACCGGTGCCACCCCCGTCCCGTGCCGGTGATCCGAAGTCCACAGTGGATGAGCAGGCGTAGCCGAGCACCGGGTCGTGGTCGGCCACCACCACCCGCCGCGGCGTGGTGTCGGCGAGCGCGCCGGCGAGCGCCCACCAGACGCCGGTGTGCGGCTGCCCGGGTGGTGGGTCCAGGTCGCCGGCCACCGGCTCGCCCCGCCCGACCACGACGGACGAGACCCGCGCCACCCCTGAGTCGCCGCACAGCAGGGCCACGCCGGCGTGCCGGGTCGGCAGGGGCGCGGGTGCCGGCAGGTCGTAGTGGAGCGTGGCCTGCTCGACGACGATGACGAGCGAGCGCCGGCAGTCGGGATAGGACTGTGCGATCCGCAGGGCGGTGAACCCGGCCGCGACGCCCTGGTCGCACACCGCGAACGCCAGCGGCGAGCCGGGGCACACGTGGCTCAGGTAGGTGGCCGCGGCGCGGCCGGGACGCACGTCCGGCACGGCGAACGCGAGCACCAGCAGGTCGACCGGCTCGTCCGGCCGCACCACGTCGGCGATCAGCGCGGCGGCCATCTCACCGTACGACTGGCCGCCGGCCGGCGGGTGCGGTGTGAGCCCGTACGGCTCCACGAGGTCGGCCAGATAGCCGGCGAAACGCGCCTCGTGCTCGGGGTGCGCCGTCCGGGCGGCGGGCTCGTCGAACACCCGCCGGGCGGCACGCGCCAACCACAGCATCGCTCACTCTTCCGGTATCAGGTGCCGCACGACGAAGTCGGCGAGCGTGCCGACCGTCGCGAAGTCGTCGCGGTCGATGTCTTCGACGTCGATTTGCAGCGCGAGGTCCTCCTCCAGCTCCAGCATCAGCTCCAGCGTGCTGGAGGAGCTCATGCCGAGGTCTTCCATGAGCCGGCTCTGCTCGGTCGGCTCGGGCATCTCCTTGCGCAGCACCCGCGGCAGCAACATGCGGATGCTGTCGACCACCCGCGGCCGCAGGTCGGTGTCGAGCTGCTCCATGGCTGTATCACCCCATCGATTCAGTGCTGGAAGACCATCGCCGAGAACGTCGCGCCCCGCCCGGCCCCGGCGGCGACGACCAGGTAGCGGTCACCGGGCCGCAGCAGCCCGCGCGCGCGGGCGGTCCGGTAGTTGACGAACGCGTCGGCGCAGAAGACGTGCGCGGTGAGCGGTACGTTGTCGAGCAGCACCCGGTCGACCCGATAGCCGATCCGCCGGCACAGCCGCTGCCAGGCCACGATGTTGACGTTGTGCGGCAGCACCAGGGTGATGTCGTCCAGGGCTAGCCCGGCCCGCTCGACCGCGGACCGCACCGCGGCCATCAGCGACGCCTGAAACTCCTCCTGGAACCGCCCGATGTCCGTGGTGACCTCGTCGTCGAAGTCGCCGCGCTGGTGGGCCGCGTACGCGAGCAGCCGGTCGCGGGGGCCGTCGTGCCGCACGAGGCAGGCGGAGGCGCCCTCGCCGAAGACGGAGGTCTCCGGCACCACCCGCGCGTCGTACGTGAACGCCTTTTCCCCGGCCATCACCAGGGCCAGCGAGTCCGGGGGCGACCCGGCCAGGAGCCGCCCGGCCACGTCGATCGCGAGCAGCCCGGTGGCGCAGGCGTGGTGGGTGACCGTGAACGCGGCCGCGTTGTCCAGGCCCAGCAGCCGGCACATCGTGTCCAGCGGGTTGAGCGGGTAGGGCACCACGACCGGAAACGTGCGGGCCCACACCACGTAGCGCACCCGGTGCCGCACGGCAGGCAGCTCGTCCAGGTTGGACGCCGCGGCGAGCAGCAGGTCGAGCGGCGTGGCGCCGGGCGCCCGGCACACGTCGGAGAGCTTGTGGAAGCGGCGGAACAGGCGCACCTGCATGGGCGTCAGGTCGAGCTCGCCGGCCAGCTCTTCGAGCGGCACCCGGTGGTCCGGTAGGTACGTCGCGACGGCCTCCAGCGCGGTCATGAGGATATCCCGGTGCGCGCCGCCGGGTCGAGCGCCGCCTCGACCGCGACCGCTTCCATCCCGCGTACCACGGCCTCCAGCTCACCCGGCGACATGTAGTGGGTGTCGCCGGCGATGGTGATCGTCATCGCGTCTGGCACGTTTTCCACGTGGGTGAACATCCGCTCGAACGAGGTGTCCCGCCGCCTGCCCCAGGTGAACGTGGTGTGTGGCAGGGCCGCGCGTACCTCCTCGGGTGTGGGCGGCGGTCCGTCGTCCTGCTCCCGCGCGTCGATGCGGCGGTCGTTGAAGAAGCAGGCGAGGTCGAACTCCTCACCACGCTCCTCGCCCAGCCGCGCGACCAGCTCGTCCACATCGGACGGGTTGTAGTACGCGTGCTTGTACGCGGCGATCGCCTGCCGGGCGGTGAGCCGCACCGCGTCGTCGACGCTCAGGCCGGCGAGGTCGATGGAGCAGATGCCAGTCTGGCTGAGCGGGCTCATCGAGCGGGCGAGGCCGGGCCGGAAGCGGTTGTTGACGACCACCTGGACGGCGACCGGGTTGACGCCGGTCACCCGCGCCATCGCGATGGCCCAGGTGGCGAGCAGCAGCGGTGAGGCGTCCACTTTGGTGCGTGCGGCGAGCACGCGCAGCGCGAGCTGGGCGGCGGGGGAGCGGAACTGGCCCTCCCAGTGCCGCGGCGAGCGCGGCTCGTGGCGGTGCGGAAAGCGCCGGGACGGTATGGTCCGGAGAACCTTTTCCCAGTGGCGCAGGGCAGCCGTGTTCTGCCGCTGGCCAGCGGGGGACGACTGCCACCGCACCTGCTCCACGGGAGGCATGGCGGTGGGCTCGGCGGGTCGCGACGCGGCCTCCTCCAGCATCACCATGCCGCCGAACGCGTCGAGCACCAGGTGGGTCATGACGGTCACCAGGTGGCTTGGCGCGCCCCGGTGCCGGACGATGCCGATCCAGACCGGCCAGCCGTGCACGAGGTCGTAGTCGCCGTCCCAGTAGCGCTGGCGGACCCGGTCGGCGACCTCGGCCGGGTCTTCGTCGTCGGCGGCGTCGACGATCTCGACGTCGATCTCGCCGGAGCCGGCGACGACCTGCCGGACCTCGCCGGCCGCGTCGTGGCGCAGCGTCGTGCGGAGCGTGGGGTAGCGGCTCATCATGAACCGCACCTCGTCCGCCAGATCCTCCACTGTGGTGCCTGGTGGCACGGCGCGGGCGTATCCGATCGGCAACCACCACTCCTGGCGCACCATCGCGGTCCAGATCTCCCGCTGGCCCCAGGCAAGCTCGGCGACGGTGTCGTCCGCGGGCGGATCCGCCTTGAAGGAGACGCTTATCATGCTGCCACCCCCTGAAAAACCCGTACCGAAGGATCGAAAGCCGCTGTCACCGCGAGTGCCTCCATGCCGCGGACGCACGCCTCCATGTCGGCGGGTGCCACGTGGTGGGTGTCCGCGAAGACCTCGTAGTCGAGCGTGTCCGGCTCGTCGTTGATGGTGGCGAAGAGCCGCTCGACCGGCTTGTCCTGCTGGCTCCACCGCAGCCGGCTGCGGCCAAGCGCGGCTGTGATCTCGTCCGGCGCCGGTGGCGGCGCCTCGGTGAGGTCGCGGGTGGCGAGCCGGCGGTCGTTGAAGAAGCAGGACAGGTCGATCTCCTCGCCCCGCTCGGCGGCCACCCGCGCGACGAGCGCGTCGAGGTCGCGCGGGTCGTAGTACGCGTACCGGTAAGCGGCCATCGCCCGGCGGTGCACCATGGCCAGCGCCTCGTCGAAAGTGGTGTCGCCCAAGGGGATGACGCACAGACCGGTGTGTGTGACCGGGCTGACCGTCTCGGCGAGCCCGCGCCGGAAACGGTTGTGCGCGATCACCCGGGTCACGAGCGGGTCGGCGCCGGTCACCCGGGCGAGCGCGATGGCGAAGAGCGCGAGGAGGATCGACGAGCTGTCCACTGTGGTGCGCGCGCGGATCACCCGCACGGCGAGCAGCGTCGCGGGGGAGTCGAGCCGCACCTGCCAATGCCGCGGCTCGCGCGGGTCGGCCGGGCCGGGAAAGCGGCGCGCCGGGATGGTGCGCAGCAACCCTTCCCAGCGCCGGAGCACGGCGGCCAGTTCGCGCCGCCCGGCCGGCGAGGCCTCCCACCGGGCTTGCGCCATCGGCTCCGTCGCGGTGACCGGCGGCACGGGCCTGCGGCCGTGTACCAGGTCGCGGTCTTCGATCTCGCGGATGACGACCATCGCGCCGAAGCCGTCGGTCACCAGGTGGCAGACGATGACGACCTGGTGGGTGACGACGCCGTGGTGGCGCACGACCGCCATCCGCACCGGCCAGTCGCGGGCGAAGTCGTGGTCGGCGTCGCAGAACCGCTGCCGCACCGCCTCGGCGACGGCCGCGGGATCCTCGTCGGGCGAGGCGTCCACGATTTCCAGGTCGATCTCGCCGGACGCGGCGACCACCTGGCGGTCGTGGCCGTCCGGGTCGCGCCGCACCCGGGTGCGCATCGACTGGTAGCGGCCCATCATGAACCGCAGCTGCGCGACCATGTCGTCCACTGTGGTCCCTGGCGGCACCGGCAGCGCGTATCCCATCGGCATCCACGTGAACTGGCGGCGCATCGCCTCCCACAGCTCACGCTGGCCCCACGACAGCTCCTCGACGCCGCTGCCGTCGCCCTCGAACCTCACCGGAACACGATGGGTCATCATCGGCAGGAGTCTAAGTAGACGGAGCTTGACTCCCGGTCGAAGTACGAGCGGTGGTGGGCTTGACGTCCGGTCAAGGCGCTTGTTGCGCATCGAGGAAAGGCCATACCGTCCCACCCGTGAAACTCGCCCGCGACACGTGGCTGGTCTGGCAGCGCCAGATGTCCCTGATGCTGCGCAGCCGGACCTGGCTCGTCTTCGGCCTCGCTCAGCCGATCACCTACCTCGTGCTCTTCGCGCCGATGCTCAAGCCGGCGCTGGGCGCGGACAGCTACGGCGACGCCTACCGCGTCTACGTGCCCGGCCTGCTCGTCGTGATGTGCCTGTACGGCGGCCTCTTCACCGGCTTCGGCCTGCTCGCCGAGCTGCGCGCCGGCATCATCGAGCGGGCCCGGGTGACGCCGGTGAGCCGCTCCGCGCTGCTGCTCGGCCGGGCGCTGCGCGACGTGGCCTCGCTGCTCGTGCAGGCGCTCATCATCACCGTCATCGCGGTGCCGTTCGGGCTCTCCGTCGGCGTGCTCAACCTGTTGCTGGCGTACCTGCTGCTGGCCGTCATCGCGCTGATGACGACCTCGCTGTCGTACGCGGTGACGCTGCTCGTGCGCAAGGAGGGCGCGCTGGGCCCGGTGATGAACACCGTGGCGCAGCCGGTCGCGCTCCTCGCCGGCGTGCTGTTGCCGATCGCGTTGGCGCCCGCGTGGATCCAGGCGATCGCCGACTGGAACCCGTTCTACTGGGTCACCAACGGCATGCGCTCCCTCTTCGAGGGCCGGGCCGGCGACGTCGAGATCTGGCAGGGGCTCGTCGGCGTCACCGTGCTGGCGGCCATCGCGATCACCTGGTCTACCAGGCTCTTCCAGCGCACCATCCGCTAAAGGGGACAGCTATGAGCGAGCTTGCGAGCGAATCATCAAACTCAGCGTTCTCGCGTACCGCGGGCCGCAAGCAACGCGGGGATCGTTCAGCGAGAATCCGTGCCGCCCTCGTCGCCGACCCGGAGCTGGGTGCCGGCAATGTGCTGCCGAAGCTTCGGGAGCACGGCGCCGACCCGGACGGGCCGGGCATCACGTTCGATACCCCGGTCGACGGGCGCCCGGCGTACGAGCCGCTGACCCTCGGCACGCTCGAGGAGCGGGCCGCCGCGCGGGCCGCCTGGCTGCACGCGCACGGCGTCCGCCCGCGCGACCCGGTGGCCGTGTACGTCACGTCCGCCGCCGACGTGTTCCTCAACTTCTTCGCGCTGGCCCGGATCGGCGCGATCCCCGCGCTGATGAACGGCAACATGCCCGCCGAGGTCGCGCCGGGCTTCGTGGAGCGGCTGCGCGCGTCGCACGTGATCGCGGACGAGGCGCACCGCCAGGCGTTGGCGGGGACGGCCACCATCGACCCCGCGGAGACCGGCACCGGCGACCCGGCACAGGCGCCGCCGTACTACCGGCACCACGCCGACGACCCGGTCGCCATCACGCACTCCTCGGGCACCACCCGGGTGCCGGCGGCGGTCGTGCACTCGCACGCCAGCCTTTTCGCCGCGATCCGCCGGGTGCGCCTGGTCGAGCCGCGGCCGAGCCACGCGGTCCGCGAGCTGTCGGTCATGCCGGCCGCGCACGCCGCCGGCCTCATCACCGTCAACCAGGCGCTCTGCAACCGGTACGAGCTGCTGTACCTCTCCGCCCAAGGTGGACACTTCGCCTCCAGCGGAGCCGCCGTGCTGGACGCGATCGAGCGGTGGCGGCCGACCGGCGTGTTCGGCTTCGCGGTGACGTGGGCCGAGCTGGCCCGCCACGACCTCGGCGCGCGCGACCTCGACTCGGTCAAGGTGTGGTTCAACACCGGCGACTCGGCGCACGAGGCGCACATCCGGCGGCTCGTCGCGGTCGGCAGTCACCAGCGGTACACACCGGACGGTCCACTTAGTGTGCCCGGTTCGCGGTTCATCGACGGCATTGGATCGACCGAGATGGGCCATTCGGCGTTCCACATCACCCACACGGCCGAGAGCAACCGTTACGGGCGCTGCGTCGGCCGGCCGTACCCGTTCGCCGAAGTGGCCCTCCTCGACCTGGAGACCGGCGCGGAGGTGCCGGTCGGCGCGGTCGGGCACGTGGGTCTCAAGTCGCCCACGCTCGCGCCCGGCTACTGGAACGACTCGGTGACCACCTACCGCACCCGCTTCCAGGGCTACTACCTGACCGGTGACCTCATGTACCGGGACGCCGAGGGCTTCTACTATCACGTGGACCGGGCCGTGGACGCGGTCGACCTCGGCGGCGGCGACTGGCTCTACACCGCGCAGTCGGAGGAGCGGATCCTCGTGCGGTGCCCGGACGTGCGCGACTGCACGGTCGTGGCCGGGCGGGAGGGCGGGCGGGTCGTCACCGACGTGCTGCTGATGCTGGACGCCGGCGCGGACCCGGACACCGACCGGACCGCCGCGGTGCGCCAGGCGCTCGGCCCGGCGGCCGGCGCGACATTGCGCAGGGTCGTGGCCGTGCCGGACGACCAGATCGTGGTCGGACCGACCGGCAAGGTGCGCAAGTTCCTCATGCGGCAGCGTCATCTCGCAGGCAGCACGGCCGGGTAAGCGCTTGCCCTGGAAGCATTCCACAATGCACGTGCAGATGCCGTCTCTCATAGGCCTCCATCACTGGTGATCGAGGGCTAAATCCGGATATTCGTGGCGCTCACCAATTGGTGATCGATGCCCGTCACTGCCGGGTTAGGCACAAGTTCCTCGATCAGTCAAACAAATCCGCCCACTCTCCGGGATGGAGGGGTCACTACTCTGGCAGAAACGTGCCCGCACTCGGGTAGATTGCTGATCACCCCAAGCGCGCGCACGTTTCCCCCGGAGGTCCATGTCAATGTCTTATGTCATGGGAAGGGGCCTTGAAATACGGGTCCTTGGACCATTGATGCTCAACTGTGGCGATTCCTCTGCTACCCCCACCGCACCCAAGCCGCGCTCCGTACTCGCGCTGCTGCTGCTGCAAGCCAACCAGACCGTGCCGGTCACCGCCCTGATCCAGGAGCTGTGGGGTCACGAGCCCCCGGCCAGCGCCCTGACCACGCTCCAGACGTACGTGCTGCACCTGCGCAAGCTGTTCAGCGCCGCCCTGGCCACCCCCGCGTCCGAGGTCGCCAAGAGCGTCCTCGTGACCACCCCCGGCGGATACCTGTTCCGCGGCATCTCCGACGACTTCGACCTGGCGCGCTACGAGCGGCTCTCCAGCGAGGGCCGCCAGGCGCTCGCCACCGGCCAGAATGCCCTCGCGGCCGAGCGGCTCACCCAGGCGCAGGCGCTCTGGCGCGGTCCGGCACTCACCGACGTGCGGGCCGGCCCTCTCCTGCAACCGCAGGTCAAACGGCTGGAGGAGTCCCGGCTCACGACCGTCGAGCAGGGCATCGAGGCCCGGCTGCGGCTGGGCCGCCACCAAGAGGTGCTCTCCGACCTCGCCGGCATGATGGCGGAGCACCGGCTCCACGAAAACCTGCACGCCCAGTTCATGGTGGCCCTGCACCGCAGTGGCCGCAGGCAGGAGGCGCTGCGGGTCTTCCAGCAGCTCCGCAACACCATGACCGAAGAGCTCGGTCTGGAGCCTTCCAAGCGGCTGCACCTGCTTCAACAGGCCATCCTCAGTGACGACCCCGCACTCGAGGTCGCCCCCCGCACCGACGGGCTCGCGCAGCTACTCGACCAGATCACCGTCAGGTAAGTCGCCGCGCACCCGTCAATCGCCGTCTCGCGACCACGTCGACTATCGCTAGAACCTGGGAAGATCCCCTCTCGCGGTTTGCCTGGCGGTCGCCTCGCGAATGGATCGCTAATACGAACAGTAAGCAGGCCGCCGATGATGTCGGCCACGTTTTCGCAGCTTGGGAGAGTTTCCGGAAGGCCGCTTAGGTCGGCGATCGCGAAGAGTCGCCGCCGGGCGGCCTTTCGGCATGGTTGACCCCCCTGGAAAGGCGCTGTTAGCGTTCGGCCCGATCGCCGCCAAAACCCTTCGCAAAAGCGCGGCGTGAATACTTTCTATGGGGGCCATTGTGTTTCCTGGCGTGCCGGCCGGCATCGGTATCGACCCATTCGACGGGGAATGGGTGGGCGCCTATCTGCTCGCCGGGCGCGACGACGAGGAGTGCCTCCGCCTCGGCGCGCCGATCACCCGCCGCGAGCTGCGGCGGCGCGTCGCCGCAAGGGCCACCGACCTCCGCGCGGCGGGCCTGCGCGCGGGCGGCACGGTGGCACTCCGGCTGCCACCCGGCATCGTGTACGCGGAAAGCCTGCTCGCCGCCTGGACGGTCGGCGCGCAGGTGGCGTTGCTCGACCACCGGCTCACCCAGCACGAGGTCGACGGTGCCCTGGCCCGGATCGCGCCGCAGCTGGTCGTGTCCATGTCGGACGGTGCGCCCGTCGTCGCCGAGCACCCGGGCCAGCCCGCGCGCACGCCGCACGCGCTGCTCCAGCTCAGCTCCGGCTCCACCGGACCGTCCAAAGTGATCGGCCGCACCTCCGCCAGTCTCGTCTCCGAGGTCGAGCGCTACCGGCTCGTCGAGGGCGTACCCGAGCCGGGCGAGCGGATCGTGCTGCTCGCCTCGACGGTGCACGTGCTCGGCCTGGTCGGCGGCCTACTCTACGGGCTGCACACCGGCGCCACGCTCGTCGTGCCGAGCTTCCTGTCCACCGACGCGATCCTCGACGCGGTGGCGTCCGGCCCGGAGCCGGCCACGGTGCTCGGCGTGCCGTTCCACATCGAGTTCCTCGCCGCGGCCGACCGGTCCCGGCGGCTGCCGCAGCTCAAGCGGATGACGGTCGGCGGCGAGCTGGTCCGCCCCTCCATCCGCGAGGCGTTCGCCGCCCGCTGGCCCGTACCCCTGGGAAACATGTACGGGATGACCGAGGCCGGCGTCATCGCGACCGACCTCTTTGGACAGCACCGGCCGGCGCTCGCGCCCGCACCCGGCATGGCGCTGCGCGCGGAGGGCGGCGAGATCCTGCTCGCCGCCGGCGCCAGCCCGTACGTGGGGCTGAGCGACCCGACCCGCTGGGTCGACGGCTGGCTGCACACCCGCGACGCCGGCGACGTCGACCCGGAGACCGGGCTCGTCACCATCCGCGGCCGGCTCGACTCGCAGGTGTCGGTCGGCGGGCTCAAGGTCGACCTGACCGAGGTCGAGCAGGCCATCGCCGGGCTGCCCGGGGTCGTCGAGGTCGTGGTCGCGTGGGACGGCGCGATCGAGGCGTTCGTCGTGCACGACACCGGCACGGCCGGGCTGCCGGCGCTGAAGGAGGCGCTCGCCGGGCGGCTGGCCGGATACAAGCGGCCGCGCCGGCTCACCTTGGTGCCGCGGCTGCCCCGCACCGCCACCGGCAAGCTCGTCCGCGCCGTACCGGCCCTGCGCGCGGCGGCGTTCCCAACCCCGCCGCTTCGACCGGCAATACCCGTACACGAGTCACCTACCGCGTGAAAGGAGGCGCCGCCGATGTCCGCTGACGTGGTCGCGTTCACCATCGAGTCCCTGCGCCAGATGAACTTCGACGTCGACGGTGCCGGCGCTGACACGGTCTTCGGGCCGGCCGGCGTCGACCTCGACTCCCTCGCCGTCGCCGAGCTGGCCCTGCGCGTCGAGGACGCGTACGGCGTGAAGTTCGGCGAGGAGGACATGGAACGGCTGGCCATCATGACGCTCGGCGAGTTCGCGGCCGACGTCTCGGCCCGCGCGTCCTCGTTGGACGGTGCGGTTAAGTGAGTGAGCGAGTTGGCGCGGCGGCGTCCGGACCGAGCCGTCCCGCCGACGACGTCGGGGTGGCGCGGTGAGACGCCGTGCGGTGATCACCGGGATCGGGCTGCTCACGCCGCTCGGTGCCGACGCCGCCGGGTTCTTCGACGGGGTGTGCGCCGGCCGGTCCGGGCTTCGCCGGCCGGCGGACACCCACCCGCTCGCCGGGATCCTCGAGGCGGCCGGGTTCGCGCCGGACGTCGACCCGGCCACCGTGCTCCCGCCCGCCGAGGCGCGGCGGGTGGACCGGTTCGTGGTGCTCGCCATGGCCGCCGCCGACACCGCCCTCGCCGACGCGGGCATCGCCGTCGGGCGGGACGCCGACCCGGCACGCACCGCCGTGGTGCTGGCGAACGCGTTCGGCGGCCTGGGCATGTTCGAGGCGGAGGCACTGGCCCGGGAGGCGAGCGGCCACACCGCGGTCAGCCCGTACCTGCTGGCCGGGATGCTGCCCAACATGGCCACCGCCCGGATCGCCATCAAGCACGGCGTGCGCGGCTACAGCTCGACCATCTCCACGGCGTGCGCCTCCGGGGCGTACGCGGTCGCCGAGGCGCTGCGCCTCGTCCGGGACGGGCTCGCCGACGTGGTGGTCTGCGGCGGCGCCGAGGCACCCCTGCTGCCCACCGCCGCCACGACGTTTCGCAACTCGCGGGCGCTCGCCGGCGGCTGGGCCGCACCGGCCGAGGCGAGCCGCCCGTTCGACCGGCGGCGCAACGGCTTCGTGCTCGGCGAAGGCGCGGGCGTGCTCGTCGTGGAGCGCGCCGAGCACGCCGCCGCCCGCGGCCGCCCCGCGTACGCGGAGGTCGCCGGCTGGGGTGTGGCCACCGACGCGTACCACCCGACCGCGCCGCGGGCCGACGGCACCGGAGCCGTGACCGCCATGCGGCTGGCCCTCACCGACGCCGGGCTGGCACCGGCCGACGTCGGCTACGTGAACGCCCACGGCACCGGCACCAAGCGCGGCGACGCCGCCGAGGCCCGCGCGATCCGGGCCGTCTTCGGCGCGCACACGCCCGCGGTCAGCTCGGTCAAGGGCGTCACCGGCCACCTGCTCGCCGCCGCCGGCGCCGTGGAAGCCGCCGCGACGGCGCTCGCGCTGCGCCGCGGCGTGCTGCCGCCGACGCACAACCTCGACGACCCCGATCCCGAGTGCGACCTCGACCACGTCCGCAAGGCACCCCGCGAGGCGGCCGCCGGCGTCGCGCTCTCCAACTCGTTCGCGTTCGGCGGGCACAACGTCAGCCTCGCGCTCGCCCACCCCGGAGGTCCATGATGGACGTGACGATTGTCGACCACGTCGAGTTCTACGTAACCGACGCGGAGGAGACGGCCCGGCCACTCGTCGAGGCGTACGGCTTCCGCCGCCTCGGCGAGAGCGGGCCGGGCCTGCCCGGCCAGCGCACCATCCTGCTCGGGCAGGGCGGCATCCGCCTGCTCGTCACCGCCGCCACCGACCCGGCACACCCGGTCGCCGCCCACGTGGAGCGGCACGGCGACGGGGTGGCCCGGATAGCCCTGCGCGTGGCCGACGCCGCCGAGGCCTACGAGGAGGCGCTGAGCCGGGGCGCTACATCGGTCGCCGAGCCGCGGTCCTGGGGACCGGACGTGGTGACCGCAGACGTCTCCGGCCCCGGCGCGCTCGCGCACCGGTTCGTCGAGCGGCGCGGCGAGGAGTTCCTGCCGGGCGCCATCGAGCCGCTGCCAGCCGGGGCGCCATCCGATGTGGACATGCTGGAGATCCTCGACCACACGGCGCTGTGCGTGGCCGGCGGCGCGCTCGACGAGACCGTCCGCTTCTACACCGAGGTCTTCGGCTTCAAGGAGATCTTCGAGGAGCGGGTCGAGGTCGGCGACCAGGCGATGGACTCCAAGGTGGTGCAGAGCGCCTCGGGCGAGGTCACGTTCACGATCGTGTCGCCCGACCCGGCGCGCAAGCCGGGCCAGCTCGACGACTTCCTGCGCGCCAACGGCGGCGCCGGCGTGCAGCACCTGGCGCTCAGCACGCGCGACATCGCCGGTGCGGTCGCCGCGCTCGGCGCCCGCGGCGTGCGCTTCCTCAGGACGCCCGGCAGCTACTACGACGCGATCGAGCGGCGGCTCGGCGAGGTCAGCCTCTCCGTCGCGGCGCTGCGCGCCGGCAACATCCTCGTCGACCGCGACCACTGGGGCGAGATGTTCCAGATCTTCACCGAGTCCACGGTGGAACGCCGCACGTTCTTCTTCGAGCTCATCGAGCGGCACGGGGCGCTCACGTTCGGAAGCAACAACATCAGGGCCCTGTACGAGGCCAAGGAGCGGGCGCGGGCCGCCGCGGAGACGCGGGTTTGACCGTCCGGAAGGGACCGAAATGACTACCACGATCCCGGTGGAGGAGGACCTCCTACCGTCCGAGGCCGATGTGCGGTCGTACGAGGAGCACGGCTGGTACCTGTCCAAGAAGCTCTTCACCGACGCGGAGGTCGACGCGCTGGTCGCGGAGAGCGAGGCGTTCTACGCCGGCGCCCGCAGCCGGCGGCTCGGCAAGCGACCGTCCACACTGGCCTACTGGGAGCCGTCCAATGGGGCGGTGCAGCGGCACAACGACTACATCCACTACGAGAGCGACCCGATCGCGGCGATCCTGCGCAAGCCGATCGTGGGCGCGGTGGCCGCGCGGCTGGCCCGCGCCGACGAGATCCGCCTCTTCCAGGCCACGCTCATCTACAAGCCGCCGCGGCCGGAGGAGCCAAGCAACCTCGTGCCCTGGCACTTCGACCGGCACTACTGGCAGACCTGCACGTCCGACCGGATGCTGACCGCCTTCATCCCGTTTCACGACTGCGGCGAGGAGATGGGCACCATCACGATGGTCGACGGCAGCCACCGGTGGAAGGAGTTCGGCGGCGGCGACAGCACCGCCCGGCACTTCGCCGATCGCGACGCGGCCGAGCTCGACGAGCTGGTCCGGGAGAACGCCCGCTACAACGGCACCGAGATGCGCACCGTGCCGATGGTGATCCCCAAGGGACACATGAGCTTCCACCACTGCCGGACGTACCACGGCAGCGGTGCCAACCGGTCCGGCCAGCCGCGCCGCGCGATCTCGCTGCACCTACAGGACGGCGACAACCGCCACCGCTACCACACCCTGTCGGACGGCACGCCGGTGCTGTACAACCACGACCACTTCGTCCGCCGGACGGCCGAGGGCGCGCCCGACTACAGCGATCCCGAGTTCTGCCCGGTGCTCTTCCGGTCTCAGGTCTAGGAGGTCCCGCATGTCCCGATACGACTGGGGTCAGACGCACCCTGGCATCAGCCGCCTGGAGAGCGCCGTCGACGACGCCCGCGCCCGGGTCGTCACCCACCCGCTCTACGCCAACCTCGACAGCCAGGCGGCGATCGTCACGTTCATGGAGCACCACGTCTTCGCGGTGTGGGACTTCATGTCGCTGCTCAAGTCGCTCCAGCGCAACCTCACCTGTGTACGCGTGCCGTGGGTGCCCACCGGCCCGCCCGGCAGCCGCCGGCTCATCAACGACATCGTGCTGGTCGAGGAGAGCGACGAACTGCACGGCGGGTTCATCAGCCACTTCGAGCTCTACGTCGAGGGCATGGTCGAGTCGGGTGCGGACACTTCGGTGGTGGGCGCGTTCATCGACCTGATCCGCTCGGGGGTACACGTGAAGGCGGCCCTCGACAGCGCGGGCGTGCCGGCCCCGGCGGCCGAGTTCGTGCGGGCGACGTGGGGTTTTATCGAGGACGCGCCGGTGCACTGCCAGGCGGCGGCGTTCGCGTTCGGCCGGGAGGACCTGATCCCGGACATGTTCACCCAGGTGGTGGCGGTCAAGGAGCGCGGCGCGAAGCTGGACACGTTCGTCGACTACCTGGAGCGCCACATCGAGGTCGACGGCGAGGAGCACACGCCGATGGCCATGCAGATGGTCACCGACCTCTGCGGCGACGACGAGGCGAAGTGGCGGGAGGCCGCCGACACGGTCAACCACGCCCTCACCGCCCGGTACGCCTTCTGGGACGGCATCCTCGCCGCCATCAAGGCGGTCTGACGGGTGAGCGGGAGCCGCGAGGCCACGGGCCTTGACCACGACGGCGGACGAGCGCCGAGCGGCGGAGCGTGGAAGGCTCAGCGCCCGGCTCCGGAGGCTTTGTACGGCACGATGCGGCTGATCCGCCGCTTCGAGGAGCGGTGTATCGACCTGGTCCGCTCCGGCGACATCGGCAGCGGCATCCACCCCTGCATCGGGCAGGAGGGTGTCGCGGCCGGCGTGTGCGCCGCGCTGCGCCCCGACGACGCCCTGCTGAGCAACCACCGCGGCCACGGCCACTTCCTGGCCCGGGGGAGCGACCCGGGCCGGTTTCTCGCCGAGCTGACCGGCCGGGTCGGCGGCATCGACCGCGGGCGGGCCGGCTCGTTCCACCCGTCCGACCTGTCCGCCGGCATCTGGGGCGCGAGCGGAACGGTCGGCCACGGCGCGGCGATCGCGACCGGTCTGGGCTGGGCGCTGGCCCGCGACGGCGACCGGATCGCGGTGAGCGTCTTCGGCGACGGTGCGGTGACCCAGGGCGCGCTGCTGGAGTCGTTCAACCTCGCCTCGCTGTGGCGGGTGCCGGTCGTGTTCGTGTGCGAGAACAACGGGTACGCCACGACCCTGCCGGCCGGTGCCGCGATCGCCGGCTCGGTCGTCGGGCGGGCCGAGGCGTTCGGCATCCCGGCGTCTACTGTCGACGGACAGGACGCCGAGGTGGTGTACGACGCGATGGCCGCCGCGGTGGACCGGGCCCGGAGCGGCGGCGGGCCGTCGCTGGTGGAGTTCACCACCTACCGGTACGAGGGACACCACACCTTCGAGCGGCGGATGCGCCTGGCCTACCGGGAAGAGGCCGAGGTGGCCCGGTGGCGGGAGCGCGACCCGCTCGCCATCCAGTCCGCCCGCGTGCCACTGCCCCTCCGCGAGGCGATCGACGCGGAGATCGAGGAGGTGCTCGACGCGGCGGTGCGCTTCGCGCTGGAGAGCCCGCGGCCGGACCCGGCGGACGCGTTCGACTACCTCTACGCCACGCCGGTACGCCTCCGCGCGGGAGTTTCGCATGCCTAAGCTGTCGTACGCCAAGGCCCTCAACCGGGCGCTCACCGACGAGATGGAGCGCGATCCCGACGTCTTCGTGCTCGGTGAGGACATCAAGTTCGCGCTCAACAACGTCACCACCGGCCTGCTCGACAGGTTTCCCGACCGGGTGCTCGAGACGCCCCTGTCCGAGCAGGGTTTCACCAACTTCGCCACCGGCGCGGCGATGGGTGGCAAGCGGCCGGTGGTGGAGTACCAGATTCCGTTCCTGCTGCTGCTCGTGCTGGAACAGATCGCCAACCAGGCCAACAAGTTTCGGCTGATGAGCGCCGGCCAGGTGACGGTGCCGGTGACGTACCTGCTGCCGGGCACCGGCTGGCGCCCGGGCTGGGGCGCACAGCACTCCGACCAGCCGTACGGGGTCTTCGCCCACCTCGGCGTGAAGACGGTGATCCCGGCGACCCCGACGGACGCGTACGGCCTCTTCCTGTCCGCGATCCGCGACGACGACCCGGTCGTCGTCTTCTGCCCGATGCCGGCCCTCGCCCTGCGCGAGGACGTGTCCTACGTGGACCTCGCGCCGATCCCGCTCGGCGTGGGGCGGGTCTGCCGTTCCGGCACCGACGTGACCGTCCTCGCGGTCGGCCACCTGGTGCACGAGGCGCTCGCGGTCGCCGGCGAGCTGGCCGAGGACGTGTCGGTGGAGGTGTTCGACCCGCGCTCGCTGCATCCGTTCGACTGGGCCGGCCTGGCCGCGTCGGTGGAGCGCACCGGCCGGCTCGTCGTGTTCGACGACGGCAACCGGTTCTGCGGCGTGGGCGCCGAGGTGCTCGCCACCGCGGCCGAGGAGATGCGGCTGGTGGCCCCGCCCAAGCGGGTCACCCGCCCGGACGCGGCGGTGGTGGTGGGTTGTGCTCCCGAGCTCGACCTCGCGGTGCAGCCCAGCCGCGCTCAGCTGGTCGCGGCGATCCAGGCGGTCGTCAAGAGCTGACCCCTGGGAGTCGCGACCGATGGGCCGCCCGCCAGCGTCCTCGTGGCGGGCGGTCCACCCTGGGCGGCCGGCGTGCGCGCGCGGCCGCTGTCACGAGCTAGCGGCAAGCCGTTCCAGGTGTGACGCCGCGGCCGGGGCACCCCCGGCCGCGGCGAACGAATCCCGCACCCGCCCGGCCGCGGCCGCGTAGCCGGGCTCGTCGAGCACCGCCGTGAGCGCGGCCGCGAGCTCGTCCGCGCCGGAACGGCCGAACCGCACCCGGAGCCCCGCGCCGGCCGCGACCACCTGGGCGGCGGTGACCGGCTGGTCGTGCTTGATGGGCGCGACGACGAGGGGCACGCCGTGGGCGAGCGCCTCGCAGACCGTGTTGAGCCCGGCGTGGCAGACGACCGCGGCGAGGCGGGGCAGCAGCGCCAGCACGGGCACCTGGGGCAGCACGATCGTGCCGGGCGGCGGGTCGGGCACGGCGCCCGGCGGCGCGGCGACGACCGCCTGGACGCGGCCCTCCAGCGCCCGCAGCGCCCCGACCATCCGGGGGTAGAAGTCGCGGGCCACGTCTTCGGCGAGCGTGCCCATCGTGACGAGCACCGCCCGCCGGGCCGGGTCGAGGGCGTCCCACGGGAAGTCCGGCGCGGCCGCACGGGTGCCGAGCGCCGGCCCGACGAGCGCGTAGTGCGGCGGGAAGTCGTGCGCTCCGGTCAGTGCCCGACTGGTGAACGCCAGCACCAGGTGCGGCGAAAAGCGCGGGTCGGCGCCGTCTCCGATGGACAGACCGGCGTTGTCGATGCCGCGCCGGATCCATTCCTCCACTTTGGGCAGTGCGTGGAAGGGGCGGGTCAGCTCCATCGACTGCGGCGCGAGGCTGGCCCAGCGCACGCCGTGCCGGTGCGCGGCCACGGCGCCGGCGAGCGCGTGCTGGTCGGCGGCCACCACGTCCGGGCCGAAGGCAGCGAGTGCCTTCTCCACGGCCGGCAGCGTGAACGTCGCGTATGGCAGCACGAAGCCCTCCCACAGCGAGCGCACCGCCCGGAAGCCGCGGTCGCGCTGCCCCCGGTACGGGCGCATGCCGGTGGAGTACACGGTCATGCCGTCGCCGAGCATGCGGCGCAGCGTGGTCTCCGGGCCGGCCCAGGCCACGTCGTGTCCCCGCTCGGCGAGCGCGCTCGCGACGGCACCGGCCGCGTACACGTGGCCGGCCAGCGGCGGCGCGACGAAGAGGAAACGGCTCACGCGCGCACCAGCCTCGCGAGGTCGCCGACCTTCAGGTCGACCAGCTGGTCGAGGTCGAGGTCGGCGAGGTACGCCGGCAGGTCGACGCCCCACCGCGCGTGCAGCGCCTCGCCCAGCGCGGCCACTTCCACGCTCTCCAGCCGCAGGTCGTCTTCGAGCCGGCTCTCCGGTGTGACCGCCGCGGCCCACCGCTCGTCCTCGCCGGTGACATCGCGCAGCATGCCGGCGATCTCTCGCAGGGTGTCCATAGTGGTCTCACGGTATCCCGTTGCGGAACAAGGCGGGAGCGGCCTTTAGCCCACTTCCACGGGACTTCGAGAGCCGGCACATAAAGTGAGGGCCATGATTGTGACCAGAGGCCTGCGCAAGTCCTACCGGTCCGGTCGGGGTCGCAAGGCCACGGTCGTCGAGGCGGTGCGCGGCGTCGACCTCGACGTCAAAGAGGGCGAGATCTTCGGCTTCCTCGGGCCGAATGGCGCTGGCAAGACCACCACGCTCCAGATGCTCACCACGCTCATCCAGCCCGACGGCGGTGAGGCGACGATCGCCGGCGTCGACCTGCTCGGCGACCCGGCGCAGGTGCGCGTGCGGGTGGGATACGTGGCGCAGGGCGGCAGCACGTGGGAGGACTCCACCGCCCGCGAGGAGCTCGTCCTGCACGCGCGCATGCACGGCTTCAGCAAGGCGGAGGCGCGGCGGCGGGCGGCCGACGCGCTGGAGGCGTTCCAGCTGACCGAGTACGCCGACCGTCCCTGCCGCACGTACTCCGGCGGGCAGCGGCGCCGCGTCGACATCGCGCTCGGCATCATCCACCGGCCGCGGCTGGTGTTTCTCGACGAGCCGACCACCGGGCTCGACCCGCAGAGCCGGGCGCACATGTGGGACGAGATCCGGCGGCTGCGCGACGGCGGGATGACCGTCTTCCTCACCACGCACTACCTCGACGAGGCCGACGCGCTCTGCGACCGGATCGCCATCATCGACAACGGCGAGATCGTCACCGAAGGGTCACCGGAGCAGCTCAAGCGGGAGATCACCGGCGACGTGCTCGTGGTCGGCCTCAACGGGGCCACCCCCAAGGCGGCGGAGTTGCTCGACGGCGCGACGTACGTGCGCAAGCTGGAGACCGACGCCGCCGGCCTCCGGTTGTACGTGGACGACGGCGCCACCGCGATCCCGCAGGTCATGCGCGCGCTCGACGGTGCCCACCTCGACCTCGACTCGATCCAGCTGCACCGGCCCAGCCTCGACGACGTCTTCCTGGCCAAGACCGGCCGCTCACTCCGTGACTGACCACCACGCGGTGCTGACCCGCAGGGGCTCCGGCCCGTGGAGCGCGACCGCGCCGGCGAAGCCGTCCGGCACCGGCAGGTCCACGACGTGGTACGCGCCGCGGACCACCGGGCCGGCGGCCACCGGGAGCGCGAGCCCCTGGGTGAGCCGCCCACCGGTCGCCTTGACGCACGCCTCCTTGCGCGCCCACAGCGTGGCGAAGACCGCGGCGCCGGTGACGAGGCGGGCTTCGTCGGCCGGAAAATACCGCACCGCCATGGCACGCGTGTCGAGGCCCGGCGTGTGCCGCTGCACGTCGACACCGACCGCCCGCGCGGGGGTGAGCGCCACCGCGGCCAGGTCGCCGGAGTGGGAGAGGCTCATCCGCACGCCGTCGACCTCGGGCTTGCCGTGCGGCCCGTACTCCCACCGCACGTCCCGCGGCGCGGTGCCGACCCGCTCGGCGACGAGCACCCGCGCGGCGCCGTGCGCGGCGACGAACCGCCGCCGCCCCACCGGGTCGAGCGCGGCGGCGCGGTCGCGCTCGCGCGGGTCGAGCAGGCCGGCCAGGCGGTCGAGCACGGCGTCCGGCAGCGGTGAACGCACCAGCCACACGCACACCTCGTCCACACCCATATCCTTTCCGTCCGCGCTCGAGACCGGCTAGGAGACCACCGTGGACACCCTGCTGAGCGTGGCCGAGTACGAGGCGGCCGCCCGCGAGCGCCTGCCCGAGGGGATCTGGGACTACATCTGCGGCGGGAGCGGAGAGGAGCGGACGCTCGCCGCCAACCGGGAGGCCTTCGCCCGGCTCGCCCTGCGCCCCCGGTTCTTCGTGGACGTGTCGCGGCCGGACACGTCGACGGAGCTTTTCGGCGCCCCGCTGCGCGCGCCGATCGGTGTCGCTCCCGTCGCGTACCACCAACTGGCCCACCCGGAGGGCGAGGTGGCGACGGCGCGCGCCGCCGGGCTGCTCGTGGTAAGCGTCTTCGCCAGCCGCACGCTGGAGGAGATCGCGGCCGCCGCGTCGGGTCCACTGTGGCTACAGCTGTACTGGTTCCGCCGCCGCGAGGTCGTGACCGGTCTCGTCCGGCGGGCCGAGGCGGCCGGCTACCGCGCGCTGGTGCTTACCGTTGACACGCCCCGCGTCGGGCGGCGCCTGCGCGACGTGCGGCGCGGCTTCGCCGTACCGGCGGGGATCGTCGCGGCCAATGTGGACGCCGCCGTGATGGCGCGGTCGCACGAGGCGGTCGAGGGGGAGTCGGCGCTGGTGCGGCACTCCCGGGAGCAGTTCGACCCGGCGCTCGGCTGGGCCGACCTGTCCTGGCTGTGCGCTCAGACAGACCTGCCGGTGCTGGTCAAGGGCGTGCTGACCGGCGCGGACGCGGCCCTCGCGATGGCGCACGGCGCGGCCGGTGTGGTGGTCTCCAACCACGGCGGCCGCCAGCTCGACGGCGCCGTCGCGAGCGTCGACGCGCTCGCCGAGGTGGCCGCCGCGGTGGGCGGGCGCGGCCCGGTGCTGCTCGACGGCGGCGTACGCACCGGCACCGACGTGCTGCGCGCCCTCGCGCTCGGGGCGAGCGCCGTGCTGGTCGGCCGGCCGGCGCTGTGGGGCCTGGCCGTCGACGGGGAGTCGGGGGCCCGGGCGGTGCTCGACATCCTCGCCGCCGAGCTCGAGGAGGCGATGGTCCTCTCCGGACGCCCCCGACTCTCCGATGTGGATTCCGCGCTACTCGCCGGTGCTCAGCACCAGTAGAGGTTGGAGCTGTTGCGGGTCACGTTGCGGACCACGTTGTTGCTGCCGGTGCAGGGGCTCCACCGGATGTTCGTGTTGCTCACGGTCAGGTTCTGGAACGTGATGTTGGACGACGGCGCGAACTCCGTCCGCGCCGCGATCCGCACCTCGCCACCGCCGCTGATCGTGCCGCTCTGCGCCGCTACCGTCACGTTGTAGCAGTTTTCCACCAGGATCGAGTTGTTGCCGTTGTTGCTCAGCGTGATCCGGTCGATGACCGCGCCGCCGCTCTCCGAGACGCAGAAGATGCCACGCCCGCCACCACGCGCGATGACGTTGCCGACCCGGATGTTGGTCGGGTAGCTGCTGCCGATCCGCCCGTTGCGGTTGGCCATCCGGAACGCCGCGTATCCGGTGCCGGCTGCCACGTTGTCCGCGTCGACCGTACCGATGGTGGCGTTGATGGTGTCGTTGAGCAGCAGCCCGGAGTAGCCGACGCGGCGGGCGGTGACTGTGCCGACGGTCAGCCCGTCGACGCCGTACGTCTCCACGCCCTGGTTCGTCGCGCCCTCGACGTACACGTTGTCGATCCGGATGTTGCGCACCTTGACCGCGCGGTCGCCGCCGTGGTTGTCGATGCGCACCGCGAGCCCGCCGGACAGGCGCATGTCGATCTGGCCGAGCACGAGGTTGTTCACGTTGCGCATGAAGATCCCGTAGAGCGGCGCGCCGCGCACCTGGAGGTGGCGCACCTCGATGTCGCGGGTGCCGCGGGAGTAGATGGGCGCCTGGTCGCCGGAGCCCGAGCCGTTTACGGTGATGGCGCCGCAGACGTCGAGGATCGTGTAGCTGGGCACGGAGATGCGCGAGCCGGCGCTCATCGTGCCGGAGCCGCGCACGACCACCGACTGCTTGGAAGTGCGGCCGGCGGTGAGGCTGTCCAGCGCGGCCTGTACGGCGGCGCGCATGTCGGAGCCGGTGTAGACGGTGCGGCTGCCGTTGCGCGAGGTCCAGGTGCTGCCGCTGAGCACGGCCTCGGCGTTGAACGACCCGTCACCGCACGCGGCCAGGGTGGTGACCGGCGGCGCTTCCGGCGCCGTCGCGGCGTAGGCGGCGCCGGGGACGGCCAGCGCGGCCGTGGTGAGGAGGACCAGCCATCGTGGTTTCACGGTGCCCGCCTTTCAGGAAGGGAAAGGGCTTTCCGGACGTGCCGGCACCGTATCGAACCGTTTCAATCCAGTCAAGCTTATCTATGCGCTCTGGTGAACTCCCGCAGCCTGCGCACCCCGTCGTCGATCTCCGCCACCTCCAGGTAGCTGCACGAGAGGCGGATCTGCCGCTCGCCGCCCGCGCCGGCGTAGAAGTAGCTCATCGGCGTCCACAGCACCCCGTGGTCGCGCGCCGAGCGGGTGAGCGCCGCCTCGTCCGCCACGAAGGGCAGGCTCACCACGAGGAAGAACCCGCCGTCCGGCACGTTCCAGCTGACCGCGCCGTCGTCACCGAAGTGCCGGCGCAGGGCCGCGAGCAGCGCGACGAGCCGCTCGCGGTAGCGCCGGATCCGCTCCTCGTTGAGCGCCCGCAGCCGGCAGCCGTAGGTGACGAGCATCCCGCCGATCGCCGCCTGTGCCAGCGGCGACGTATTCACGGTGGTCATGCTCTTGATCTTGGAGAGCTGGTCGGCGAGGAGCGTGACGCCGCCGTCGGGGCCGACCACCGGCTGGTCCGCGATCGCGTATCCCACCCGCGCCCCGGGAAAGCACGTCTTCGCGAACGAGCCGAGGTAGATGGTGCGGCGGTGCTCGTCGAGCTGCTTGAGCGTGGGTGTGCGGGCGCCGGTGCGGGAGAAGAGCCCGTACGGGTTGTCCTCCAACACGTAGAGGTCTTCCTCGACCGCCGTCGCGAGGAGCTCCCGGCGCGCGCCTTCCGGCATGCTCGTGCCGGACGGGTTGGCGAAGTCGGGCACCGCGTAGAGCGCGCGGGGCCGGCGCCCGCTCGCGCGCACCCGGGCCGCGGCGGCGCCCACCGCGGCGGCGTCCACACCGGACGGTCCCTCCGGCACCGGCTCGACGGCGATGTCGAGGAGGCGGGCGGCGCCGGTGATGCCGACGTAGCAAGGGGAGGCGACGAGCAGGACGTCGGCTGAGTCGCGAAACAGGGCCCGGAGCGCGAGCAGCATGCCCTCCTGCGCGCCGACGGTGACCACGATGGACTCGGGT
The DNA here is from genome assembly GCF_052068095.1 of Phytohabitans sp. LJ34. Lineage (NCBI taxonomy): Bacteria > Bacillati > Actinomycetota > Actinomycetes > Micromonosporales > Micromonosporaceae > Phytohabitans > Phytohabitans sp. LJ34. The sequence continues at coordinate 3,147 of NZ_JBQHDG010000043.1, read as the reverse complement.
GACACCTCGATGCCCTCGTCGTTGGCCACGGTGGCGGCGACCAGCTCGTGGATCTGCCCCTTCGTCCGTCCATACTGGAACAACAGGCCGCCGACCTGCCGCTGTGACAGGCCGCGGTCGCGCTCCAGGTACTTCGCGTACGCGTCGAGGTAACCCGCCACGACGCTCGGGTCGAAGGGCTCGTCGTACGGCCGGCCGGGCGCGAAGGAGACCGCGTCGGGGAAACGGGCGGTCACCTCGTTGAGAAAGTTCATCGTGTCGAGCAGCGGGTCACTCAACGAGCCATGCAGGTCGGTGAGTTGCACGGGCGGGACCTCTGTAGGAGTATGCGTTGCGGGGATTGGGTTTCGGTTTTCTCACCGTATCGACGGCACCTCCAGGAGCCGTCGAAAGTGGCTAGGAGGACACCGATGCCCCTGCATCCGCAGCTCGCGTTGATGCGCGCACACCGCGCCGCTTCCGGCGCCCGCCCGCTCTACGAGATGTCCATCGCCGAGGCCCGCGCGGCCGACCTCGCGTCCATCAAGGCCGATCGCGGCGCCGCCCATCCGGTCGGCGACGTGGTCCCGCTGCGCATCCCCGGCCCCGACAGCGACCTCGACGCCCGCCTGTACCGTCCGGCCGGCGCTCCCGACGGCCCGCTGCCGCTCCTCGCGTACTTCTTCGGCGGCGGCTGGGTCCTGGGCAGCCTCGAGACGAGCGACGGCATCTGCCGGCGGCTCTGCGCCGACGCGGGTTGCCTGGTCGTCTCGGTGGCCTACCGACTCGCCCCCGAGCACCCGTTTCCGGCCGCGCCGCGCGACTGCCACGCCGCGGTGACGTGGCTGGCGGCGCACGCGGCCGAGCTCGGTGGCGACCCGGCCCGCCTCGCGGTGGCCGGCGACAGCGCGGGTGGCAACCTCGCCGCCGCCGTCACCCTCCAGGCGCGCGACGCCGGCCCGGCGCTCGCCGCCCAGGTGCTGGTCTACCCCAACGTGGCCTACGGCGCCGACACCCCGTCGATGCGCGACAACACCGACCCGTTCTTCTTCAACCGCACCTCCGTCGACTGGTACTGGGGCCACTACCTCGCCGACCCGGCCGACGCCGGCGACCCGCTCGCCTCCCCGCTGCGCGCGGACTCGTTGAGCGGCCTTCCGCCGGCCCTGGTGGTCACCGCCGAGTACGACCCGCTCCGCGACGAGGGCGAGCAGTACGCCGAGCGCCTGCGCGCCGCCGGGGTGCCGGTCGAGCTGGCCCGCTACGACGGCATGACCCACGGCTTCTTCACGATGACCGGCACGCTCGCGGCGGCCCGGGAGGCGACCGCGCGGGTGGCGGAGTACCTGCGGAAGGCCTTCGGCGTGCCGGCGTGAAACCGGGTGGCGGACCCGTCCGGGCGATGGGGGACAATACCGACCGTGACGGATCTGATCGACGACCTGCATTGGCGAGGCCTCATCCAGGATTCCACCGACCTCGACGAGCTGCGTGCCCGAGTGGCCGCCGGGCCGGTGACGTTCTATGTCGGCTTCGACCCCACCGCGGCCAGCTTGCACGCCGGTTCCCTGATGCAGGTGCTGACCGCGCGGCGGTGGCAGCTGGCCGGGCACCGCCCGCTGCTGCTCGTCGGGGGCGCGACCGGCCAGGTCGGCGATCCCAAGGAGAGCAGCGAGCGCACGCTCAACCCGCCCGAGGTGGTCGCAGGCTGGGTCGAGCGGATCCGCGACCAGCTCGCGCCCTTCGTCACGTACACCGGCGACAACGCCGCCACCCTGGTCAACAACCTCGACTGGACCGGGCCGATGTCGGTGGTCGAGTTCCTCCGCGACGTGGGCAAGCACTTCCCGGTCAACCGCATGCTCGCTCGAGAAGTGGTCAAGGCGCGGCTGGAGTCGGGGATCAGCTACACCGAGTTCAGTTACCAGCTGCTCCAGGCGCACGACTACTTCCAGCTGCACGAGCGGCACGGATGCGAGCTCCAGTTCGGCGGGTCCGACCAGTGGGGCAACATCACCGCCGGCGTCGACTTCATCCGCCGCCGGGGGGCGGGGCCGGTGCACGCGTTCACCACGCCGCTGGTGACCAAGAGTGACGGCACCAAGTTCGGCAAGAGCGAGGGTGGGGCGATCTGGCTCGACCCCGAGATGACCAGCCCGTACGCGTTCTACCAGTTCTGGTTCAACACCGACGACCGCGACATCGGCCGGTACCTGCGGTACTTCTCCTTCAAATCGCAGGAGGAACTGCTCGCGCTGGAGAAGGAGATCGCCGAACGCCCGGCCGCCCGTGCGGGGCAGCGTGCGCTGGCGGCCGAGCTCACCGCGCTGGTACACGGGGCCGACGTGGCGGACGACGTGATCGCCGCGAGCCACGCACTCTTCGGGCGGGGCGCGCTCGACTCGCTCATGCCCGCGACCCTCCAGGCCGCGCTGGCGGAGGCGGGGTTGCATCGGGTACAGGGTGAGCTGCCTCCGGTCGCCGTCCTCTTCCGCGACGCGGGGCTGGTGGCGAGCCTCAACGAGGCCCGGAGGGCGATCGCCGAGGGGGGTGCGTACGTCAACAACGAGCGGGTCACCGACGCCGAGGCGCCCGTGTCGCCGGACGCGCTGCTGCACGGGCGCTTCCTGGTGCTGCGGCGGGGCAAGCGCACGTTCGCCGGTGTCGAGGTCACGGCCTGAGTACACGGAACGCGGCGTCCTTCCGCGGGGCGCCGCGTTCGTGTTTCCGGGATGGCGCGATGACGCTCTGTTGTGTGACGTGGAACAAGGCGCGCCGATTTGACGTTGTCCCCTCCGCACACGTAACTTTCTCCCTGCCCACGGGCGGTGCGGAGCCGATTTGGCGACGCGAGACCGACCGGGTAAGGTTGACGACCGGCAGGGCACCGGGCGAGCCGCGGGATCACCGCGAGCGGCCGGTTCTGCCAAACCCCGAGGATCATGGTCAGCAGCTTCTTGCTGTCCGTAACTTCGGGACAAACCTGTCGTTAGCTCCACAGATCGGGTCACACCGGTTTGACGGGAACGAAGCGGTCAGGTAATGTAAAACAAGTGCCCCACGGCGGGGAGCTCCTCGGAGGAGATCCAAGTCGCGGTGTGTGTTTGTTCTTTGAGAACTCAACAGGGTGTTTGTATAAGCCAGTGCCAAGTTTGGTTTATTTTTCCC